>CAILVI010000353.1 GCA_903837595.1 uncultured Thiodictyon sp.
CCTGCGTCGTGTGCACGAGTGTGTTTTCGGCGTGCTGGCACTGGAAAGCGAACCCGTCGATCCTCGGCTGTGAGCGAGAAATGCATTCCGGCCGGTTGGTGTAGACTTACAATGGCCGGCACCGTCTACTCGTTCGCGAGTCGCTTGAGTTATTCCTTAGCTTCTGCATCGTAAGCGGCAGCTCCAGCACCCCATTGGCGGTTGACCGGCGGAGTGGTACGGTGGCGCGGGAGATCAAGCAGCCTGCGCCCGGCTGCGGGCGGCGAGCCAGCGCCGGGGCGTGAGGTCGGCGGTCTGCCGGTTGGTCAGCGCCGGCAGGCGGGTGAGGACATCCAGCAGGTATTCCCGCGGATTGATGCCGAGGCGTCGGCAGTTGGCCATGATCGTGTAGACGATGGCACCGCGATCACCGGCGTCTGGGTGGCCGATGAAGAGCCAGTTCTTCTTGCCGATGGCGGTGGGCCGGATGGCGTTCTCGACCAGATTATTGTCGATTTCCAAGCGGCCGTCGTCGCGGAAGCGCAGCAACTCCTGCCAGAGGTCCACCGCGTAGTTGATGGCTTTGCGCGTGGGACTGGTCGGGTGAAAGGCCAACTGTCTTGCGCGCAGTACCTTTTCCAAGCGGGCCAGGATCATGGCCGTCTGGGCACTGCGCACCGTCTGCCGCAAGTTTGGCCCTTTGCCGCGCAAGGATTCCTCGATCCGGTACATCAAGCGGATCTGGTGCAGAACCCAGCGCACCAGTACGGGGCTATCCTCCTTGGCCTCGTCGAACTTGCGTCGTGCATGCGCCCAGCAGGCCGCCAGATCAATACCACCGTGGTCCTTGGCATAGCTGGCATAGACCACATAACCGTCGCTCTGTACTTTTCCGCGAAAGTCCTGCAACATTCCCTTGAGACAACCACCGCCACGACCAGTATGCCATTCAAAAAGCACGTCGCCGCCGGGGCGGTTGTAGACCCAGAAATATCCCTTTCGACTGCCACCAGTGTCGGCCCCGCAGTAGCGGATCGGCGTTTCGTCCACTTGCAGATATCCGCATTTCTTCAGGTCTTCGCGGATGTGCTGATAGATTGGCTGGAGCCAGTCGGCGGCGATGCGCACCCACTCGCTCATCGTCTGGCGGGAAAGTTCGATCCCGTGGCGCGTACGCAGGATCATCTCCTGCCGGTAGAGCGGCAGGTGGTCCACGTACTTCTTGAGCAGAATGTCAGTGATCAACCCGGGACTGGCGAATCCACCCTCTACCAGGCGCGGCACCAGCGGCGCAATGACGGGCGGTAGCGCACGGTTCGTCTTGCTCGTGAACTTCCGCCGGATGATGCGGCGCCGGAAATAACGTGTGGGCGTGACGTCGAGTTCCTCGGTAACTTCCGCGCCGATGAACTGATAAGCCGTGGGGTTCTGCTTCACCGCCTCGGGATCGATCACAATCTCTTCGGTCGGCAGGTGCTCCGGCAGGCGCGGTTTACGATCGCGGGGCGCACGCGGGCGCGGAGGCGTAGGCGGCTTCGGTGGTTCGTTGTTGTCATCCAGAGTCGCCGCGGGCGCATAACCCAACAGCAGTTCCAACTGGCGGGGATCGATCTTCTCGCTCGTACGCCCAAACATGCGCTTGAGCAGGAACTGATTCTTCTGCTGCAGGAGCCGGTTCTCTGCGCGCAACGATTCATTCTCGACGCGCAGGGCCTCAATCTGGGCGGCCTGCGCGGCAATCGACCGGCGAAGTTCTTCGATTTGCGTTTGCATGTTCCGTACGTTGTATAGAACGTCGGAACCCGCGAAAAAGTTGTGCAAAATATTCGAAAAGTTATCATCAGCGTTGGTACCACGGACGTAGCGATCCACGTCGCAAATCCACGCCGTCGAGCAGCAAACCGAGTGCTTCCGGACTGAGTTGCAACTTGCCGTTTTGCACGTCGATCCCCTTGGGCCAGTTGAACGTGCCCTCTTCCAACCGCTTGGTCATGACCCACAGACCGGTGCCGTCGAAATAGAGGATCTTAACCCGGTTGTGCCGCCGGTTGGTGTAGACGTAGAGCGCACCCGTGGACGGATCGTCCTTGAGCACGTTGACCGTCGTCGCCCATAAACCGGAGAAACTCTGGCGCAGGTCGGCCGCGTCCATCGCCAGAAACACTTTGAGCGATCCGGGAAAGGTCAGCATGGATGTGCCTCCCCGTAACCGGCCACACCGCGAATCAGTGCGATCAGTTCCTGCGACTTACCCTGGTGGCGGATGCCAATGCGCGCTCCGTTCGGCAGCAGCACTTCCACCGCTGCAGGTGACGTTGCTGGCGAACTGGCACAAACCTCAACCTGCGCAAAAGCTGGCGAACGAGTGGCAACCGCTGTGTGCGCTCGCTGCGCCCAGGCATAAAATGTGGTCAGCTTGATCCGACGCCGGGCGCAAAACGCTTTCTTCGTCAGACCACTCGCCGCATGCTCCTGAATCAGGCGATGTCGTTCCTCGGCGGTGAACCGGCACCGCCGTCCTGCCGTTGTTTTTGCTTTCATGCCTCCGGTGTATCACGCCACCGCGGGCAGGCCAATGGGGTGCTGGAGACGACGCTTACGCAACGTCACCTGCAGCGGTGGAAGTGCTGCTGCCGAACGGAGCGCGCATTGGCATCCGCCACCAGGGTAAGTCGCAGGAACTGATCGCACTGATTCGCGGTGTGGCCGGTTACGGGGAGGC
>CAILVI010000354.1 GCA_903837595.1 uncultured Thiodictyon sp.
GATCTGATAGTGGATAGTGGATAGTGGATAGTGGCCGGGCGATGAGGTGCAGCGATGGATCAGGATCGATTCGTCAGTCACTGCCGAAGCACCGAGGACTGACTATCCCCATCTCCCCTGCTACCAGGTCACATCGTCCAAGGTCTCTTCATCTTCACCGATGGTAAGATCTTCTTTCAGCAAGGGGTTGTCGGCCCGGGTGAGCTCCTCGGGATGGATATAGATACGGGTCTTGCGCCGCGGGAGGTAATGATTGGCCGGCTGTGTTGCGCACTCGGGCAACAGCTGGTAACCGCCCCGTTCGCGGATGGCGATGGAGACCTCAGAGTCCGGATCATGGACATCCCCGAAGAACCTCGCACTACTCGGGCAGGCCATGACACAGGCGGGCTTGCGCTCCCGCTCGGGCAGGCGATCATCAGTGACGCGATCGATGCAGAGCGTACACTTTTTCATGACCCGCTGTTGCTCATCGAACTCCCGGGCGCCATAGGGACAGGCCCAGGAGCAGTATTTGCAGCCGATGCACTTGTCGTAATCGACCAGGACAATGCCGTTATCCGCCCGCTTATAGGAGGCCCCGGTCGGGCAAACCTGCACGCAAGGCGGCTCCTCGCAGTGCAGGCAACTCTTGGGAAAGTGTACCGTCTCGGTGTCCGGGAAGGTGCCGACCTCGAAGGTCTGAACGCGATTGAAGAAGGTCCCGGTCGGGTCCGCGTCATAGGGATTCTGGTCGACCAGGGGGCCCGCCCAGCCGGAGGTATTCCACTGCTTGCAGGACGTCACACAGGCGTGACAGCCGACGCAAACATTCAGATCGATCACCAGGGCCAACTGGGTCATGGGCGGTTACTTCTCATTGGCATTGCTCACCGGAATCGGCCACCAACTCAGCACGACTCAAGCGCGGCGATGATCGCCACCATCCGGGCCGTCCTCTTCATCCTCATCCTCATCCTCATCCTCATCGTCATATTCATCGATCATCAGCTCATCGGCCAGGTCGGACGGCTCCACCTCCAGCCCCATGAGCTCGGCGTCCCAATTGGTACCCACCATGACCCCGTCCTCGTCCATCCCGGCCAGCCAGGTATCGATGAAGAGGTCCAGGTGGAGACTCGCCGGCTTATAGGCCGCCCAGTCATCCGAACTATGGATGCGCGCCGCCGCCTCGGTCGACCAGAATGGGTAGACGTCGGTGTCCTCGTATTCGTTGGACTCGCAAACGGCCCAGCCGTTGTCGGACTGGAGACCCCAGACCAGACCGGAGGCGCGGGCCTCGCGAACGAAGCGGTCGTGGTTTTCTTGATAATCGGCGGAAGGATCAGTCATGGCGTTACCCTTTTTGAAGAATCAATTACGCAAATCCGTCAGCACGGACACATCACCAGCGCGGACAAGTGGTTTGCCGTACTGACAGCCACTGGCCGTCGCCGACGCCCCGGCCTGGGGGCCGCTCCTACCGTACTTTCCCGAAGAGCCCGGCCACATACGCCTGCCAGCGACCGCGGCGGCGCTCCTGCCCTGGCAGCAGCGGCATAGGGGCGAATTGGGGTGAGGTCTCCTTGGGCTCGTCGGCGCCGGCCTTGTAGACCCGCACCCGCACATCGAACCAGGCCGCCTGGCCGGTCACCGGGTCGGCGTTTGAACAATACTCCCCGGCGGCGTGGGCGGGCAATTCCTCGCTGATCAGGTGATTGAGCAGGAAGCCCTTGCGGGACTCATCCGCGCGCTTGCCCAGGCCCCAGGCCCCGGCCGCCTTGCCGATGGCATTCCAGGTCCAGACGGTACCGGGCTCCACGGCCTGCGAGAAACGGCACATGCACCTCACCTTGCCGTGGGCGGACTCCACCCAGATCCAGTCACCGTCAGCGAACCCGTTGGCCGCCCCCACCTGGGGGCTCAAAAACAGGTAATTGTGACTGTGGATCTGCCGCAACCAGGCGTTCTGGCTGTCCCAGGAATGGTACATGGCCATGGGTCGCTGGGTCAGCGCGTTGAGCGGATAGCGCCCGGTGTCCGTAAGCCCGGTCTCCAGCGGCTCATAATAGAACGGCAAGGGGTCGCAATAGGTCTCGACGCGCCCGGCCAGTCGCGGGGGCGGCCGACGCCCGGGCCGCTTACCCTGAGCGGCGAGGCGAAAGCGCTGCAAGACCTCGGAATAGACATGGATCAGGATAGGGTCGGCGTGGCGAGTCATACCATGGACGCGCGACCAGTGCAGATAGCCTTGGTTCCAGTTACGCATGTACTGATAGGAGCGCGGCAGCTCGTGGTGATAGACGCAGCCGTGCTCGGCGTAGCGCTCCCATTGCTGCGGATTGGGCTCACCTTTCAGGAATTTGTCCCCGTCCTTGCCGCGCCAGCCAGCGAGAAAGCCGATACCGGAACCGGGAGAGGTTTCATAATTGACAATGAAGTCGGGATAATCGCGGTACTTGCGACTCCCGTCCGCATGGACGAAGGCGGGAAACTTCAGGCGTGAGGCCAGTTCGATCAGTACCTCCTGGAAGGGCTTGCACTCACCCTTGGGGGGCAGCACCGGGACACGCACGGAGTCCACCGGGCCGTCGAACTCGGAGATCGGCCGATCCAGCATGGAGAGACAATCGTGGCGCTCCAGATAGGTGGTGTCCGGCAGCACCAGGTCAGCGAATGCCACGGTTTCGGATGAGAAGGTGTCGCAGACCACCAGGAAGGGGATCTTGTACTCCCCGTCCGCCCCCTTGTCGGTCAGCATGCGGCGGACCTCAACCGTGTTCATGGTTGAATTCCAGGCCATGTTGGCCATGAACAGGAACAGGGTGTCGATCGGATAGGGGTCGCCGCGCCAGGCATTGGTGATGACGTTGTGCATCAGCCCATGGACGGCGAGCGGATATTCCCACGAGAAGGCCTTGTCGAGACGTACTGCCTCGCCTTGCGCGTCCACAAACAGGTCCTCCGGCCGCGCCGGCCAGCCGAGCGGCATGCCATCCAAGGGCGTGTTGGGCTTGACGCACTCGGGACCCACCGGGGGCTTGGGACAGGGCGGAATGGGGCGCGGGTAGGGGGCCTTGTGACGAAAGCCGCCGGGGCGGTCGATGGTCCCCAGGATGCTCATCAGGATGGCCAGCGCCCGGGTCGTCTGGAAACCGTTGGAGTGGGCCGCCAGGCCGCGCATGGCATGGAAGGCGACCGGGTTACCGGTGACGGTCGCGTGTTCATTGTCCCAACAATCGGTCCAAGCGATCGGCAGTTCGATCTTCTCATCCCGCGCGGTCACACCCATCTCGTGCGCCAGACGGCGGATGGTCACTGCCGGGATACCGGTAATGTCAGCTGCCCACTCCGGCGTACAGTCCTCCACCCGCTCCTTGAGGAGTTGGAAGCCGGGCGTGACCCGAGTGCCATCAGCCAGGGTATAGCGGCCCATGAGCAGCGGATCGGCACCTGGGGTGTGGGTGAGGACGGCGCCGTTCTTACGATCCCACCAGAGCTTGTTTTCGGGGTCGATACAGTCCGGGTCGGCGTCGGCATCGACGCGCACGAAGAGTCCGTGGTCGGCGCGCGCAGGGTTGTCCACCACCAACTCCGCGGCGTTGCTGTACTGGACCAGAAAATCGCGGTCATACAGCCCCAGGCTGATCAGCTCACGGATGATGGCCAGCAGCAGTGCACCATCCGTCCCCGGCTTGATCGGCACCCACTCGTCGGCAATCGCCGAGTAACCGGTACGGATGGGATTGATCGAGATGAAGCGCCCGCCGCGGCGTTTGAACTGCGAGATAGCGGTCTTGAGCGGATTGCTGTGATGGTCCTCGGCGGTGCCGATCATCACGAACAGTTTGGCCTTGTCGAGATCCGGGCCGCCGAACTCCCAGAAGGAGCCGCCGATGGTGTAGATCATCCCCGCCGCCATGTTCACGGAGCAAAAGCCCCCGTGGGCGGCATAGTTGGGGGTGCCGAACTGCTTGGCGAAGAGTCCGGTCAGGGCCTGCATCTGGTCGCGTCCGGTGAAGAGCGCAAAGCGTTTGGGGTCCGTGGCGCGCAGCCGCCCCAACCGCTGGGTCAGCAGGTCAAAGGCGTCCTCCCAGGAGCACTCCTCAAACTGCGAGGTGCCGCGCTCCGCCCCCGGCTTGCGCCGCAGCGGTCGGGTGAGGCGCGCAGGGGAGTACTGCTTCATGATCCCCGAGGACCCCTTGGCGCAGATCACCCCCTTGTTCAATGGGTGGTTGGGGTTGCCCTCGATGTAGCGGACCTGGCCGTCGCGCAGGTGTACACGGATACCGCAGCGGCAGGCGCACATGTAGCACGTGGTCTCTTTGACCTCGACCCGGCCGACGCCAGCGTCCGAGTGGGTGGTGGGGTCCTGCATGGGGCGACCTGGCTGGCGGGCTGACGATTGCGCGGATTCTAATGTTCTTATGCAACCGGGCGCAAACCCACTTCGCCGACTGCGGCCCTGAAGCATACCCCAGAGCCCCGCAAAACAACGGCCGGCCGAGGTGCTGATGTGCCCACGGGGATCGACGGCCAAGAGCGCGCCGGTCCAGCCCCCGTTCGCTCACCGTGCCGACTCTGTGTCCCGCCTTGCCGGCGTCACTCCACCAACATGTGCGCGAGTGCATCAGCCACCAAGCGTCTTGCCCGGCGCCCTGCGCGCGGCTAAGATAGGGCACATAAGCACTTCACCAAATACTTAATCCGACCTCGGATGACTGGTTGTCCTTTCTGACTTTATGGGATAACCAGCGATATCGTCCTGCTCGGCAGCGGCTGCCTCACGCCGCTGCCCGGCGGCATGACGCACGCCGACATCCTGACAATGACACGCGAAACCCATGCTCTTAATGTAGTATCCGCACGGGTTTCCAATTAACCTGGAGGAGCAAGGGCTATGGCATTGGTTGATCCACATGGTGGCGTTGATTTGCAGCCACTGCTGCCTGAAGGCGAGGCACTCGCACGTGAGCGCCGGCGCGCGGCCACCCTCGCGACCCTGCGCGTAAGTCCGCGCGAAAAGGGTGACCTCATCATGCTGGGCATTGGCGGTTTCACACCGCTGCAAGGCTTCATGACGCACGCCGACTGGCAGGGCGTGTGTGATGGCATGAAAATGGCGGACGGCTTGTTCTGGCCTATCCCCATCACCCTCTCGGCGGCCCAAGCGGCGGCCGATGCCATCGCGACCGGCAGCGAAATTGCCCTGACCGACCCGGACGACGGCAGCATTCTGGCGACCATGCGCGTCACCGAAAAGTACATCATCGACAAGTTGCATGAATGCGCCACCGTGTTCCAGACCACCGACTCGGCGCACCCTGGCGTCAAGCTGGTAATGGAACAAGGCGAGGTCAACCTCGCCGGCCCGGTCAAGGTGCTGTCGACCGGTGGCTTCCCCGAAAAATACGGCGAGTTGTTCAAAACTCCGA
>CAILVI010000355.1 GCA_903837595.1 uncultured Thiodictyon sp.
ACTTGCGCTAAGAAAAGCGGACCCACCCAGTGCGCACTGGATGACTGAATCGTTTGGGTCGTTGGTGAAAAGCCAGCCGTCGTCACGGTCCGGTTCCCCCCAGGAACCGGGCCGTGGCGAGGGGCCTAGCCGCGGGCGCGGATCAGCGTGGGGCGGGAGCGTCGGCCGGCGCGGCGGGGGCGCGTAAGGACGGCCCGGTCAGGCGCAGGGTGATGCAGTGGTGTTGCAGGCGGTCGAGCAGGGCATCGACCAAGGGTTTATTGCGGAACAGGTCGTACCACTGATCGAATTCGAGATTGGTGGTGATCAGGGTACTCTTGCGGGCGTAGCGCTGTTCCAGCAGTTGGAACAGGGTGTTGGCGTGCTCGGGCGTGAGGTTCATGTAGCCTAACTCGTCCACGACCAGAACCTCATAGGCCGCCAGCCGCTTGAGTAGGCGGGTGGTGGAGTGGTCGGCGAGCGCGGCATACAGCTCGTCGATCAAGTCTTGGGCATTGTAGAACCGGCCACGGTAGCCGTTGACCAGGGCCTGGCGCAGCAGGCCGATGGCCAGTGCCGTTTTGCCGGTGCCGGGTGGTCCGATGAGGACCAGATTCTCGGCCCGATCGATGAACCCCAGGCTGGCCAGGGCGCGGATGTGTGAGGCGTCCACCGTCGGCTGACGGTCGAACGGAAAGGTGTCCAGCGACCAGTCCCAGGGCAAGTGGGCCTGGTGCAGGCGGTAGGCGAGGCTACGCTCCTGGCGGTGACGATGCTCCTCGCGCAACAGGCGCAACAGCAACGCCGCGGGCGGATCGCCGGCCGGTTCGGCGGCGTCGAGCACCGTGTCCAGGGTCTCACGCATCCCGGCGAAGTGCAGTTCGGCGAGCAGGGTATGAATGGCGGCGCGCATCAATCGGCCTCCGGGAGTTGGAAGAAGTCGCCGCGCACCTGTTTGAGGATCAGCGCCTCCAGGCGGGTCAGGTCATACAGGCCATAGGTCAAGGCCTGAGCGACGGCGTTGAGGAAGGGGGCTGACGGGTAGGTGCGTTGGAACGGCAACAGGCGCTTGAGCCGGGCCGCCCCGCGCCCCGGGGCATGCGCGACCAGGGCCTGGACATACTGCGCCAGCACCGGCGGGGCGTCGGTCAGCAGCGCCTGCTGCGCCGGGGGTGGGTCGCTGCGCCGGGGGCGCAGCGGACCATGATGACCGGGCGTGGTGAGGCGGCGGTCGCGTTGGCCGATCGCCCGCGGATGGCGGGCCACCTCCTTACCCTGACAGCAGACCACCACCGTGTCGAAGTACTGGTAGACCTCCACCGCTTTGCCGAGCAGCCGCTCGGGGACGGAATAGCGATTGGTCTCCAGACGCTGGTATTGTCGATGGTACAGCGGGCACAGGTCCCGCCCAACAAGGCAAAGGCCTCCTGAAGGAACACCTGCGCCTCGAAACGGGTGAAGCGCGGGTAATACTGGATGAAGGCATAGCGGCTGAAGCCCAGGATGAGCCCGGCGCACTGGGCCGTGACCGGCGTTCCCCCGACCGACAGGCGGTGCGGCGAGGTGTCGTGCTGCATCTCCTGCCCCGGCGCAAAGTCATCGTGCCCGACCCGCGCCGGTGATGGCTCACGCAGCTGCGCCTGGCGCACCCAGTGGGTCAGGGTACTGTAGGGGACCTCCTGGCCATGGCGCTCGCGCAGCAACTCCTGCATCCGCACCACGTTCCCGCGGGTCTCGCAGTAGAGCGTGGGCAGCGTCGAGGTGAGTGCGGGCGAGTTCGTGACTGGCGGCCTGTTGCGCGGGGTGCGCGGTGCACCCTGCGCCAGCACCCGGCGCACCGTGCGGCGGCTGTGCCCCAGGGTGTGACTGATCTGACGTAGGCTCAGGCCCTTGGCGTGCAGTTCGATGATCGTCTGGCGTTGTGGTTCGGACAACATGCGCACCCTCCTGTAACGGTTGACGCCGGCGCTCGAGCGTGGTCTTCGCCACCGCCTGGCGCAGGGCCGCCCAGGTGGCGGCCGCAGGACACGGTTCGAGCAAGGCCGGCAGCGCGCGCGCCAGGCGCTGGAGTTGCTGGCGTAGCCGCTCCAACTCCGCCAGCCACTGCGCCTCGGGATCGTTGGCAGTGGCCGGGACATCGCGGGTCGCCAACGCCTGGATGAACAGCCGCGGCTGTGCCAGCATCCGCGTGCGGGCCGTGCGGTTGGCCGGCCCGTAGTGGCCATACCAGGTGGCCAGCTCCCGCGTGGACAAGGGCTCGCGGTGCAGGGCCGCGGCATCGGCGGCGTTGGCGCGCGCCAACGGTACGAACACCCGGCTGGCCGCCCAGGTCGAGAGTACGCCCTGGCGTACCGCCTCCTGCACCGGCTCAGACAACGCGGTGAGCAACGCCAGACGCCGGCTGACCCAACTGGGGTCTTTCCCCAGCGCGGTGGCCAGGGCGCGTTGGCTCAACCCCCCGGCCAGGGCTGACGACAGCAACCAGGCCTGCTCGATCGGCTCGACGGCGCGGCCCTGGTGACGGGCCAAGACCTGCACCAAGGCCGCCGACAGCGGACCCTCCCAGACCTCGACCTGAGCGGTATCGCGGCCCAGCCGGGTCAGCGCCGCCCAGCGCTGGTAGCCATTGATCAAGACGAAGCGCTCGCCCTGCGCCACCACCACCAACGGCACGCGTTGGCCGTCCGCGTCGATGCCGGCCATCAGCCGACGCACCTGCTGCGGGCGCTGGACCCGGGTCTGGGCAAACGGCGTCGCCAGCCGATGCAGGCCGAGTTCCGTGCCGTTGAGGGGTGAGGCGTTCATGGCCGATACGCTAGCCTCAACCCCCGGTCAGGACCATGGAGTCCTCTCTTTGCAATCACCCGTCAGCGCGTCTGGGGTGCGTCTACAGCGCTGAGTAAAAACAGGTTTCCAGCATTGACACGTCCACATTTGCAATCCGCCGCTGGCCACGGCTCGACGCGGCTGGCCACGGCTCGACGCGGCTGGCCACGGCTCGACGCGGCTGGCCGCAGCATCAACAGCAGGGCGCGTGGCTCATCTCTCCCACCGGTCAGCAGGGTGCCTCGCGGTGCAAGTGTGCCCGGACACGCCAAGCGACCGGGGTGCGCGTGGGGACTTTTTGCTTAGCGCAGACCCTTAGGCGCCAAGGGGTGGGGCCGTTTTCTTAGCAGAGGGTGGGGTATTTCCGATTAGCGTTGACGATAAAGAATTGGAAGAAAAAGGAAATACCCAGAAGAGTGCAGGCAAGGTTCTGGCGGACCTCGGTGACTATGCCTCGGATGTCAACTCGACTTTGGCCATTTTTGGTTTGAGGGAAGACCCCATGCATGGTCTGGTCAAGTGGCCGGTGCGGGAGCGTAAGGTCAACGTAGAGTTGGCGGCAGCGGGACGCGGGCGGTATCGTCTGAAGCCGACTAAAACACCAGACGTGACCACCTTTGCCGCCGCTACCGACTGCGATTGTAGGGATTCTGCTGCCCTTTGCCCCCCTGTTTACGACGCCGACCTGGGCCAACGCGCAGGTGCTGTTGAAGGGGGCCTTGCTGACCCAGGGTCCGCGCACCGTCACGGCGGCCTTGCGCACGATGGGATTGGGGCAGGATCAGTGTAAGCGTCCGGCGAACTACAGACTTGACGGCCCGGCCTGGAGGTCTTGCGGCTTCAGTGCCTGAGGCAGGAGCGCCGCGACGGCCGCCGGGGTGTCAGCCAGGGGCAGCCGCTCAAAG
>CAILVI010000356.1 GCA_903837595.1 uncultured Thiodictyon sp.
GGTTGAGATAGGGGCTCCGCCCGCAGGGGCAATAGCGAATCGATCTGGCTGTTGAGGCAGGTCGGCAATTTCTCCAACGTATCGCGCAGCCAAGCCGCTGGATCGAGGCCATTGAGTTTCGCTGTACCGAGTAATGTCTGAATTGCCGCCGCGCGTTTGCCGGCGCGCTCGGAGCCGGCGAAGAGCCAATTCTTTTTTCCAATGGCTATGGGCCGGATCGTGTTCTCCACCGGATTGTTGTCGATGGGCAATCGCCCATCGGTGGCATAGCGACTCAAAGCCGGCCAGCGCTTCAGACTGTAATCAATGGCCTTCGCCGTACCACCGCCGTTGGCCACAGTCACACGCGTTTGCAACAACCAGTCATGCATCGATTGCAGCAGTGGCTGCGCGTGCGCTTGCCGCCATTGCGTGCGCTCCTCCACCGTCATGTCTTTGCCCTGTACCTCGATGGCATACAACGCCGCGATCCGGCGCAGTGCTTCCTGCGCTATCGGATTAGCTTGCGCCGCATTGAGATCGAAGTATTTCCGCCGGGCGTGCGCCAGGCAGCCAAGCTCCGTCACCCCGTCGGCAAACAAGGCTTTATAACCTGAGTAATCATCGACCATGAGATGACCCTGCCACCCGGCAAGGAATTCCCTGGCGTGCCTTCCCGCGCGACTGGTCTGGTAATCAAACACCACGATCGGTGGGCCCGTCTCGAGCACGTTGCTGCGGTAGGCCCACAGATACGCGCGCTTTGTCTTGCCTTGGCCCGGGTCGAGTTGCGCCACCGGTGTTTCATCGGCGTGCAGCACGCTGCGCATCAGCAGCCGTTCAGCCAGACGGTCCGCCAGCGGCTGTAGCGCCACGCCGATGCGTCCGACCCATTCCGCCATCGTGGAACGCGACAGGATGACCCGATCCCGCGCCGCGATCTGCTCCAGTCGGTAGAGCGGCAGATGGTCCAGATGCTTGCCGATGATCACCCAGGCATACAAGCCCACGGCGGCCATGCCACCGTCAATCACGGTGGGAGGGATCGGCGCCGCTGTCACGGTCTCGCAGGCCCGGCAAGCGTATTGCGGGCGGATGTGACGATGCACGAAGAAGCGGGCGGGTTCGACATCCAGTTGTTCGCTGATGTCCTCACCGATCTTGACTAGGCCCTTGCCGCACTCTGCACACGTACAGGAGTCCGGTTCGTGGCGATGTTCGATGCGCGGCAGATGCTCCGGCAGGGGCTGACGACCGGCGCGCGGACGCGGCGGTTTCGGATCAGATGTTGGCGCTGGCTTGTCTTGTTGTTCTTGCGCCAATATCGCTTCGGCGGCGGCGATGTCGCTGGCCAGGGTTTCCTGAAACAGGTCGCGTTCTTCACCCGTAAAGGCTTCGCTACGGGTGCCAAAACGCATCCGGCGCAGGTGGGCCAACTCCAGGGTGAGGGCTTGAATCTTGGTCTGCGCGGCGTGCAGTTCGGTGTCGCGGCGGGTGATTTGCCGCGCCGATTCGGCGGCTTCTTGCTGCGCTTGATTGATGACTTTCTGAACGGCGGCGGTGATCCAATTCGCGAGTGCGGGATCGGGGTTGAAACGGGCCAAATCAGCGTGTAAATCCATGCCACAATTATACCTGTTCACCGGGCGCAAAGCCCGATGAACAGGGCGTTTCAACGATATTTGTTCGGTCGTTCAAGCACTGCTTTTGCGTACGGATTTTGCATGTCGTTTCATACCCGCCAATGGGCCAGCGGCGCGGCCTCAAGTCGCTGCCAATCGACCCCGGTGATGAGCCATTGCCATTGCCTGGCAGAGAGATGGAAGACCGGAGTATCGGCGCGGGGCCAGACGAAGCGGCCACGATGCAATCGGCGGTTGCACAGCCAGACGCCGGTGCCATCCCAGACCAGCA
>CAILVI010000357.1 GCA_903837595.1 uncultured Thiodictyon sp.
GCCCTGGGTCCTCAATCCCGGCCGCGGTGCAACTCCACCCGGGCGCCAGTGCCAGGGCCTTGAGCCTGCCGACCTTCAACATCGGCGCCGCGTTTCTCGGGAAACCATCGCCAGCCGACAGGGAGGGGGAACGGGCACGGCTCACGCCCAAGACCGACCCGGGCCTAGACCCCAGTCGGGAGCATCGGCGCCAGTGGCCAGGTGGAGCGGTGCCCGTGCCCTGGGACATCGATCCCGGCCGCGGTGCAGCTCCAGGAGGTGCAGCCGGTGCCGGTCCTGGAAGCCGACCGCCAGTCAGTGCCGGCGGGGCCTCGCAATCGTCTGAAATACGATGATATTTAGGTCTGCTGTCGCGCCCTAAGGGGGGCGAAATTCGCTCAAGACCCGCGCGCGCGTTTGGGCTCGGGGTTTACCAAGTGCCAGGGTCCCCCGGAGTGCATAGCGAAACAATCGGGGGGGCGATTCCCATTAAGCGAAATCGGCACCGGGACGGGCGGCGGGGGCTCCCGGGGTGACGTGCTGCCGATGATCCAGGGGGCCAAAATTCGGCCGAAGTCCGCGGCTATCGGCTCGCGGGCAAAGGCAGGGGGGCCAGGGACCCCCGCATATTGTTGACCCCCCATGCACCCCGTCTCTGCACAGATTCCGCGGCTTTGCGCACCGCAGTTGGGAAACCCCAGGAAGGACCCGCGAAATATACACAGACAGGATGCAGCTAAAGCCCCACGTATAGCCCTATTGTCGTGATGCTTTCTGCCCTGCGCCTCCTTTCCCGACACCTTTGCCATGCCCTACCCCTAACGAAATCTCGCGGCTTTGCGCACCGCACAGGGATGGACCAGGAAGGACCCGCGCGACCCCGGGCGGGTTCGCCATGCCGCCACGCTCCAAGAGCCTAGCCAGTTGAAACCCCTTCACCTTTCGATTAACCATCAAGGCAGCGGCCAACCCTTCAAGCGCTTGACGATGGCGGGTAAGGGTTGCTATCACGTCGTATACGGTTCGGGTCGTCAATGCATCAGCGTCAACCGATAGCTTGCAAGCCACCGTGCCGACGATGCTACGCGCTAAGGCCATCTCGTCTACCCCAGCGCCAAGCGCCGGGCGGGTGCTGTGTAGCAACTCACCCAAAGGACCAGCCAACAGGACGCGCGCCCGTACAAGGTCCGCGCGTGGGTCGGTGTCGTGGTCGATGCGCCAGCCCGGACCCGCCACAGCGACACCCCCCAGCCAATCAGCGCCGCGCCGATAGACCTCCACGCTTAAGACGTGGTGCCCTTCCGCCGCGTACTGGATCGCGTGCCCGGCCTCATGGTGCGCTGCATGGTCGCGCGTGCTGGCCAATGCGGCGGGGCCTTGTATCGCGACTGCCCTTTGTAGGATCGCGGCAGCATTGGCGGTTAGTGCCGTGCGTTGCGCGTCCGTGACTTTAATACGTGCAATTGCGTTCATGAAGGTTCCTGAATCGGTAGTGTTCCAAGTGGGTCGATTGGGCGCCATGCGCCGCAGGCGTGTGCGACCTTTGGCCAGTGGCCGGGGGTGCGCTTGCTCTTCTTGCTGGCGATTCCGCACAGCCCTAGCCCACTCTCGGGCGATGTCTCGCTGTGCCGGAAGTGTGTGCAGCATCCGCAATGCACCAAGGGCCGGGGGATGGATCTGAAGCCCCACGCAGTCAGACACCAGGGGCAGGCGATCAGCCGCGCGGGGGCGCCCTCCCAGAGCCAGACGGGGCCGCAGGTCAAACACAGAACAGGGCGGGTATAGCTGCGGGGCAGTTCGCCCCGGTCCCGTTGGGCCTGGATGGGCAACAGCCGCGCCAGTGCCGCCAGTGCCGCGGGTCGGTCAGCAATCTCTGGCCAGTCCTCGCCGGCCGCATCCTGCAACGCTGCCAGTGTCAGCCCCCCAATGTGGGCGGGTTCCTGCCCTACCTGCCCAGCGGGCAAAGCGTCGCCCGGGGTCTGATCTACAGCAACTACAGCGACTACAGCAGCCCCCCCGGCATTCGCAGAGAGGGGCGCCGGGGGTAGATACCTGTCTAGGTCAAAGGCCATACAGCAACCTCCGGAGAAAAAAAGAAGGTTAGAAATAACTTTTAGGGTCGGTTGCTGTAGTTGCTGTAGTTGCTGTAGTTCGGGACGAATCCAGCAACCACGGGGCCTAGAGCGCGCCCAACTACAGCAACCCGGTTGCTGTAGTTTGCTGTAGTTGGTAAGTGGTTGTTTATGTGACAGTCTCCCGTGCTTGTGTGCCCCGTTACAGCCAACTTCAGCAGCGGTGCCGGCATCTTGGTTCACCCGGCCGCTGCATCCGTCGCGACGCCCCACAACCGCACCGCGCGGCAAAATAGTCATTTTCGAGACAGCAGCTTAGGATTTACGCGCAACCGCTTTTGCTTGCCCCGCTCGCATCGCCGGACGTGCCCGGATTCCTCAAGCCCATCTATCGCCGCGTCCCTCCGCAGTGCACCACGCACGCAGTTAGGCCCGTACCGTCCTAACTGCTGGATTGCGATTTCCCCCGCCTGATCGACAATCGGGCACCCGTTCCCGTCCATCAGTTCGGGCGCCTTGGCGCAGAGCCAGCCGGACAGCTCCCGCGCGTCTGTGACCTCTTCAGGCGCGGAAACCTCAAAGAACAGGCGCCGGGCCTCGCTAAGATGCCAGACCGCAATCTTGATACCCGCGGCCATGTAACGGGTCTCAACGTGCCGGCTAGGTCCGCCCTGATCGAACAACTTGAACACCCCAGCAATCCGGGCCGCGTTTTCCGCGCTTTTGCTGGCCACATCCCGTACCGCCGCGAAGTCTCCGAACTGGCACAACTCCCGCTCGACTGAATCGTGATACTCGATAAATGCGCGTTTCGCGGCAGGATCGAGAAACATGACTGGCGGCCTCAGGCGCATCAGTAGCCCCTTATCCGACTGGGAGCGGTCAATAGGCATTTCCGCGTTAAGTAGTCGTTTTATAGATGCGTCAAAGTCATCCAGTGCGCGCCACTCTGGCGGCGGCTCGACATATAGCCGCGTTCCCATTGTCGATAGTGGCGCCGACAGCAAGAAGCGAGCAATAAAGCCGATGTTTCGCGCGCCCTTATCAACCAGTTTAGGCAATAGGTCAGGCTGCATCATCAGAAAAGCCGAGAAGCGCCGGCCGATCAATTCAACAGTCAACGCCTGTTTACGGTCTGGCAAGAACGGACGCCCATCCCACAGGATGTTAAGCAAGGATAGAAACCCCGTCGCTGTATCTTCCCCCATCCCATGGGACCCGACCACGGCGCCGCCCTCATCGCTGAATAATCCGGCAGACGGCCAGCCGGTGCCGAGTCCATAGGCCAGGGCGGCGGGCGTTACGTCCTCATAGTTTAGCTTGGGCAGCGGCGCAGCAATGATCGGGTTTTGCTCAAGGTCAATCAGTCGGGTGCGCAATTCTTCAAGTGCCTTGTCGTTATCGGCTGAATCCTTCCCTGCAAGTGACGTGATCTTCTTCTTTACCCCATCAATGCGCGCTCGCCAATCCTTTTCCATAGCAGCCGCGCGGCGGTATTCGCTTAGGCGTATTTCTCGCTCTTCATTTTGCCATTGCCGGGCCGCTCGCCCAAATTGCTTATCGGCTGCGCTCTTGCGCTCTCCCGATTCCGCCATATTTGCGTATTCCACGCCAAATTGGACACCGATTCCACGGCAAACTGGACACCCAGTCCAGCGCAAACTGGACAGTGATTCCAGCGCAAACTGGACACCGGTTCCAGGGCAAATTGGACACCTGAAAGAGCGCGACGGCGCGCGGGATAACCGTGGCACCCTGGGTTTTTGCCCCCGGGGTGCTGAAAGTGAACACGAGGTTATCCATGCGCAAGATTCAAGACGTTCTGCGGCTGCATCATGAGTGCGGTCGCTCCAACCGGGAGATCGCACGGACCGTGCAGGTCTCCCCCTCGACGGTCGCCGATTACCTGCGACGAGCCCGGCTGGCCGAGCTCACCTGGCCGCTGGCGGACGGTCTGACCGAGCGGGCCGTGGAAGCGGCGCTGTTTCCGGTCCAGCCCGCCTCCAGAGTCAAACGCCCGGAGGCGGACTGGGCCGCGGTGCATCGCCAATTGGGTCGCTCCGGGGTCACCCTGGACCTGCTCTGGCAGGAGTATCGGGAGTTGCGTGCCGACGGCTACCAGTACAGTGCCTTCTGCGCGCACTATCGGGCCTTCGCCCATGCGCTGCCGGTGACCCTGCGCCAGAGCCATGCGCCCGGGGAGCGCCTGTTCGTCGACTACAGTGGCCAGACGGTGCCTGTCATCGACCCCGCCACCGGGGAGGAAGTCAGGCCCAGGTCTTCGTCGCCGTACTTGGGGCGTCGA
>CAILVI010000358.1 GCA_903837595.1 uncultured Thiodictyon sp.
AGCGCGTGGAGAGGCAAGCTCTGGCGTTACCGCTTTGGCGGCAGCGTGAAACTGGCCTCGAAGAATCGCGAACCCGAAAGGATTGATCGACGCGAGGTATGGACCGAGCTAGATCAATCACGGACGGACTCCAAGCGCCACACTTTATCTGCGAGATGCTGCGCGGCAGCATCGGTAACGCAGTGTCCGCGTTCACTCCACACCAGTTCACGAGTGGATGAAATGGCCGCGTTCCATCCGTAGCGCGCCGATATTTCGTCAATATGTTCATGGTTCTGAATCGCAAACCATTCATAAAATGTCATGCTGGATTACCTATACGTCAGCAGCGCCTAACACGGCGCCCCGCGGGCAGTAGCAAACCCTCCCGGCTGTCGTCATACGGGCGTTGGCGGATGGCTGCGCTGACCTGATCCTCGGCGTACCCGGCGACGATGGCCCCGAGCATCCCGGCGTCCCGGGTCTTGCCCGCCACCAGGAGGGCGTCGCGCAGCGCGGCTACCGTCCCGGCATTGATCTGCTCGCTCAATTGCTCGCGTGCCAGGTCGGCGCGATCCTCGGCATCCAGAGGACGGCGGGCGCGGTAAACGGTGGCGGTCTCGGTCATGTGTTTTTGCTCTGGTGGGTGGGCTGCGCCGTAGATGGCGCACCCTACGAGTATTAGTATAGCTAATCTATCCCCCGTACACAAGCCCCCTCTCCGGGGCGCCTGAGCTTCAACGCCTCCATCAGGATGTCTTGCACCGACCGCTTGGTCGCCAGCCGGTTAAGAATCAGCTCGTCGACGCTGTCGCGCGCCACCACGTGATATATGAACACCGGCTTGGTCTGGCCCTGTCGATGCAAGCGGGCATTGAACTGCTGGTAGTATTCCAGGTTCCAATCCGGGTTGAACCACACAATCACATTGCCCCCGTCCTGCAGGTTCAGCCCATACCCGGCGCTGCCGGGGTAGGCCAGAAGAAGCGGAATCTTGCCGCAGTTCCACCGCTGCACCACCGCCGGGTCGTCGGTCAGATCCACCGCGGCGGGGAACGCCGCGCGCAGCCGTTCGCGGTCGGAGCGGAATCGGTAGGCGACCAACACCGGGGCGCCGTGCTGATCGTCCATCAAGTCGCGCAGCGCGTCGATCTTGGCATCATGCAGATGGGTCCACGTGCCCTGGCCCTCGTCGTGATAGATCGCCCCCGCGCAAACCTGTTGGCATTTGCTACTAACCGCCGCCGCGTTGGTCGCGGTCACGTCCACCCCAGCCAGGGCGCTGAACATCCCATGCTCCAGCTCCTGGTATAACGCCCGGCTGTCGTGCGGGAGGTCCACGTGGACCGTGACAGGGTAGTAGTCGGGAAGCTGGAGGTAATCCTGCGCGCGCATCGTGAGGCAGATGTCCGCTAATGCGGCATGTATCTGCGCGTCCGCACCCGGCTTGGGCGTCCACGTGTAGCCCATAAAATCCGAGTCGAACCACCGCTGCCGGTAGGCGGACAGCGAGCGGCCTAGACGCGCGCCACGGTCCAGCAGCGCCAAGGGTGCCCAGAGGTCCAGCAGGCCGTTGGGCGCCGGGGTGCCGGTCAGCTCGACGATCCGCTCGGTCCTCCCGCGCACGCTGGCGAGGGCGCGCCAGCGGGCGGTTGAGCGGTTTTTCACCTTGGTGGCCTCGTCGAGCACCAGCATGCCGAAGGGCCAGCGCTTCCCACACGTCTTCACCAGCCAGGGCAGTTGCTCGTAGTTGATCACATAGGCGTCCGCGGGCGCTGCCAAAGCCCGCTGGCGCTGCGCGGGCGTCCCGGTGACCACGCTTACGGTCAGCCGGAAGCCCCATTTGACGACCTCCGCCGGCCAGGTCGAGCGCGCCACCCGCAGCGGCGCCACCACCAACACCCGGCGCACGTCGCCACTGTCCAACAGCGCCTCGATGGCGGAGAGGGTGATCGCGGACTTGCCGAGCCCGCACTCCATCCACAGGGCGCAATGCGTCGTCTCCAGCACGTGGGCGCGGGCGCGGCGTTGGTAGTCGTGAGGGACGAACGGTGGCATGCTCAGTCCTTCCTGTAGTACGGCCCCTCCCATCCGGAGGCGCCCAGCGGCACGCCGTCGGCCCAGGGCGGCAACGTGGTCATGTGGGTGATCAGGCGCGCCAGGGCCGTGTGGTCGTGCTCGTTGGCCAGGCAAAGAATCTCGTCGTGGACGTGGCCGATCACCTCCAGCCCCGGGTCGGCTTCGGCCCGCACCAGCCCCGCGGCCAGAATGTCGCGGGCGATGGCCTGGGTGTTGTTCTCCAGGAGCCTGCCGTGGAACGTAGCCACGCGCATGTTCTGGCCCTCGCGCTCTAGATAGCTCAACTGCTCGCGCGGCCCCCACTGGGTCTCGTCCACCTGCACGCGTGGCTCGCGATAGCCGATGCAGCGCCCGCTTGGGAGCTTGCACCAGAGGTAGCCCCGGGATGCTTGGTAGCAGCACCGCCCGGCAGGGTAGGGCGTCCCCGGGGTCCGCACCGCGCTGAACGCGGCCCGGGTGAGCCGCTCCCACAGGATCGGGATGTCGGCATAGGCGTCACGGAAGACCTGCACGTGCTTCTTCGCCTCCTCGTCGCCGATGACCAGGCCAAAACCGGTCGCGTATTTCTGCAGCCCGACCGCGCCCAGCCCGTAGACGCCGCCGAGCACCGCGGGCTTGGCCAGGTTTCGCTGCGTCTTGGTGACGGCCGCATACGGCACCCCGAAGAGGCGCGAAGCAAAATCCTTATAGGGGTCGCGGCCTTCGCGCAGCAAGGCCAAGAGGTACTCCGAATCCGCCTCCCAGGCCACCATCACGGTCTCAATCGATGCCAGGTCGGCGACGACCAACTTTTTGCCCGGGGGCGCCGCAATGGCCGAGCGGACCAAACTGCTCAGGACTTTGCTCGTGTCGAGATAGAGGACGTCGAGAAGCGCGACGTCGCCCTCGCGCACCACACTGCGGGCCGTGGCTACGTCGATGCCCTTCAGGATGCCGCGGGGCAGGTTCTGGGGCTGGAAGATGCGCCCCGCCCAGCGCCCGGTGTGCGCGCCATTGAATTGGAAAACGCCGCGAACGCGGTCGCCGGCACCCGCAGCACGGCGCAGCGCGTCATACTTGGCCGTCGAGCTGGCCGCGAGCTGCTGGCGTTGTTCGAGCACCTGCGTCACGACCATGGGCAGGTCGCCCGCCTTCAGCAGGTCGCGGACCGACTGCGCCCGCAGGTCGTCTGGCTCCACGCCCGCGTCGCGTAGCCAGGCCAGGATCTGGTCCCGGCTGTTGGGGTTGGCGACCCCCGTCAGCCCCCGGACCCGGGCCTCGGCCCGGGTCCGATTATGCTCGTCGCAGGCGATGGCGCCCGTGACCAGCGCGAGATCGACGGGCAGGCCGCGGGCGTTGATGCGCTGATCAATGGCCCACAACGCCCACTGCGAACTGAGCAGCGGCCGGAGCGCGTTCAGGGCGCGGCCGACTTCGCGCTCGGTGCGAACATCTTGCATGCAGTAGGCGCAGAACTCACCCCAGGACCCGTCCTCGGGGCCGGGCTGCGGTAGGACGATGCCCGCCGCGGCCTGCGCTTTGGTCGGCCCGGGCGGGCATGAAAACCGCCGCACCAGGCGCTTGCCGGGGTCGGACTTCTGCTCGGGGAGCTTCAGCTCGCGGGCGACCGCGCCCAGGCCCCCGGGAAGGCCCAGGCCCATGGCGTGTACCATCGTGCAGCGCCATTCTTCGGGCCTGAACTCGATGTACTGTAGGGTGCTCAGGACGGCCAGCTCAAAGGCCGCATTGTGTGCGACCTTGAGGATGCCCGGGTGGTCCAGGGCCAGGCGCAGGTCTGGCGGCATCGGGCCGGCGTGCGTCTCCCAGAGTTTCACGGGGGCGTCATCTATCGCATACGCCGCCATCAAAACGCGGGTGGATGCGTCCTGGGCATATCTCCAGGCGCCGACCGCGGGGAGATCGGCGGCGCTATAGGTCTCGATGTCAAGGTGAATCGTGGTCATGGCGGCTTTCACACCCATTTCGGTTCGCGTAGCGCCGTCGGGGTATTAGTATAGATAATTTTCACGCCGGCGCAAGCACTACGGTGCGCGTCTCGGCGCTGGCTCGCGCGGTGAGCTTGCGCATCCCAACCGTGCGTAGCCAGGCGAGCTTACTCCGGGCCTCCGCGTTATCGCGCACATCGGCCAGTGACAGCGCGTGCACGTTAATGTGGACCAGCGCGGCGGCGGCCTTGTTGACGCTTTTATGCAGCTCGCGCTGCAGCAGCGTCATGGCTTCTGTGGTCTGATGTGGCGGCGGGACTATCGTATAGCCGACCCCGCGCACATTGCTCAGGTAACGCTGATGGTTGGTCAGCAGCGCATCACGGAATCCGTCAACTTTGGTCAGCGTCTCAAAGGACAGCGCGCGAAACTGCTCCGCCGTCATGACGTCCGCGGGCGCCGAAATCTTAAGGTGCTCGTGCAGCCAGCCGTAAGTGATCAGATCGCCGTAGCGGAAGTCGGCCACCGCCTCCAGGGCCGCCTGGAGCCAGATCGGGTCCCGCGGTTGTTGCTCAATCATGATGGGTGCTCTCGTTGGTTGTGTTCCGGGCGCCCATTGACGCCCCGCGGGCGGAAATCCACGGGTCAGGACCTTGACCCTGACCGCTGAGAACTCTCAGCCACTGCTCGTCACGCGAAACCGGCCGAAGGTGCCGCCCTTCGCCGGGCGGTAATCGCCGATCCCGATGAAGTGCCCCGCGTTCTCGGCCGCCGTAATAATCTGCGCGCGCTCGGCCATGTTCTCATCAAAGAGGACCTCCACCGACAACGACCAATCGTTCAATATCGGGCGATAGCGCATGAGGCGCGCCGTCCCAACTTTCACCGCTCGGCAATCGCGACAGAGTGGGTTCTCCCACATCTTCTCTTTGGTGCTTGGCCCGGAGTGCGTGATCTTGGTCGTCTGCGCCAAGATCATTAAACACCGGTTGAAGGCGGTGCCCAACTTGTTTAATTTGGCCCCCTCAACGATGGCGCTTTTGACGTTCGTGGTCGGGATCACGATGCCGGCCCCGGGATAAAACGCCAGCATGTACTCAGAGCGAGCGATGGCAATGTGGTCCTCGTCGACCTTTTTGCGCTTGATCGTCAACGCTTTATGCGCCACCGTCGCGGGCGCGAGCGGGTTAGCGCCGACGTCGGAATGGAGCAACATCGGAGACTCGCCAATGAGGGTGAGAGTGAGAGACTGCATTTTGTGTACCTATTGAGTGAATGCGCCTTGCGGCGCCCTTGCCGTGCCGCGCCCTTGGTGGAAACCCACCGGTCAGGACCTTGACCCTGACCGCTGAGGATTCCTCAGCCCTGCACCAGAGCCAGCCTCATCGGCTGATCCCGGATTCCAAGCACTTCGGCCGCAAGCTCCAACTCGCGGACAAACAGACCCTTGAGCTTCCCATACCCCCCGGCGATCCGAAACTGATGGCCCGGCGATAACCGCAACCGATCGACAATCCGCTCATCGCAAAAGAGCTTGGTGTACGCCCTGGCCGTCCGTGCGGACACCTTCGCAGACTTTGCAAGTTCTTGATTCGTCATCCATTGTCCAGAGTTTTTCAGCGCGAAGTAACAGCGCACCCGATGGGCGCTAATGTCGGTCCCGGCGCGACCGTACAGGTCGGCTACCGGCTGGCCGACGCGATAGGCACCGGTCTTGCGGATGCTCGGCAATATGTCCTCGACCACCAGGCGCTCAAAGTCCTGGGCACTCGGCAAGGTGGACCCGAATATCAGGCGGTACAGGTCCGGTTCGCGGATGACGCGGACATCCTGGGGGCGCCCCAAGGCGTCTTGGATGGGGTGCAATTCCTGCACCCCACGACAGTGGGACTTGATCGCGGTTGTCGGGTCCTTGTAGCCAAGGGCTTCGGCAACGTCCTTAGCGACGAACAGCGGTTCTCCGTGGTCGTCGGTCAGGACACGGACTTGATGGGACTCGAAGGAAAATGGGGTTATGCTTTTAGCCATGGAGATACCTCATTACTATTTGCTCTGGTGGAAACCCACCGGTCAGCGCGGACCCTGACCGCTGAGGATTCGCGCAATGCGCCCTCCGTGGCGCGCACCCGCTCAGAACGGGATGTCGTCATCCAACTCCGCGGCGTTGTTCATCGCCGGCCCGAAGTCGTCCTCGGGACGGGTCCGGGAACCGCCCAGCGGGTCGCCTTTCTCGAGGACTTGCACATTGTTCAGCCCGAACGAGACTCCGATCCGTTTGTTATCGTAGGCGTACGCATTGAGCGACACCCGGCAATAGTCGCCCGACTGGAAGTCCTCGCGGCTCATGATCGGGTTCAACTGCGCGTCGACCACCCCGGGCTTATGGCTGGACTTCACATTGATCACGTAGTGGCCCTCGCACTCGGGGCCGTAATCCCCGCCATTGGGTTTGGGGCCGTCGCCGTCGTGGACGGGTTTTTGCACGCCCTGCGGAACCCGGCTCGGCCACTTCATGGCGATGGCGGTGTCCACCGCGCCCTTGATAGCGGCCAGGGTGTTTTTGTCGTTCTTGGGGATCAGCACGGTCATGCTGTATTCCTCTTTCCCTGAGAGTTCGTTGAGGCGGGGCTCAATGACGTTGACGTAGGAGGCGCGGCATTTGCCGGTGACGACCTTGAGCAGGGCGGCGGTGTTGGTTTGAGCGGACATGGTATTTTCCTCGTTTATGCAGCTTCGGCAAAATCATTGCGGGCGTTTTGCGCGGTGTTTAGCGCCGGGCGGCGGTCAGCCTCCGGGACCAAGGTCGGCTTGCCCGGGGGTTTGATCGTCAAGGGTTCCATCACAGGGGCGGCGGTCTTTTTACCGCCCAGGAGCTTTTCGGCCTCCGTGATGCCGATGAGTTTTTCCACGATGTAGTCGGTCTTGGGGTATTTGAGCTTGCGCAGGGCCGCGATGGTCTTCGCTTCGTCCGCCCACATCCGCACACTGCGGCCCTCCACCAGCTTGTAACCAGGGACCGGGCGGCCCTCTAGGGCTTGCGTCGCGCAGTAGTCCTGTACGTCCTTGGCCCAGGCGGTCAGCTCGTCCAGGTGTGGCAGTAGCCCGGCCAGCGTCGCCAGGCTCAGGGTGCCGGGTGCCGGCGTCGGCGGCTCCCCGGGGGAGGCGAAGTCGCGCCGGGCCACCGCCAGGTTGCTCCGGGCGCGCTCCGGGCAGACGGCCTTGGCGCGGCAGAATCGGCACTGTTTCTCCCCGGGCACCAGGGGCGCGTCGGGTTGGTCGACCCGCTGGGCGGCGAGCTTGACTTCCTCGCCCCAGGCGAGCAGCTCGGCCACGCTCAGGGTCTCGACGCTGACATGGTCCATGCGCGGTTGAACGATGTGCATTTCCACCGTCTTGATATCCTCAAACGGCGAGAAGGCGTGCAGCGCACCCAGGCCATACAGCCGGGTTTGCGGGTTGGCGTTGGCATCGACGCGCACGCCGGCGCCATGCTTGTAATCGAGTGACCGCAGGACGCCACCCCCGACCAGGATCGCGTCCGAGGTCCCGAATCCCTCGGGTACCCACTGGCGCAGGTCCAGGCGCTGTTCGACGTAGCAGGCGGTGTCCGGGCCGATCATGCCCTGCACGTAGTCGAGGTAGACCTGGACCGCCAGGCGCATGTCCGTGGTCCACGCGGCCCCGCAGGCGGCGGCCACGGCGTCAGGGGCATCCGCCGCGGCCACGTCGTGGTCCCAGCACCATTCGGCCAGCATGTGCGCGGCGCTGCCCTCCTGGGCATACGTGCTGGTCTGGTCGGGCTGGGTCGCCTCCAGGCGCACCGACCCGGGGCAGGGAATCCAGCGATGGGCGCCCGAGCAACTCAGGCGAGCGTGGGCGCTCATGCGGCCTCCAGCGCCGCGGCGCTGCGCATGACGGCGGGGTAGTGTTGCTCCGCAATCAATGGCAACCGATCGACCCCGTAGGCCGCGATGATGGCCATGAGCTGGTCGCGCTTCCCCCGGCTGGAGAGGTCGCGGAATTTCGCCCGCAGGACCTCCAGCGTGATTTTGTCGGCGGGCTCGGGCTCAGGGGCGGCGGTTTGCTGCGCTTCGGGCGCGGCCTCAGTGTCCGCCCGGGAGGTCTGCGGGGTTGCCGCGGCGTGCGCGGGCGGCGTCACGGTCGTGGTGGCAGCACTCGGCGTGCCGGTGGTCATGCCCGCCAGCGGCCGGGCGGTGGCCACCTCCCCCAGCGCGACGAGGCGCTCCAGGGCCTCGGCGATGCGGGTCAGATCGGTCTCGATGGTCATGATTAATGGTCTCCTGGGTTAAAGGGCGGCGGCGTCGCGCATCGCGCGCAGGTAGCAGCCGGGGCACAGCAGCCGGTCGGCGTGGGCGAACGCGGCCACTTGATTGCAGGCGGGCGCGGCGCAGTACCGGACGGTCTCGATGACGTGGTGGCCGCCGTCGGCGTCACGCGCCGAGTCGATGGCAAGGCCCGCGTAAGCCAAGGCCGCGGTGACCCGCGACAGGGCGATGTGGTCGGGGATGTACAGACGTTGCATGTGCGGACCCCCTTAAGCGGCGCGGGTGCGGGCGGTCGCCAGGCGTAGGGCCTGGATCAGGGCCGCTGCGGTGCTGGCCTGCGCGGCCAGGGCTTCGGCATACGCCTCGCCCAAGGCCAGGTTGTCCGGGCGCCGGCGGCAGGCGGCGGCCAAGCGGGTCCGACACATATAGGCGCTGACGTGCTCTTCCTGGCAGGCGAGGAGGTCGTGCGGGGTCATGGCCGCGGCTCCGCGGTAACGCCGATCAAGGCGTCCGCGAGCAGGTAGTCGATCTTGCGCGCGGCCTCGCGGGGGATCTGGCGCAGGGCCGCGTCCAGGGGCAGGGTCCCAAGGATCGCGCGGTAGCTCAGTGCCCGGGGGGTGCCCACGAACATGCCCTCGCAATACTCGGTGCGCGGGGCGGGTTGGTTCATGGCCGCGCCTCCACCAGGAGGTCGGACAGGCCCGCGGCCAGGGCGAGCAGTGGGAACAGGGCGGCGATCCAGACGGTCAGCACGACCAGGGTTTCGAGGGTCCCGAGGTTCATGTTCATGGTGTGGTGTTTAGCGGTTTGGCGTTGGTGTGGTTATATAGTAGCCCCAGCTATTTTTGGAGTCAATATCCGGGCTAATATATTTTTTCACCGCACGAAAACAGCCCACCGGCACGTCCAGCGCCTCCCGGCAGGCAAAGAAGGTGACGGCGTCGGTGTTGAGCGGGATATGCCCGTTCAAATACTGCCCGACGTTCCCCTGGGTGCAGCCCGTCATCGGTGTATCTGCGTTGATCCTGGCTGGGCAGGAGAAGATTAATAGTTTGCCTGCTAAACTTCCACCCGCTCAGCTATTGACTAAAGCAATCTCCCAGCTAATATGTCCAAGCATGGACCTACGCACGTACCTGAAGACCACATCCACCACCCAGGCGGCATTCGCCGAGAAACTCCACGTCTCCCAGGGCACCGTGGCGCATTGGCTTTGCAACCGGGTGCGCGTCCCCGCGGAGCGCCTGCTCGATATCGAGCAGGCCACGGACGGCCAGGTCACCGCCCAGGAGATGCGCCAAGACCTGGCACCACTGTTCTGCCCGCGGGCGCCCGGCGGCGCCCCTTTGCCGCCCTTGGGGTGCCTTCCGGGCACCTGAGAGGCGGCTTTTCTGTGCCTGGAGCCCCGCCAATGAGCCTCGCCAAACCCGATCTCCACCTCCGCCTGTGTGAGGAAGCCCGCGGCGTGCTGCGCCTGCTGGCCGAGGTGGAAGGGCTGCCCGACAGCGCCCTGGCCGCGCGCTATCTCGAAGAATCCCTGCTGGGACGGTTCTACGCCATAAAAGTAGCCGCCACGCGCGCAGCGCGTTTGGGAATCCACGGGAGCTTGGGGGAGTACTGACGGTGTTTGACCTTCCACCACCCAGGGCGGCCGGTGCGTGCGCCCAGTGCCGCGCCTGGGTGGCGCCCCTGCAAGGGCCGCGCGACCACGGCCACTGCGAGCGCCTGACCACCCCCATGGGCGAGGGCTGCCTGCTGCCGCGCCAGCGCCACCACGCGCGGCTGGACGGCGACAGCCGGGCGGCGCTGATAGGAGCGCCCTGATGGCCGATGACGCCGACCGCGCCCAAGAGATGATCGAGCGCACGCTGGAGGAGGCGATTCGGGTGGCCCGCGGGCCGGGGCGGTCCCTGCGCGGCACCCACTGCCAAGACTGTGGCGACGCGCTGGCGCCGCACCGGCGGCCTTATGGGCGCTGCATCGAGTGCCAGGAGCGGGCGGAGCACCGCGCCACCCGGTACCCCCGAGCGGGGGACCCGCGGGGCTAAACCCACGTATCGCAGGAGGAGAAACCGATTCGGCGCGCCCTAACGCGCCCCCACATTTGACATCCTCGCCGACCTGAAGGACGGCGATTCCTACGGCGCTACGCGCAAGCAAGCTCGCGAATAGTCGCTTCGGCGGGTTCCTGGGCCGACGCTCCAATGAGCGAAGTATCTCCGCAGGCTAACCGGGCGTGTCCCGCCCTTAGAACATTGATCGCGCCGACCAAATCGGCGTTCTCCTCGAAACCACATGTCAACGCCCGGGGGGACTGCCCCGGGCGTTGACTCACCAGCCGCACACAACCGGAGAGCATCTAGTGATACCGCAAATTCTATCACACGGTGTCCTGGGGAGTCTATCCCCAGGGCAAAAAACGAACGTCGTCTCAATGCCCGCCCGGGCGCCGCTCCTGCACGACGGGCCCGTGCAAATCTCCGTCGGCGATAGCCGCTTCTGCGTGAACTGGCTCGCCAAGACCGTGCCGTGGTCGCGGCTGGTCGCGCGCATCTGCGAGGTGACGCGTACCGCCGAGACCCAGGCCGAATACCTGGCGATGCCAAAATCCAAGCAGGACGAGATCAAGGACATCGGCGGCTTCGTCGGCGGGACGCTGGCCGGGCCGCGGCGCGTCGCCAAGGCGGTCCTGACCCGCACCCTGCTGAGCCTGGACGGCGATTACGCCGACCCCGAGCTGGTTTTCGAGCTGGAGAACGTGGCCCCCTACGCCTGGGCGCTCTACAGCACCCACAAGCATACCGGGGGGCTCAAGGGCTACCGCCTGCGCGTGCTGATCCCGCTGTCCCGGCCGGTGACCGGGGACGAGTATCAGGCGATCAGCCGCTGGGTCGCGGCGCAGCTGGGGATCGAGAAGTGGGACGATACTACCCACGAGCCACACCGGCTGTTTTACTGGCCCTCATGCTCGCAGGATGCGCCCTTCCTGAGCCGGTTCGGGGACGCCCCGTGGCTCGATCCGGACGTGATCCGGGCGGCCTACGGCGGCCCTGAGGCGTGGCGCGACGCCAGCCGCTGGCCGGTCCCGACGACCTTCAACCGGCACCTCCAGCACGAGGTCAAACACGCCGGTGACCCCACTGAGAAGCCCGGTCTGATCGGCGCCTTTTGCCGGCGCTGGGGCATCCACGAGGCGATCCGCGAGTTCTTAGGCGATGTCTATACGCCGGGGCCGGGCGCCGACCGCTACACCTACACCGCCGGGTCGTCAGCCGGCGGGGTCGTCGTCTATGAGGGCAAGTGGGTCTACTCCCACCACGGCACCGACCCGGTGTCGGGGCGGCTCTGCAACGCCTGGGACGTGGTGCGGCTGCATCGCTTCGGACACGAGGATGAGAAGGCGCCTGCGGATACCCCGGTCAATCGGCTCCCCTCGACCGTCGGCATGCAGGATTGGGCGCGGGGTCTCGATGCCATCAAGCACCAACTGGTCGCCGACCGGATGGCCGCCGCGGCGGCCGACTTCGGTGGGCGGGCCGTGCTCGCACCCGTTGACGCGGGGCCGCCGGACGAGAGTTGGCAGACCCAGCTGGAGCTGGATCGGCGCAATCAGATCCTCCCCACACGTGCCAACTATGCGCTCATCCTGACCCATGACGAGCGGCTGCGCCGGCGGATGCGCCACAACCTGTTTCTGGATGCCCCCTGCGCCGTCGGAAACCTACCCTGGCAGGAGCACCCGGGCGAGCGGGAATGGGTGGACGCCGATGACGCGGGGCTGCGCTGCTACCTGGAGCACACGTGGCGCGTCCCGATCCATATGGCACCGCTCGCGGACGCCCATTCCCAGGTCCTCGCCGCCCAAGCTGTGCACCCGGTGCGCAGCTATCTCACCAGCCTGACCTGGGACGGGGTTCCCCGTCTCGATACCTGGATCATCGACTCGATCGGCGCGGTGAACTGCCCCTACGTGCGCGCGGTCAGCCGCAAGCTTCTCATCGCGGGGGTGGCCCGCATCATGGCGCCCGGCTGCAAGGCGGATTACATGCTGCTGCTCATCGGGGGCCAGGGCACGGGCAAGTCGACCCTGGTGCAGGTGATGGGCGGCCCTTGGGCGTCTGACAGCCTCTTCAGTGTGCACGGCAAAGAGGGCTACGAGGCCCTGCGCGGCGCGTGGCTCGTGGAGGTGGCCGAGCTGAGTGCCACGCGCAAGAGCGATGTCGAGGCGGTCAAGCGCTTCCTGACCCAGGGCACCGACCGCTACCGCGAGGCCTACGGCCGGCGGGTGCGCAGCTACCCGCGTCAATGCGTGTTCTTCGGCACCACCAATGACGTCGCCCCACTGGTCGATCCGACGGGCGAGCGGCGCTATTGGCCGGTGGTCGTGACGAGTGAGCGGCCCGTGCAGGTCTGGGCGCCAGAGCTGAACGCCGTCCGCGACCAGCTGTGGGCCGAGGCGGTCTGCATGTACGCGGACGGCGAAGTCCACGTGCTCACGCCGGAGTTGGAGCAGCAAGCGGCGCTGGTGCAGGCCCAACACCGCAGTGATGATGGCCTAGAGGGGGTGATCCGCGCGTGGCTGGAGAAACCCATCCCGATGGGCTGGTACGAGTGGCCGGAGTCACAGCAACAGACGTACATCCACGGGGGGTTCCCCTACGACGGTCCGCTGACCCCCCGGTCCCGAGTCTGCGCCCGGGAGGTCTGGGTTGAGTGCCTGGGCGGAAAACAGAGCCTGTGTCCGCCCTTTGAGATTCGGCGCATCAACGACGCGCTACGGCACATCGAGGGGTGGCGCTATGGCCCGATCCGGCACCCCGTCTATGGCGGGAGCCAGGTCGTACGGGGCTTCAGCAAGGTCGTGTTGGAGCGTGAACCGGGCTGCGACGACGTGCCGTTCTAAGCCCCCCGCCCCGCCGTGGCGCCTCCGGGCGGCCCCACCCCAGCCGGATAGGCTCGGAGTGGGGCCGCCCGGCGTCGTTTGGGCGGCCTTTGGGCCGGGGCTACGAAAAAAAGGGCGTAACCATGTAACCACCAAGAGCCAAGATTTCGGTTTATCCGATGGATTAGGGGCGGCTTGCGGGGCATGGCCGCGGGGGCGGCCACGCCGGGGGGCGGCGGGGCGGCCGAGGGGCCGAAGTTACGGAAGAGGGGGGTTTGTAACCGAGTAACCGCCAATAGCCCCCGATTGCTGCTTCTCATGTGGATTAGGTGCACAGGTGGGGCATAACCGGGTTACGCTAAAAGTTACGTTTTTGTTACGGGGATTTCCTCTTATTTTCTTTTATTATCTTATATTTATAAATATTGTAACTTGTTACTTTAGGATTATTAGGTTGGTAGTAAATTCAATTAGGCATCTATATTACTTATATATTCTATGGTCTAGTACACAAATAGAAGGAAAACGCTGAATCCGAGGGGGTCAGGAAAGCCACGTGCTACAACGTTACCGTTACAGACCCCGCGGCAGCGAACGCTTCGACTTGCGTATCTCGACCAATTAGCTAAACTAATCCAACCCGCGCCCCCGCGCCTACCCGCAGCGAGCCCCACGCCATGACACCGGCACCTTCCACCACCCGCGCCGCGGCCACCGTGCCGGTGGCGCCTCCTCTGGAGACCCCCCGGTTCGAGGGGCGGCGCCTGCGCGTCTTCAACCTCGACGCCCGCCCCTGGTTCAACCTGTACGACCTGCTGGACGCCATGAAGGCGCGTATCACGTTCCACCGGGCGCTCGCCGACATCACCGCGCGGCTGGGTCCGTGGCATCTCGCCCACCGCCCCGGGATCGGGTGGCTGGTCTCGGCGCCCGCGGCCACCCTCCTGACGCTGCGCCCGCAGGCCGGCACCTGTTTGCGCCTGTATCACTTCGTCCAAGACGCGGTGTTCCCGGTCATCGGCGACACCCGCGGCCCCCCCGCCCCAACGCCCCCGCCCGCGGTCGTCGCGCTCGCGCCCGCGCCCGCCGCGGCCGGGCTGCTCGCCGTGGCGTCCGATCTGCGCTGCGTACTGCCCGCGTCCTGCGTGCTCACGGATAGCGCGGTGCTGCATAGCCACAGCGCCCCCCGCGCCAAGCGCACGCTGGACGGCCCACCAGGCCGGGCCGCCTACGCCCGGCAGATGGACCGGCGCCGCCTGCCGGCGATCGTGGTGGACGCCGCGCGGCCCCTGAGCGTCACCTTCGACTGGCTGGTGCCCGGCGCCTACACCCCGCAGGAGCAGCGCGGCCTGTATGCGCGGCTGACGCCGCTGTGCCCGGGCTACCGGGGCGTCCGCGGGCGGCGCGAGCCGCCGTTCACGACGGACGCCTCCTACGAGCCGATTTACGGCTTCAAATCCCTGGGGGATGCGGTTGGGTGGGCGGATACCCTGGCCCAGACGGCTTACGCCTACCTGGCGCCCCTGCGCGAGCCCTGGTGAGCGCGCCATGAGCACCGGCCCCGAGCGCGCGATCGAACAGCACCTGGCCGCGCTCGTGCGCGCGGCCGGCGGCATCGCCTACAAGTGGTCCTCGCCCGGGCGCCCCGGTGTGCCCGATCGTCTGGTGATCCTGCCGGGCGCCCCGGCGCGCGTGATCGGGGTCGAAGTCAAAGCCCCCGGCAAACGCCCCACCGTGCTCCAGGCGCGCGTCCTGGCGGCCCTGGCGGCCCTGGGCGTGGAGGTGGCGGTGGTGGATAGCCGCGCGGCGGCGCAGGCGCTGGTGGCCTCGGTGGCCCCCGAGGCGGCGTCGACGTCTTCGTGCGCGCGCAAGAAATAGCTGTGCTAGTATCACCCCAGCAACCGAGGTATGCCTGATGACCGAGAGTGCGTTGACGCTCACCGCCGCCTACGCTGACTGCCTCCACCTGGACGCAGCCGGCTGTGGGCCGGCATCACCCCAGATGCGCGAGGCGTGGGAGCGCCTGCGGCGGCTGGCCCTGCAGCGCGTCCAGGGCGGGGTGGTCCCGGACCCCGCGGACGTGTCCTTCGCGTTGGACCGCGAAGCGGACTCACCCCCTGGTTTGGGCGACGACGGACCGCCTGACGCGGGGGATCGCTGATGGTGGGTACCGCCGGTAGGGCGGGAACGGCAACACCTAAAAATGCGAAAGCGCGTGGAGAGGCAAGCTCTGGCGTTACCGCTTGGGCGGCAGCGTGAAACTGGC
>CAILVI010000359.1 GCA_903837595.1 uncultured Thiodictyon sp.
AATTCTCCCTCCCCTATTGGGGGAGGGCCGGGGAGGGGAACGGCCAAGGCGCCCGCCCCTTTCATCTTGCGGGGTGGTGCGGGCGCCATGGCCGTTACCGTGAAGGCCAGGCTCGTACCCAGTGGGAGCGGCTTTAGCCGCGACGGGACCGCGCAAGCTTCCGTGTCCTCGTCGCGGCTAAAGCCGCTCCCACGGCGGACTTTCATCGTCCAGGGTGGTTAGTCTGGCTGCCATGGCCGTTAGCCGGTCCGACGTGCAGGCGCCACTGACTTCGCTTGGGCATCTCGGGTACCGCCACCGGCTAAAGCCTCGACCTCCAGTTGCTGACGAGCCGCCACTGGCCGGAATGATGACCAAGGCTGAAGGGCGAGGGATACAAGGGATCGTATTTCATCCTTCATACTTGATCCGGGCTGGCATTGGATACGACAATCACGCCTTGTCCATCAACTCAACAAATCGACGATAGCTCTCGTCCAGGTCTTGAGTGCTGGCGTTGATCGGGCTGAGCCCCTTGCTGCTAAGGAGCTCAAAGACTTCGGGATAGCTAATACCGAGCAACTCCGCCGCCTTACCCAGGCTGATGACGCCGCGTTGGCGCTGCTCGATGACGAAATCCTCGAACAGCGCCCTACGGATCGCGTCGGGGGTATCGAAATTGGCCGCGAGTTCATCGGGGATGTCAACGGTAATGGCAAGCATGGATCGGCTCCGGGCAAAGTACGTTGATCATCATTCCGGTCGCCGGCACTCGGGACGCACAGCGCCTGGGACACGCGTGACACCGCCGGAGCGGTGTCACGAGAACGGGGTCAGATGCTGCGGCCGGCAATAATCAAAGACAACGGGGATAGCTGAAGCAGCAATTGCGGCTCGACGCACGCTTAATGCAAAACCTCATCAATATTCCCGGCAGTCAAGACGCGATCCGACCATGTCAACAACGTATCGGCATCGGCGGCCTGGATGTGCCGGCGCTGCTGATCCGATACCGCACCAAACTTGCCCTCCAGGATTCGCAGTAGCATGGCGGCTTCACCAATCTGCTTGCCGCGCTGCTCGCCGATCTGCTCAAAACGGGTCTGGAATGAAACCATGGCCTTCGTCTCCTCGGGATAGTCGTGTTGATACTGTTCGCGTTCAGCGTCACTCAAGGCGGCATAGATATCGACAAACTGGACGTATTTGAGTTGCTTCTCGGGGTTGGGTTCGAGGGCCAGCAGACCACGCACCGCCCACGCATAAACTGCGACGCGCTCTTCGGCGCGGTAGCGCATGTTGGGGAGGTTCAGCCTTGCGACCAGGTTATCGCTGTCGCGGTAAGTCTGCCAGTCTAAATCGAACAGGCTACACGACAGATAGCGGAACGCGAGATAGCGCTGGCGATCGCCGCCGAGCAGCAACTGCGCTGGTCGCTGCCCCTTGTGCAGGAAGATGGCGACCGGCACGACGCGCTCGGTGCCGAACAGTTCGGCCAGATCCAGGCAATAGTGGGCGAGCCGATGGATCGAGAACCGGCGTGCCTCGGTCTCCTCCTCCAGCACGAACAGCAGGGCCTCGCGGCGACCGTCCGGCCACTCGACCAGCAGAGGCACGTCCAGTTCACGGAAGCGCTCGCCCAGTCGCTCCTTCAGTTGCTCCTCGCGGATCGGAATGATCCGGGCCTGGTCGTCAACGCCCTCGGCCTCGTCGGCCGCGAAGAACCGCAGCGACTCCCGCGGATAATCAACGATCAGGTTCTTGAAGTTCTGGTCGTGGTCCATGGCGGTTCCTCAAGCGTTCTCGGTCAGCCGTCCTCGGGTGTGTCTGGCGCTGTCATACGCGAATTCTGAGGAGAAGCGGGCGTGGCTGCAAGCGGTCCTTCGGTGGCCCTGACGGCTTCCGCGCTCCCGGCGCAGAGCGCCAAACACAGGCGTAACACCGCTGGAGCGGTGTTACGAGCGCCACCCCGCCACGAACCGCGCCGCTGCGGCTTAGGGCGAGGCCGGGCCGCACTGGGGTGCGGCGCTCCCAGGGCCGCAGCGCTTCGCGCCAGTTGCATCAGTGGCCGAAACGCTGATCGAGTCCCCACCCTTCATCTTTCACCCTTCATCCTTCATCCTTCATCCTTCAAACCATACTCCCCCGCCCGCCGCGCATCCCCTCGCACCAACTCCGCCGGATAGCGCTGCTCATTGATGGCGATCTTGCGGTAGGCGGCAGCGATGGGGTCGATCCCGAGCCGCTCGGCGAGCCGGATCAGATAGATCAGACAGTCGGCCACCTCCAGTGCCACCTGCTCCTTCTTGTCCGGCGCCAGGTCCAAACTCTGCTCTTCCGTCAGCCATTGGAAGTGTTCCAGCAGTTCGCCCACCTCCCCGGCCAGGGCCATGGACAGGTTCTTGGGTGAGTGGAACTGCTCCCAGTCGCGCTCCTGGGCGAAGCGGACCAGGCGGGCATTGAGATCGTCCAGGCTGTCCACGGCCGCTAGCCCTGCGCCAGCCGGACCCGGGCGCGGGCGATGGCGGCACGCACCTGGGCCGGCGCCGTGCCACCCAGGTGGTCGCGGGCGGCCACCGAGCCATCCAGGGTCAGGACGGCGTAGACATCGGGTTCGATGCGATCCGAAAACCCGCGCAGTTCCTCGATGGTCAGCAGTGAGAGGTCACGCCCCTCCCGCACCCCCAAGGCCACCGCCTGGCCGACGATCTCGTGGGCGTCGCGGAAGGGGATGCCCTTACGCACCAGATAGTCCGCGAGATCGGTGGCCGTGCTGAATCCCTGGGCGGCGGCGGCGCGCATCCGCTCCCGCCGACAGGTGACATGGCCCATCATGTCGGCATAGACCTTGAGACAGCCCTTCACATTGTCCACGGTGTCGAAGAGCGGCTCCTTATCCTCTTGATTGTCCTTGTTATAGGCGAGCGGTTGACCCTTCATGAGGGTCAGCAGCCCCATCAGATGGCCGAAGATGCGCCCGCTCTTGCCGCGCACCAGCTCCGGCACGTCCGGATTTTTCTTCTGCGGCATGATGGATGAGCCGGTGCAGAAGCTGTCCGACAGCTCCACGAAGGCGAACTGGGCGGAGGACCAGAGGATCAGCTCCTCGGAAAAGCGCGATAAATGCATCATCAGAATCGCCGCCGCGGCGCTAAACTCAATGGCAAAGTCCCGATCCGAAACGGCGTCCAAGGAGTTCTCCGCCGGGTGGTCGAAACCCAGGAGTTCCGCGGTAAACTGGCGGTCGATGGGGTAGGTGGTGCCGGCCAGGGCGGCGGCCCCCAGGGGCATGACATTGACGCGGCCGCGGCAATCGGCCAGGCGTGCGCGGTCGCGCTCCAACATCTCGAACCAGGCCATCATGTGATGGCCGAAGGTGATCGGCTGGGCCACTTGGAGGTGCGTGAACCCGGGCATGACCGTGTCCGCCTCGCGTTCCGCCAGGTCCAGCAGGGCGCCCTGAAAGCGGGTGATTGCCTCACGGATGGTGTCGATCTCATCGCGCAGCCACAGCCGCACGTCGGTGGCGACCTGGTCGTTACGTGAGCGCCCGGTGTGAAGGCGCTTGCCGGCCTCCCCGATGGCCGCCGTGAGGGCCGTCTCCACATTCATGTGGACATCCTCCAGCGGGATGGACCAGACGAAGTCGCCTGCGTCGATGCGGTTGCGCACCGCCGTGAGGCCGGCGACGATCTGATCGACCTCGGTCTGGCTCAGGATGCCCTGGCGGGCCAGCATGGTGGCATGGGCGATGGAACCCTGGATGTCGTAGCGGTAGAGTCGACGATCGAAGTCGACCGAGGCGGTAAACGCCTCGACGAAGGCGTCCGTCGGGGCGCTGAAGCGCCCGGCCCAGGGTTTCTCGGCGACGGCGAACGGGGTTTGACTGGGCTCGTGCATCATGAGGTCGGACCGGTGATAAATTGGTCATTCTACATGGGCACCCGTCGGCACAGGACAGCAAGACGGACAAGCCCCCCTTGTAGACTCGAGAACCGGCCGCGCGACGACTCCAGGCCCTTGCCGACGCGCGCCCCCGCTGGCCCTTCAACCCACTGGTGGAGAACGCGGTCCATCCATGAACACAGCGACGACAAGCCGGGTGGTTGACGACGACTCCCGCGCCGCACCCCACCCGCAGCGACGGCTCTCGCTCAGCGCCCATTACCGGGGCGGCGTGCACACCGTGCCGATCGATGACATCATTTTTCTCCAGGCCGAGCACAAATATGTCACGGTCCGGCACACCGGGGGCGAACTCCTGGTGGACGAATCGCTGAAGGCACTGGAGGAGGAGTTCGCCGATCGTTTCCTGCGCGTCCACCGCAACGCGCTGGTGGCGCGCTCCCGGCTGTTGGCCCTGGAGAAGACCGCGACCGGCGGCCCCGCGGTGCGGCTGCACGACTGTCCGGAGCGACTGCCGGTCAGCCGTCGACACCTGCCCGAGCTGCGCCGTTGGCTGCAGGGCGACACGCACTGATCCGTCGCGTCACCGCGATGGGCCCCGCCCGGGCGGCCCGAGCGTGCGCCGCCGCGAGTGCTATGGTTTCAAACGCACCAGCGGCAGCTCGAAGTCGATATCGGCACCGGGCTCAACCTCCAGGTTGGTCGGCAGGTCCGCGTAGCCGTCCTTCTTGATGATGATCGCGTGCCGACCGGCGGGCAGTTCGAAGCGGTACGGGGTGGTGCCGAGCGGCCGGTCGGCGAGCCAAACGGTGGCCCCGGGCGGTTGAGTGGCGACCTGGATCGTCCCCGGTTTGGTAGGCGGTGCGACCGGCCAAAAGAGCCAGGCCCCGCTCGCGGCCAGGGCCACGACGATGAAGGCCGCGGCCGGCCACACCAGGCGCTGCCATGGGCGCACCTTGGGCCCTGGTTGGAGTCCCGCCAGGGCGGCGGCGAACTCATCCGCGCTCTGAAACCGGTCCGCGGGCCGCAGGGCCAGGGCCTTGCGCAGCACCTTGTCGACGGCCGGGGGCAGTTTCGGGTCGACCGAGGTCACCGACCGGTAGTGGATGTCCGGCATCCGTTGTCCAGCGAACGGGCGCGCGCCCGTCAGCAGTTCATACAGGACGATACCCGCGGAGAACAGGTCGCTACGGATGTCGATCGTCTCGCCGAGAAACTGCTCCGGGGACATATAGGCGGGTGAACCCAGCTGGTCACCGAAGTGTGTCAGGTCAGAGTTCAGGACGCGGGCGATACCAAAATCGGCAATCTTGATCAGGCCATTGGATAACCTGAAGCAATTGGCCGGTTTGAGGTCGCGATGGACGATGCCTTGGGCATGGCAGTAGGCCAGGCCGGCGAGCAGTTGGCGCATCAGGTCCAGGGTCTGCACCAGCGGCGGCAGGCCATTGGCACGGACATGGGCGCCCAAGTCCTGACCGTCGATCAGCTCCATGGCGATATAGGGGATACCGTCGTCTTCACCGTACTCATAGACCGTGACGATATTAGGGTGATTGAGCGCGGCGGCGGCCTTGGCCTCGCGGCGGAAGCGTTCCAGGTATTCGCCGTCCTGGCCGGCATCGAGCAGCAGACTGCGCAGGGTCTTGATCGCCACCACGCGTTCGAGTACCGGGTCGAATCCCTGATAGACGGTCCCCATGGCGCCCTCGCCCAAGACCTTGTCGATCCGATACTTGCCCAGGGTCTGCGGGGGGCTCGGCGTCACCAGGGTGCGGCGGCCGGTCTGCAGAATGGTCGGTGTAGACATGGCGCGTCGACCTAGTGCACAGCCGCGGCTGATGGCACGAGCCGCAGTTCGACCCGGCGGTTTTGCGCCAAGTCCGCGGGACCCAGCTCCGGGTTGACCAGGAGTTCGGTCTCGCCCTTGCCTTCGGCCAACAGGCTGTCGGCGGGCAGACCGTAATCAGCGACCAGCGTGCGCTTCACCGCCTGGGCGCGACGCTCAGAGAGCGTCAGATTTTCGTCATCGGGGCCGCGGCTGTCGGTATGGCCGATGATCTGGAGCTGGGAGGGACCGAGGTTGAGTTGCCTGGCCGCCTCGGCGATCTGCTGGACCTGGGGGCGCGAGCGGGGATCGATGGCGTCGGACCCCGTCGCGAAGTGGATGGTGAGGTCGATGTGGCGCGGCGGTGGCGGGGCGCTCACCGGGCGTTGGGGCTTGATGCCGCGGGACCGCGGGACAGGCTGACCGGCGGGTGTAGTTGGGGGCGCCTCGGCGGACAGGGTGTTGACGATCTCAGCGGCGTTCTTGATGTCGTCAGCCGCCAGCGGCGCGGGCAGGATGCTGGCCAGGGCACCGCTCAGCATCCAGACCCCCAGTGTCCGAAACAGGGGTTTGCAGGTCAGGGGTGGTTGAGGATTCAGCGGCATATTGTCGGTCTCCGGGACAGTCGGCAAGGTGGAACCACTCACTCACGGCTGGTATCGAGCAGCAATTGGGCCTCGGCGTAGGCGGCGTCCGGGCCCGCCAAACCCCTGACCCGGTCCATGATGGTCGCGGCCTTGGCCCATTCGCCGGTCAATTCCGGCGGCAGGTCGAGCGGGCGCTCCGAGGCCACGACCCAGACCCGATCCCGTCCGGGCGGTTCGGTCACCTCCAGGGCGTAGGCCATGCCGTCGTCGGGCAGCAGCAACGGCTGGCCCGCGGGCAAGGGTGTCGCCTTGACCTGAAAGGCGGGATACAGCAAGGTCGCCTCGCCCTGGGCGTCGAGATCGAACAGGTAGACATAGGCGTCGCGATTGACCCTGACCAGGAAGGCGATCTTTTCGCCGATCCGGTACTTGGCCTTGCCCTCGCCGTGCGAGGTAGACAATTCCACGGCCAATCCCCGGCGCGATAGCGGCGCCTGCGCCGCGTCGCCCGACGCGCCCGCACCGGCCAGATCGGCGGCCACAGTCGCGGGCAGCACCGCGAGCGGGACCTCCACGGCGGCCTGCACCAGGGCCTGGCCCTGAGCGTCGTGCAGCACACTGTCGATCCGGACCTGCTGTTGGCCCAAGACCACCGCGCCCGAGACCTCCCCCTGCGCCGCCACCAGGTCACCGGTCAGACTCATGCCAGTCGCGGCCTTGGGGCGGATGCCCCGGGTCCGCAGGGTCGACTTGTCCAAGGCGGCGAGCGTCTGCGCGCTCTGCACCGCGATCAGCAGGTTGCTCTGCGCCACGGCCTGGCTCAGCCAGGTGTTGAAGAAGTCATTGGCGGGCCGGCCGCCGACGACGCTCCCGACCTCCAGGGGGCGCAGGTAGACCCGCCACGGCTCCTTGAGGTGCTCCTCCAGTGCCAGGCGGTGGACCAGGGTGCGGCCGTAAGAGGCCAAATCCGGCCGCAGCAGCTCGCTCACGGCGGGGGTGACCGGCAACCATCCGGCGAGGACCTGGACGGTCCCGCGTTGACCCGCCACCCAGGGCGTGGCCGTCAGGGTGACGGACAGGCGCTCCCCGGCGACCTTCCAATGGCACTCCAAGACCCAGACATCGGTCATGGCCGCCGGCGGCTGGCCCAGATGGAAATCGGCCGCTTGCAGGGCTGCCACCACCCGCGAGCGCAGTTCCACGGCCAGCGGCAAGCTCATGCCGGTCGCGGCGTCATAACAATCGGTTGGGCTCATCAACACCGCACGCGGCGCGGCGGCACCCGACAGAGCGCTCACGGTCTTGGCCGTGAGCGCATCCAACCCCTCCAGCGACCAGGCAGGCCCGGAAAAAACAGCGAAGACGATCAGCGAGTGTAGAAAACGCACGCCTACTTGCCCCTATCCGCGCCATGACTGCCGACTGCGGGGCCTGAGCACCCGCCGCGGCGCGCGACCCGCGGCCCGGTCCAGTACCAGTAGGCCAGGGTCACCACGCCGACCCAGGCCAGCATCAGGGCACCGATGAATTCGTCATAACTCCCCACCAGGAAGGCCAGCGGAGCGTCAGGGTTCGCGTCAGTCAGGGCGCGCGTCGTCTGGATCAACCAGACCCACCCGGCATGCAGACCGATGCACCAACCGATGTGACCCGTGCGCTCGCGCACCAGCGCCAGCAGCACACCGGCCACGAACAAGGCGGCCAGTGAGTCCAGGTTCTGCCACCGCAGGCCATCGATGAAGACGTGAGAGACCATATAGAAGGCCCCTGACCAGTCGAAGGCCATCCCCGCGGGGAGTCGCCCCGGTTTCAGGAAGTGCACCAGGGCGTAGAGCGCCGCGGGCCAGAGGGCCGCGGCGACCCAACCCTCGCGCCGCCGAATCGCGCTAAACAGCGCCCCGCGAAAGAAGGTCTCCTCCAGGAGGGCGATCAGCAGACCACCGGCCAGGGCCTGCGAGGACTTACGCCCGATCAGCGCCCAGTCCGGCGCCGTGACCGGCACCAGGACCGCCGCCTGCACCAGCAGCAGTGCCGGCACCGCGAGCAGGATCACCCCGAGCAGCCAGCCGCCGCCCAGCGCGCGGCGCAATTCGGGTCCGGGGACCCCATATCCCAGCGAAGCCCGATTGGCGAGCCCGAGGCGCCGCAGAAAGACCAACAGACCGAGCAGGATAAAGACCTGGGCCAGGCGACCCACGACCCGCGCGGATGGCGCGTCGATCCACCCGGTCTGCACGAGCGGAACGCTCAGCACGGCGGCCAGGAGCAGACAGGCGAAGAGAAAGAGGAAAGCGAGTAAGGTCGCACGCATTGATTGTTCGCGCTCGCAACAGTCAAGAAAAGGGCGGGGCTAGGCCGGCATTGGGCACCACCTGGAGCGACCAGAACCCGCGCAACGCTGAAATGGGAATGGTAACCCCCCGGGCCACCCAACGCCGCCCCCGCCGCCAAAAAATTGAGATTCCGGCGCCGGACGTATAACCTCCCCTCTCGACGACCCCGGCGGCCCGCGCGCGCCGCCCCCAGCAACCACCAGCGACTCCCCCTGGTGCCATTTCCCCGGTGCAATTCCCCGGTGCAGACACCCACACACTCACGTCGCTACTGGCTCCCACAACTCTTGGCCCTGGCCTTGCTCGCCCTGATCGGTACCCTGCCCTTCTGGTTGAGCGACCTGGACCTGCGTGCCGCCGCGCCTTTCTACCACGGTGCGGCCCCGGACCCTTGGTGGGAGTCGAGCGCGAGCCTGTGGGTATTCTTCTATCAGGCATCCCCACTGCTCAGCGGTCTGATCCTGATGGGCAGTCTGCTCGCCATCGCCGCGGGTACGCTCTGGCCCGCCTGGCGGCGCCGACGCCGCTCGGCGATCTTCGTCCTGGCGGTGACCCTACTGGGGCCGGGTCTGGTCATCAACGGGGTCTTCAAGGATTATTGGGGACGCCCCAGACCGCACCAGACACTCGACTTGGGTGGCACCCACGCCTATGTCCCGCCGCTCGCACGCACCCCCGAATTGAAGGGCAAGTCCTTCCCGTGCGGTCACAGTTCGGTCGGTTTCGCCCTGGGGGCCTTTTCGCTGATCTGGCTGCGCCGTCGGCCACGGCTGGCCTGGGCCGCGCTCGTCGTCTCGGCGGTCCTGGGCACCCTGCTCGGGGTCGGGCGGATGACCGCCGGGGATCACTTCCTGTCGGACGTCATCTGGTCCGCGGTGATGGTCTATGGCATCGCCTTCGTCCTGTATTGGGTGGTCCTGCGGCTGCCCCAACTGGAGGACGCGGCCGCCGCCCGGCCGCCACTCGCCCCGCGGCCACTGCGTCACCCGGCCTGGACCGCCACGGCCTATCTGCTAGCCACGGTGCTCCTGCTGTTCGGTGTACTGCTCGCCACCCCGGTGCAGGAGACGCGTAATCTGAGTATCCAGGCACTGGCCGCCGACCCCCAACCACGCACCCTGCGACTGGTGGCGGACACGGCGACCCTGATTCTGTTCCCTTTGGGCCCGACGGGCGAGGCCGCCTCCATTCGGCTGAAAGGGCGCGGCTTCGGCCTACCCACCAACCGCGTGCGGGGCCAGCTCGAGCAGACGGCCACCACCCTGACCTACACCGTTACCCACACCGGGGTCTTCACCGAACGCGACAGTTCACTCACCGTCGGCATTGAGCCGAGCGACTGGGAGCGCATCGAGATGGTCACCAGGACGGGCGATATCCGCATACTCCCACTGGGGAAGCCGCTGCCGCAACTGGTTCTGAAGACCGACCACGGGGTGGTGCTGGACGAAAACCGCCTACCCGCAACCGCCGCGGCCAGTCCCCCGGAGGCACCGCGATGAGCGCCACTCGCCACCACGAAACTGGGGGGCAGACGCCATGTGCGGCCTAGCCGGTATCCTGATGCGCCCGGGTCTGCGCCCGGACCCGGACCAACTCCGCGCCATGGCCGCGACCCTGGCCCACCGTGGACCGGACGACCACGGCAGCCACTACCATGGTCCGCTGGGGCTAGCCCAGACCAGGCTGTCCATTATCGGGCTCGCCACCGGCCACCAACCCATGGTCAGCACCGACGGGCAACTCACCCTGGCCGCCAATGGCGAGGTCTACAACTATATTGAGCTGAACGAGGAACTGCGCCGGGCCGGGCGACACTTCCTGACCGACTCAGACTCCGAGACCATCCTCCACGCCTACGCGGTCCACGGGCTCGACTGCTTGGCGCGCCTGCGCGGCATGTACGCCTTTGCCCTGCACGACGCCCGCTCCGGTCAACTGCTGCTCGCGCGCGACCGACTCGGGATCAAGCCACTGTTTTACGTCAGGCTGCCGGATCGGATCGCCTTCGCCTCCGAGATCAAGGCCCTGCTGCCCTGCCTCCCGGGCCGGCCGGAGATCGACCCGGGGGCACTGCGGCGCTTCCTGCAGAACCAGTTCGCCGGGGGGGAGGAGACCGTGCTCCAGGGCATCCGCCGGGTGCTGCCCGGCGAGGCCCTGATCGTCCACCCGGATCTGAAGCTCGAGCACCACCGCTATTGGTCGCCGCTGACCGTCACCCGCCGCCGCATCGGCCATGAGGAGGCCCAGGCGGAACTGGACGAACTCATGCACCTGGCCATGCAGGAGCACATGCGCTCGGATGTGCCGTTCGGGCTCTTCCTCTCCGGCGGGGTGGACTCGGCCGTCCTGGCGGCACTGCTCCACGCCCACGGGGCCGGACGCATCCGCTCCTTCTCGGTCGGCTACCGCGGCACCGCCATGGCCCATGAACTGGACGAGGCGGCGCGGGTGGCGGCCCACTTCGGCTTCGACCACCGGCCGCTGGAGCTCAGCCTGGAGCAGGTCTTTGAGCGCATCCCCCATACCATCTGGGCGGCGGATGAGCTGATGCGCGACTACGCGAGCCTCCCCACCTCCATCCTCGCCCAGACCGCCGGGGCCGAACTCAAGGTCGTCTTCTCCGGCGAGGGCGGCGACGAGGCCTTTGCCGGTTACCGCCGCTATCACCCGCGTCCACTGGAGCGCTGGTTCAAGGCCCTGATCCACCCCGGCAGTGGGGGTTTCCGCACCCGCGGACAGTGGTCGCGGCACTGGTCGCAGCGGGTCTTCGGCCCGACCTTGCGCGGCGCCCCCGGGACCGACCGCGCCCCCTTCCTCGCCGCCTGGGCCGCGACGCCCAAGCGGTGGTCGGCGATGCAGCGCCGCCAATACACCGATCTGGTCACGTCCCTGCCGGACAACCTGATGGTCAAGACCGACCGGATGCTCATGGCGTTTGGGGTCGAGGGTCGGGTGCCCTTTCTCGACCACCGGATCGTCGAATTCGGCCTCTCGCTCCCGGACCGGCTCAAGGTGCGGCGGCACCACGGCAAATGGCTGCTGCGGCACTGGGCCGAGCCGCTGCTGCCGCCTGGCCACTTGGAGCACCCCAAGCGCGGCTTCCACGTCCCGGTCGGTGACTGGCTGACCGGCGACCTGGCACGGCGCCTGGGTGAGCGTCTGGCCGCCAACCAGGGCATCCGCGAGTGGTTCGAGCCCGACGCCCTACCCGCCTTGGTCGCGGCCCGCCAGGCCGGCCGGGGCGGCGCCCGGGAACTCTTCGGCCTTATGCAATTCGCCATCTGGCACCGGATATTCATCGAAGAGCCGGGGCTCAAACCGGCACCGGATGAGGACCCGTTGGAGTGGGTCTGAAAACACTAGCGGGCACCCGATGGCGGCCGATGCACCGTCGTTTAGCTCTCGTGACACCGCTTACCTCTCGTGACACCGCTCCAGCGGTGTCACGCCTGTGTTGGGCGGTGCGCGCCCCGAGTGCCGATGGCCCGAATGGCGGCTTTGACCATGATTCCGGCCACTGCCGGGGTGGCTTTGGTCGCGGCCTGGGGGCCGCTCCTACGGCCGTAGGAGCGGCCCCCAGGCCGCGACGGGTTGCCGGTGATCAAGGCCCGAATAGCGATCAAGGTGTCACGAGCGCTGTGACAGGGGTCGGCGAATCGCCAACCGTTTCTTTCGCGTGTTTCGCCGACTGATCACCGAATCCAATGACCGCTTTGACTGAAGCCCGAACCAACGCGCCCATGCCCACCCGTATCGCCTGTTTCTTCTCCACCTCCGGCCACAGCGGTGTCGACCGGGCAGCGGGGCACCTGATCCCGGCCCTCGCGCGGCGCGGCTACCGGGTGGATCTCCTCAAGGTGCGTCGGCACGGACCGAACCTGCCGGAGATCCCGCCGGGGGTGCGGGTCATCGATCTGGGCTCCCGCCACACCTACGCCTGTCTCCCGGCCATCGCCCGCTATCTGCGGCGCGAACGCCCGGCAGTGCTGCTCTCAGACAAGGACCGGGTCAACCGCACCGCGCTGTTCGCCCGCACCCTGGCCCGGATCGGGACCGAGATCCCGACCCGCCTCGTCTTCAGCTCCGGCACCACCATCTCGATTGATCTCGCCACCCGCGGCCCGCTGGAACGCTGGGTGCAGCGCAACTCCATGGGCCGGCTCTATCCCTTCGCCGACCAGGTCATCGTCACCAGCGCCGGGGTCGCCGACGACATGGCCGCCTATACGGGACTCGCTCGCCACCTGATCCGGGTCGTACCCTCACCGGTGGTGCCGGAGTCACTGTTCACGGCCGCGCTGCCCCGCCCGGACCACCCCTGGCTCGGCGACCCAGCGGCGCCCCTGATCCTGAGCGCGGGGGAACTGTGTTACCGCAAGGGTTTCGACACCCTGCTGCGCGCCTTTGCGCGGGTGCGGGCACAGCGCCCCTGCCGACTCATGATCCTGGGCCGGGGCGGGGAACGCGACACACTGCTTGCCCTGGCCGCACAGTTGGGTGTGGCGGACGCCTTCGCCCTTCCCGGTTATGTTCCGGAACCCTATGCCTACATGGCCCATGCGGACGTGTTCGCCTTCACCTCACGCTGGGAGGGGCTGGGATTCGTACCGATCGAGGCCCTGGCAGTCGGCACCCCGGTGGTGGCAACCGACTGCCCGAGCGGCCCGCGGGAGATACTGGCCGACGGCCGCTACGGCCCACTGGTCCCGGTGGACGACGACGCGGCCCTGGCGCAGGCGCTGATCGCGACCGTGGACCACCCGCTCCCCCCCGAGCGTCTGCGCGAGGCCGCTCGCCCCTATGGGATCGAGGCCAGCGCCGACGCCTACCTGAACGCGCTGGGACTACCACCATGCCCCGAATAACCGCCGTCATCCCAGCCCACAACGGCGCGGCCTTCATCGGCAGCGCCATCCGCAGCGTGCTGGCCCAGACCTGCACCGATCTGGAGGTCCTGGTGGCGGACGACGGCAGCAGCGACGACACCGCCGCCATCGTCGATGCCTTCGGCCCGCCGGTGCGCCTGATCCGGGTACGGCACGGCAACACCCAGGCCACCCGCAATGCCGCCATCGCCGCCAGCGACAGTGAGTTCGTCGGCCTGCTGGACCAGGACGACACCTGGTGGCCGCAGAAGCTCGAACGCCAACTTGCCCTGATGGACGCCGACGCGGCGCTTGGACTGTGCTACACCGACACCCGCGGGGTGGACCCGGCCGGCCGGGAACTGCCGGAGCGGCACAACCCCTTGCAGGTCCCGCTGGACCAGACCGACGCCCTGGGCCGACTGCTGCGGGTCAACATCATGGCCGCCTCCACCGTGCTACTGCGCCGTTCGGTGCTCACGCGGGTCGGCACCTTCGACCCCGCCTACCACCTGGCGGGGGACTGGGACCTGTGGCTGCGGCTGGCCGAAGAGGCCCCCATCGCCGCGGTCCCGCAGGTCCTGATCGACTACTGCTGGCACGGCGGCAACCTCTCTCACGGGCGCATCGCCATCCTCGACGAAGGGATCGCGGTCCAGGAGACGGCCCTGGAGCGCATCGCCCGCCACCCGCGCTGGTCCAGCGACACGCGGCTGCAAACGTACCTGCCCGCCGCGCGCCGCAAGCTCGCCGCCCGCTGCTCAGAGGTTGGGCTCCTCTATGCTCGCGCGGGCCAACGCACCCAGGCGCTGGCCTGGCACGCCCGGGCACTGCGTTTGAGCCCCTGGACGCCACGCACTTGGTCGCGCTGGGCGCGCGCCTTCGTGAGGGGCGGGCACACGAAGACGGGGTCCTGATTCACGCGAACTCGGGATCATCGTCATCGTCATCGTCCAACTCGCAGAACGACAACTGGCCCGGTAGCGATACGGAGCCGCCACCCTCCGCCTCGTCGGTAAGCGCGATCCACTGCCCCGGCAACGCCTGCTGCTCATCCCCCAGAGTGCCATCGAATACTGAGAGCAGAAGCCCGTAGGATACCCGCCAGCGCATCGCATCGACCTGCACCGACGCGGATTTTTGGTTCAGCTTGACCACCTGGCCGAACCGCTCCTGGCCGCTGCCGTCCTTAAAGCCCACCCGATCGCCGACGCGCAGACTATTGCGATCAAGCCGCTGGCGCTTCTGCGCGGCGATGGCCACGTCCTGACCGTCGAGATCGATGAAATAGAACGGAATGTTCCAGATCTTGCCGTCGGCGACATTTTGCACCCGCGCCCGCGTCCGGTTGACGCTCACGAGCTTCGCTTCCACCAGCCGGTTCTCCGCGCTGTCGAACCAACGCAGGGTCTGACCGATCCGCAGCACCCCCTTCACTGCAGCGATGCGCGCCGGGTCATCGAGTTGGTTGGTGATGGCCGCGTTCAGGCGATAGAGCTGAAACAGGCTGGCCTGGCCCAGCGCGTCGAGGATGGCGGTATAGTTCATCTTTAATACTCAAAGTCGAGTGATCAAACCGGCGGCTCGCGCCGCCCCAGGCCCTCGACGATGAAGGTCAACGCCAGCGCGTTGATCGAGACACCCTCGGCCTTGGCGCGATAGGCCAGTCTGGTGTGAATGGATTTCGGCAGGCGCGCCACCAGCCGGCCAGCCGCATCGCGCGCCCCTGCCGTGTCCGGACTGAAGGTCGGTGCGGGGATCTCGCGACCCAGCGCGTACAGCGACGACACGGTGGCGGTAAAGGCAGCGCGCGCGTTGGCGATGGCGTCGGCCGCGGTTGCGCCATCGGCCATGCAGCCCGGCAAATCCGGGAAGGTCATCAAAAAACCCCCACCATCCTCGGCGGGCACCGGGCTGATGGTATAGGCATAGGCCTCAAATGGCCAGGGGGCCGCAGCGCAGGGGCAGGTCTTGACGTCATCGTTCATGCTGGCGAGTCCTCCTCGTGGGCAAGTCCGCACAGCTTGGCGCGGAAAAAATTGAAGCTGGCCGAACGATTGGCATCCGGATCCATGTGTGGCGCGGCAGATAGGCGAAGACCTTGAGAGTTCCGTCGGACATCTGACCCGCTTAGAACGGATCGGTAAGACCCTTGTCGTTGAAGCGCAGGACCAGCGGGTTATCGATCGTCTTTGCGTAATCGATCCGGTCGATACCCAGGATCTTACGGCGATCCGATCCAAGATACGCTGGAAGCGCTCGGGGTACTCGCGCTCAATGAAGCGGAAGTTCTTGACGCGAAATCCTTCGATCTTTGCCATAAGGTCGATCCGAGGGTTTACCAAAAATGTATGAACCAGTGACGCATAACCGCAGCAGCGGCCCGGCGCGCCAGCTGCGAGCCTGCCAAGTATCGCACCGCACGCACCCATCCCCCAACGCTGCCGGGTGCTCCAGACCGCCAGTCCCGACCTGAGTTGAGCGCAGCGGATCGATCGCGAGCAGTCGGGTCTTGACCGTCTTCCTCTGCGCGGACTATGAGCGCAAGGAAGTGGTGCGGGCTGGAGTGGTGCGCCCTGCGCGACCTAATCAAGCGTCGCCAGGCGGACTCGACACGCGAAGCTCGGACAGCCCCTCGACGATAGGTTTTCACTAGCGCGCCCGCGTCAGCACGAAGTCGGACACGCTGGTCCGGGCATAAGCGGCGGCCTTGTCGAGCAGTTGCAGGGCGCGGTCGTCGCAGCGGATGTGCAGGCCCACATCCCTGGTCCTTGGGGTGTGGATGGAGGAATCCGGAAACTCAAGCGATGAAAAACCTTACTCCGGTTGTGGTAAAATCTCCAGGCAACCGGCATCAGGCCGACAAGCCCGCCCCCCCAGACCGTCAACGGCGCGCCCGCGCGCGGGACCCGCGCGGGCGCGTAGAATGCCGCCATGGATGTTTCAAAAATTCTCGATCCCTTAAACGATGCCCAACGCGAGGCGGTCAGCGCCCCGGCGGGCACCCGTCTGGTGCTGGCCGGTGCCGGCAGCGGTAAGACGCGGGTGCTGGTGCATCGCATCGCGTGGCTGATCCAGGTGGAGCAGGCGCCGCCCTGGTCCCTGCTGGCAGTCACCTTCACCAACAAGGCGGCGCGCGAGATGCGCACCCGCATCGAAGAGATACTCGACCACCCGGTGGGCGGCATGTGGGTGGGCACCTTCCACGGGCTCACCCACCGCTTCCTGCGCGCCCACTGGCAGGACGCGGGGCTGCCCCAGCACTTCCAGATCCTGGACGGGGACGACCAGTTCCGGCTGATCCGCCGCGCACTCAAGACCCTGGAGCTGGACGAGGCCAAGTGGCCGCCGCGCCAGGCCCAGAGCTTCATCAACAAGCAGAAGGACGAGGGTCGGCGCCCGGACCATGTGGACGCCGCCGGTGACCGCTATCTGACCCAGATGGTCACCATCTACCGGGAGTACGAGACGGCGCGCCTGCGCAGCGGGTCGCTCGACTTCGCCGACCTGCTGCTGTGTGCACACGAGCTGCTGCGCAGCCGTGCGGACCTCCTGCACCACTACCGGGAGCGCTTCCACCACATCCTGGTGGACGAGTTCCAGGACACCAACGCCATCCAGTACGCCTGGTTGCGGCTCTTGGCGGGCACCAACGACAACCTGTTCGCGGTGGGTGATGACGACCAGTCGATCTACGGCTGGCGCGGGGCGCGGGTGGAGAACATCCAGTCGCTGGAGCGCGACTTCCCCGGTTGCCAACTGGTCCGCCTGGAGCAGAATTATCGCTCCACCGGCACCATCCTCAAGGCCGCCAATGCACTGATCGCCCGCAACCCCCACCGGCTCGGCAAGAACCTCTGGACCGAGGACGGCGAAGGGGAGCCGATCCGCCGCTATGCCGCCTTCAACGAGGTGGACGAGGCGCGCTTCGTGGTGGAGCGCATCCGCAAGTACACCACCGAGGAGGGCTACCGCCGCGCCGAGTGTGCCATCCTCTATCGCACCACGGCCCAGTCCCGGCTGTTCGAAGAGGCACTGATGAACGCCCAGGTCCCCTTCCGGGTCTATGGCGGGCTGCGCTTCTTCGAGCGCGCGGAGGTCCGCGACACCCTGGCCTACCTGCGCCTGCTGAACAACCCGGACGACGACGGCGCCTTCGAGCGCGTCATCAACACCCCCACCCGCGGTATCGGTGATCGCACCATCGACCTGCTGCGTGAGCAGGCCCGCGGGTCCGCGGTCTCACTGTGGCGGGCGGCGCTGGACCTGATCGACGCCGGCACCCTGGGGCCCCGCGGCACCACGGCACTCGCGCGTTTCGTCGATCTGATCCGCGCCTGCAACACCGCCACCCAGGGCATGGACCTGGCCGAGATGGCCACCCATGTCATCGAGGCCGCTCAACTGGCGGACTTCTACCGCAAGGCCAAGGACGGTAAGGGCGAGGAGCGTATCGAGAACCTGGCACAGTTCGCGGAAACCGCCGGGCGCTTCCGCCAGGAGATCGAGGACGCCGAGGCCGACCCCCTGGGTGCCTTCCTGGCCCACGCCGCGCTGGAGGCGGGCGAGGCCCAGGCCGATGCCTTCACCGACGCGGTCCAGCTCATGACCCTGCACAGCGCCAAGGGGCTGGAATTCCCCAACGTCTTTCTGGTCGGCCTGGAGGAAGGGCTCTTCCCCCACAGCATGTCCGCCGAGGACCCGGCACGGCTGGAGGAGGAACGCCGACTCTGCTATGTCGGCATGACCCGCGCCATGCACCGACTCTATGTGACCCATGCCGAATCCCGGCGGCTCTATGGCAAAACGTCCGACCAAGCGCCCTCCCGCTTCCTGCGCGAGGTCCCTTTGGCGCTGATGGAGGAGGTGCGCGCGCGCGGGATCTCCTATCCGGCGGCGGCGAGCGCCCGGGCGCCGGCGCCCTTCGCGACTGGCTCCATGGCGGGCGATGCCGGCGGCTTTCGCCTTGGTCAGCAGGTCACGCACCCCAAGTTCGGGGAGGGCGTGGTGCTCAACAGCGAGGGGCACGGACCCCAGGCGCGGATTCAGGTCAACTTCAAGGAGGCGGGCGCCAAATGGCTGGTGTTGGCGTATGCACGGTTGGAACCTGTGACTTGATGGACATCGACGGCTATCGTGCGACGGTTGAGTACGACCCGGACATCGAGATGCTGCGCGACGCATTTGTTGACCTGAACGGCGGGGCCGATTTTTATGCAGCCGACCTGGCCAAGCTTCGCGAAGAAGGGCGGCAGTCTCTAAAGGTCTTCCTCCAGATGTGTGAAGAAGACCACGTCGAACCGCGCAAGCGATAGACCGGAGATATCGACGTGCATGTCCCGCCGCAGTTACATGCAGAGATTGCAGCCCTGGCAAGGGCGCAGGGGAAGTCGCCTGAAGCCTGGGTCACTGAGGCCATCGGGCAACAGATGATAGCGAGTCGATAGCGGCAACACGAGAATTAGAGAGCGACGCGTCATGGCAAAATTCAAGTTTATCTTTAGCTTCAAAAGCCCCAATGCCTTCGGGTTTAAAGAGGAAGAAAAACAAGAGATTACTGATGTCGCATCTAGCCTCAATCCATTGCCATCCGAGCTATCATACTCGAGTCCGGATCCCAACAAAGCCGATATTGGGTTTTGTGTCGAATGCGACAGTCAGTTTGCCGCCCCCCAAATCCAAAACGATCTACGGAAGCAGATTGCCAATTCATCCCTTGCTCGCTATGAGTGCAACTCTGAGCATCCAGTGCAATTCCGAGCATCCATCCGATAGAGGATAGTTCTGGCCGCTGGAGCGGCCAAGGCTGCATTCCCACGCGGAGCGTGGGAACGAGTATAGAGAAGCACTAGAGAGGCGAACCTGACCATGGAAAAGCAGCACAAAACACTGAGCATGACCCTGCTGATGACCCCGGACATGGCCAATTTCTCCGGCCATGTCCACGGCGGCGCCACACTACGCCTGCTCGATCAGGCGGCCTATGCCTGTGCCTCACGCTATTGCAATCATTACGTGGTCACGCTGTCCGTGGATCAGGTATTCTTTCGGCAGCCGGTGCGGGTGGGTGAGTTGCTGACCTTCCTCGCCTCGGTGAACTACACCGGCACCACCTCCATGGAGATCGGTATCCGCGTCATGACCGAGGATATCATTCACAAGACGACCCGCCATGCGATGACCTGCTATTTCACGATGGTGGCGGTCGATGAGCAGGGCCAGCCGGTCCCGGTCCCGCCGCTCGCCATCGAAACACCGAATGAGCTGCGGCGTTATGAAACCGCGGCCCTGCGACGTGAGTTCCGGCGGGAGATCGAAAAGCGCCACAATGAGATACGCCAGATGCACAAGGCGGCGGCCAAGGTGACCGACGTGACCCGGCAAGGATGAACCTATGCTGACCAACGAACAACGACTCGACCGCTATCTATCCACCCTCTTCCGCTATGTCGAAAAGGGCGTTCTGCTCCTAGTCGGGGGGCTGGCCCTGGTCGCGATAGCCCAACAAGTCATAGGGATTTTCGGCAAGCACCAGGTGCGGCTGGAAGACGTGCTCCTGATCTTCATCTTCCTCGAAATCATGGCGATGGCGAACATATACTTCATCCGCCACAGCGTCCCTTTCACCTATCCCATGTTCATCGCCGTGACCGCCCTGTCACGACTGGTCGTGCTGCAAGGCAAGAATATCGCCCCCGAGAACCTGCTGTTCGAGGGGGGCGCCATCCTGCTGGTGAGCATCGCCATCCTGGTCATCCGCTTCAGTCAGCGCTACAGCAGCGACGCCACGGAGCACTGCGAGAACGCGGCGGCCGAGGATGACAAGACGCAGTAGAGCATTGATCTAGCACCCTAATTCCGCGCTATCTTGTGTACCGACCCCAACGGGGTCGAACATACCAGCCCAGGGCAACGCCCTGGGATACCATTGAGCCATTAAGCCCAGCCCTGAAGGCGCGCGACATAACGGCGGAGCACTGTATGTCACGCCCTTTCAGGGCTGGTTTTCCTACTAGACCTTCATGCCCAGGGCGTTGCCCTGGACTGATATGTCACGCCCCTTTGGGGCTGAGACGCCTCACAAGACACGGCGGGACACCCTACCTGCTCCGACGACCGATACTCGCAACACGAAGCGCCTGATACTTTCGTAACACCGCGCAGCGGTGTTACGAGATATTCCATGTTACGAGATATTCCATCAGGTGCCTTCCAACGCCTTGGACGCCACCTCATAGGCGTCTTTGGACAACAGGGCCGCCGCGTCCAGTACACGCGCCAATTGCGCACGCATCAGCTCTTGGCGACCCTGATCGAAGCGGCGCCAGCGAATCATTGACTTGAGCAGCCGCGAGGCAATCTGCGGATTCAGCGGATCGAGTTCCAGTACGCGGTCGGCCAGGAAACGGTAGCCGGCACCGTCCGCGGCGTGGAAACGCACCGGGTTGCCGGTGCAGAAGGCGCCGATGAGGCTACGCACCCGATTGGGATTGCGCAGCGAAAAGTCCGGGTGGTCCATCAGGTGAAATACCTGTTCCAGGGTGTCGGCCCGGATGCTGGTGGCCTGGATGCTGAACCACTTGTCGATGACCAGGGGCTCCGTGGACCAGCGGCGATAGAACTCGACCAGTGCCGCCTCGCCCGCCGGACCGCCGCGGTCGACCAACAGCCGCAGGGCGACCATCACGTCGGTCATGCTGTGGGCGGCCGCGAACTGGTCGCGGCAACGGGTCAGTGCCTCCTCGCCCCCGCCCGCCATCAGATAGGCCAGGGCCAAACCCTTCAGTGCCCGGCGACCGGCACTCTCCGGGTTGAAGGCATAGGGGCCGGTTTCCGCCTGGGCCGCATAGACAGCCATCAGGTCGTCACGCAGTTCCTCACCGATACGCCGACGCAGAAATTCCCGGGCGCGGTGGATACCGTCCACGTCCACCACCCGCATCTGATCGGCCAGATACGATTCCCCGGGCAGGGTCAGCACTTCAGCGCGCAGTGCCGCCGCTACGTCAGTGTCCAGCAGGGCGAGCCGACAGGCCCCGAAGAAGGCGCTCGGTGCATCGCTCCCGGGCTCCGCCACCAACCGCAGTAGTACACGCTGCATCAGGGTCTGGGCGGCATCCCAACGGGCGAAACCGTCGGTGTCCCGGGCCATGAGGAACTCCAGGTCCTGGTCGCTGTAGTCGAAGTGCAGCTTGACCGGGGCCGAGAAGCCGCGTAGCAGCGAGGGCACCGGTCGCTCGGGCAGGCCGACGAAGCGAAAATGCTCCACCGCGGCACGGACCTCCAGCACCCGGGTGCCGGGCGGCAGCGGTGCCTCGCACGCATCGCCCACCTCATCGCTCAGACGCAGCGCCAGTTCCTGACCGCCCGCATCCAGCAAGCCGATGGCCAGCGGCAGATGCAGCGGCCGCTTCTGCTGTTGGCCCGGGGTCGCCGGGGTAAACTGGCGCACACTCAGCCGATAGCTGCCATCCGCCCCGTCATATTCGCCCTTCACCCACAGCTGCGGGGTCCCCGCCTGCTCGTACCAGCGGCGGAACTGGGTCAAGTCCCGGCCGCTCGCATCTTCCATACAGGTCACGAAGTCGTCGGTCGTCACGGCCTGGCCGTCATAGCGCGCGAAGTAGAGGTCGGTGGCCTTGCGGAACAGCGCGGGGCCCAGCAGATTGGCCTGCATCCGCACCACCTCGGTACCCTTCTCATACACGGTCGACGTATAGAAGTTATTGATCTCGATATAGGCCGTGGGGCGCACCGGGTGGGCCAGGGGACCCGCATCCTCGGCGAATTGGTGGGCACGTAGTCCGCGCACGTCATGGATGCGCTTCACGGCGGACGAACCCATCGCCGCCGAGAACTCCTGGTCGCGGTAGACCGTAAATCCCTCTTTCAGACTCAACTGAAACCAGTCCCGGCAGGTGATGCGGTTACCGGTCCAGTTGTGAAAATATTCGTGTGCAATGACCCCCTCGATCCCGGCAAAATCCTGGTCCGTGGCGGTGTCCGGTCGCGCCAGGACATATTTGTCGTTGAAGACGTTAAGCCCCTTGTTCTCCATGGCGCCCATATTAAAATGACTGACCGCAACGATCATGTAGAGAGCCAGGTCATATTCGCGCCCGAAGCGCTCCTCGTCCCAGCGCATGGCCCGCTTCAGGGATACCATGGCGTGTGCGCACTGGTCCAGGTTGTGGGGTTCGACATAGATGCGCAGACCCACTGGACGCCCTGAGGCGGTTGTGTACTGATCCTCGACCAAACCCAGGTCCCCGGCGATCAGCGCGAACAGGTAGCACGGCTTGGGAAAGGGGTCTTCCCAGCGGATCTCATGGCGACCATCCCCCAGGTCACGCGACTCCCCGGGATTGCCGTTGGACAGCAGCACCGGGAAACGCGCCTTATCCCCCACCAGGGTGACGGCGTAGCGGGCCATCACGTCCGGGCGGTCCAGAAAATAAGTGATACGCCGGAACCCTTCCGCCTCGCACTGGGTGCACAACATCCCTCCGGACTGGTAAAGTCCCTCTAGGGCCGTGTTGCTGGCGGGATGGATGTGGACCCAGGTCTGGAGCAGGAAGCTGTCCGGCACCCGTAACAGGGTCAGCGACTCGGCGTCCAGTCGATACTCGGCAGGGGTCAGGGGGTAGCCGTCGAGGCTGACCCCGTCCAGTTCCAACTGCTCCCCGTGCAGGGTCAGACTGCCGTCCCCACGGGTTGCGGCCGGGTTGCGGCGGACCTGTAGGCTCGCCGCAACCCGGGTCAAGTCCGGGTCCAGGTCGAAGTTGAGATCCACCCGGTCGATCAGGAACTCGGGCGGGCGATAGTCCTCCAGCCGGATCGGGTGCGGGGCGTCTCGGTACATGCTGCTCTCGGTGGACCATGGCAGGGGGAACCCCTGCGGATCGACAATTGTATGCCCATGGCCGCAACCATGAGCAAGGCATGCGCAACCTTAAATTTCTTGAACGGCGGGCGGGCAACCGACCCGGGAAACGCCAAGCACCAGAGCACGACGATGCCCGAAGTCCAGATTTATACCAAAACGCCATGCAGCTACTGCACCCGCGCCCGCAACCTGCTCCAGCGCAAGGGGGTCGAGTACACCGAGATCCCGGTGGACCACGACCCGGCGCAGCAACAGCAGATGTTCGAGCGCAGCCGCCGCCACACCGTACCCCAGGTCTTCATCGACGACCGGCACGTCGGCGGCTACTCCGACCTGGCCGAACTTGACTCGTGCGGTGAACTGGACCCCCTGCTCGGCCGATGAACCAGATCGACGAGGTCCGCCTGGACAAGTGGTTATGGGCCGCGCGTTTCTTCAAGACCCGCCACCTGGCGGTCGAGGCCATCAACGGCGGCAAGGTGCAGGTCAATGGCAGCCGTGCCAAACCCGGTCGGGACATCCGCCCGGGGATGCAGGTATCCATCCACAAGGGATCGCTCGTTTGGGAGGTGCAGGTGCTGGCAGTCAGCCAGCAGCGCCGCCCGGCCGCCGAGGCCGCGCAACTCTATCTGGAGGACGCGGCGAGCCGCACCCGGCGCGAGGAACTGCTGCTGCGCCAACGCGAGGCCGGCCCCCAGGATACGTTCGGAGAACGACCGACCAAGCGTGACCGGCGGCAGTTTGAACGTTTTACCATGGACCAGGGCGGCTGAGTCGGCACCGGTCGGCGCCCCCCCACATCCGGACCACGGCACGCTGCCCGGGCCTCAATCATCGCCCTCGTCCCCACGCGCCGCGTGCGGATGTAGTCGCGCCGCGGTGCGCGGCCGGGCGCAGCGCGCCGCGGCCCTGGGCCGGACGGGGCATTCGCCCCGTCCGTAACGTTTTCTCCCGACCCGCGGGCCAACTGCACCGATCACCAGCTGAGCAAACATTCGGGACGGGGCGAATGCCCCGTCCCGCGCGAGGCTTCAGCCTTAGCGTCTCTCCAAGGCTGAAGTCCTGGACTCCAGGGGGTGCTGCGACGCTTCACTTAATGGCAGTGACGCGGCGCGTGGGGACCAGATCCAAGACCGCGTCGCGCCCCAGCTCGCATTGGGATTGGAGGCCCAGCTTCGCCATCATGCGCCAAGGCTCGGTAGCGGCCGTCTTGATCACCGCCCCCGGTGGTTTCACTCGCTGCGCTTCACACAAACTTAACCGAGCAGTCCCTCAAAGAGGGCTATCCTGCTGCGCTTGCCTTAAGCGACGGCGGCGCAGAACGCCGCACACCGCCTGCCCGGCAGCGGTTTCAACGGTTCAACCGAATGCCGACAAGTTAAGGCTTTTCCGTTCGCCCTGAGCGGCGAGCTGGTCGAGCGGTCGAAGGGCGGCATAGAGTGACCGCCGTCGACGAGCACGGTCGCGTGCCGAGGTCCGTGCAATCGATTTAAGGCCTGTTATGAAACTGCGGCAATTGGTCTACCTCAACGAGGTCGTCCACCAAGACTGCAACATCTCGGCCGCGGCCAAGGCCCTCTACACCTCCCAGCCCGGCATCAGCCGCCAGCTCCAGGATCTGGGTGCGGAGCTGGGCTTGGAGATCTTCCAGCGCCAGGGCAAACGCCTGATCGGCTTGACCCAACCGGGCCTGGAGATCGCGGCGGTCGCGGCGCAGGTGATGGCGAATATCAAACACATCCGGAAGATCGCCGCTGCCCATGGCAGCGGGCAGTCCAGCCGACTCGTGGTGGTGGCAAGCCGCTATGCCGTGGCGACCCGCGTTCACGATGCCGTGGTGCGCTGCCGCACTGAATTGCCCGGACTCCACTTTCAGATTTCCGAAGAGGAGCCCGGCGCCGCCACCGCGATGCTGCGCTGCGGCGAGGCGGACCTGGGGGTCTTCGTCGAGTCAGCCACGCGGTACCCGGACCTGGCCTATTTCCCGCTGGAGGAGTGGCGACTGATCCTGGTCATCCCCCGGGACCATCCCATCGGCGCGCTGCCGCGGGTGACCCTCAAGGCGCTGGCCGGTTATCCCTGTTGCAGCTACAACCGCTCCGCGCGTACGCGCCAGGTGCTGGATGAGGCCTTCGCGTCAGCGAGGTTGGAGTCTCCCATCACCGTCTCGCTGGGCAGCAGCGCCGAGATCCTCAATTACGTGGCGACCGGGATCGGCATCGGCCTGGTGGGCGAGGCCGCCTTCGACCCCGCGCACTATCCGGACCTGCGCCCCGTCGACCTCGGCCACCTGATCCGCCCCCTGACCACCAACCTGGGGCTGCGCCACGCAGCACTCCAGTCGCAGGCCGTCCGCGCCTTCGTGCAGGTCATCGATCCGACGCTGTCACTCGATCGGCCGGAGCCTGCGCAAGGCAGCGCCGCGCCGCCGGTTTCGTGACACCGCCCTAGAGACCGGGCAAGTATTCCGTAGGATGGGTAGAGCGCAGCGAAACCCATCGTTTGCGCGCGCCTAAGGCGTTGATTGCTGGGTTTCGCTGCGCTCTACCGAGCCTACAGGTCGCGCGCGCAAGGGACCGGCAGCGAATACTTGTCCAGTCTCTCTAGCGGTGTCACGCCAATGTCGGGCACGGTGTGCCCCAAACGCTGCTGGAATCCAAGGCTGAAGCCTTGGACTCCGGCCCCCGGGGTGGCCGAGGGGCTATGCGATTTTGGCATAGAAGCCAGATCCCGAAGTAATTCTCCAAAACAGGTGAGTTTTACTATCGTCATCACCAAGAAACGACGGCCACCGCGCGCACCGCACAGCGACCGCACGCAGTCCGCCCCGATCGCCGGACCACAGGACACGCGCATGAAGCCCAGCCACCGCCTCGCCGACGCCGGACGCCTTAGCGCCAGGACGTTGTTGGGCACCGCGCTCTGGGTACTGCTCACCGCAACGGCCGCGGCCGCCACCAAAGCCCAGACCCCGCCCACCCAGGCGACCAAGCCGGCACCCCAGGGGCAGGCAGGCAAGCCCGGCGCAGCGGCCCCAGCGGCGGAGTGCGCCAAGCCGGCGCGGCCCCAGGCGCGGCTGCTCGACGACGGCCTCATCGACCAGGGCGTGCTGGAAGGCACCGACCTGATGGAACAGGGGCTGGAGATCGGCGGCCTGACCACCGACCAGATGGTCACCAAGTTCGGCCACGACCTCTTCGACGCCTTCATCCTCTACTGGCGGCCGCCGCAAGGGGTGAACCACAACCTCTTCTTCAGCGAACTGCCCGATGCGCAGCGCGGCAGCGTCGCCACCATCCGCTTGAACGACCAGGTGATCTTCGAGGGGCTGCTGGTCCCGCGCGACGAGGTCATCCAGGAGCTCGGCAAGGGGCTGGCCCGGGACATCCGCAACCTGCTGCTCAGCAACGCCCGGCTGGAGGAGGAGGAATATTACTGATTTCGCAGCGCGCCCCAAAGACGGGAGTATCTGGGCATCGGTGGCCACACTGAATTCCAGCGCGACACCGTGACGGTGTCACTGCGCGCCGTCTCGGTAACGGCCATGGCGCCCGCGCCACCCCGAACGATGAAAGTGGCGGGCGCCTTGGCCGTTCCCCCTCCCCGGCCCTCCCCCACAAGGGGGGGGAGAAGTGGAGCGCGCTCCCGGCGCGACTTTCACGGTAAAGGACGGCCGGGTGCTCAAGTCAGTGGAGACGCGCAAGACCATCCTGTCCTACAAGGTGGACGCCAGCGTGTTCAAGTTCGTCGGGCTCAAGGACCTGCTGGAGGGGGAGTCCGGCTTCAGCTCCAACGAGCCGCCGCAGATGGCGGCGAAGGAGGCGATCGAGGGTGCCGTCTACAGCCTGGCGCTGGAGGGGGCGGCGGACAGACTCTGGTCGTTTAAGGACCCGGAGCCGGGCAAGCGCCTGATCCGCAAATACGAGGAAGAAAAGCAGGTCCAGCCGGGGGTGCGCGGCACGAGCGCTGGGACTGACCCTGCTGGCAGCGGGACTCTGCCCGGGCGGGTCCTTGGCCGGACCGCCAGCGGACAACAGTGTCAGTTTGGACGGCCTGAGGTGCCGCTATGCAACCCGGGCGCACTGGCTGGCGGACCAGGCCGAGCCCCCCGGCGGCCCCCGGCGGCTGGCCTTGGACGTCATCTGCGAGACCGCGAGCGGACGCGACGCGCGCACCGCCGCGCTTGCGGCACTCACGCTGCTGGATGCGGCGGGCCAGTCCTACCCGGGGGCAACCCAAGCGGCGTCCCCGGAGCCGGCCGGCGCCGCGTCCAAGCCGGCGCTGCCACAGGCGGACCGCGCGCCAGGGCTCCGCTCGCGAATCACTGCACCGCCGCCGGGGGAGGCCATGCGCGTGCGCACCCTCTTCACCGTGCCGGCCGTTCTGCCCGCCGGCCCCTGGCAGTTGCAACTGACCGCGCCGGACCGGACCATCCGGTTGCCGCTGGAACTGCCGCCCGAATGAGCGCAACCGCAAGAGCAACCGCGGACAGACCGCTCAAGGCGGCGATGAATTGATCGGCGGTGCGGCCGCCAGCACCCCCTCACGATCGGTACGCGGCATGGCGCCCGAACACGGCGTTACCCCGCCCAAGGTGACCGCATAGCGCACCAGTTCAGCTTGGGACTGGAGGCCGAGCTTGGCCATCATGCGCCGGCGATAGGTATCGACCGTCTTGACCGCCACGCCCAGCTGTTCCGCGATCTGACTGCCGCGTTGCCCGGCCGCCAGACAGACCAACACCTCCCGCTCGCGCCGCGAGAACAGGGTGCGCCCCGGCCGGATGGGGGTCGGGGTCGGGGTCGGGGTCGGCGAGCCCGACGGCGTCGGCAGCCAGGTCCCGCCCGCATAGACCTGGCGCACGGCCTCAACCAGGGTAGTCAGCGGTTCACTCTTGAGCACATAGCCCTTGGCCCCCGCCTCCACCATCTGCTTGACGAAGCACTCCTCACCCAGGGCCGACAGGGCAAGCACCCGACACCTCGGCGCCAACTTGCGCATGCGCATCGCGGCCTCAATGCCGTTCAGATCCGGCATCCGCACGTCCAGGATCAGGACATCCGGGCGCAACGCCTCAACCTGCGCCAGTGCCTCGCGGCCATCCGCCGCCACCCCAACCACCTCCACACCGGGGGCCGTGTCGAGCATCCCGGCGAGGGCCTCACGCACCATCATGTGATCGTCCGCCAGCACCACCCGTATGGTCATCTGTCCCATCCTCCTCACCGTCACTGGTACTAAGAAGAGCCTATGCGCGCATTCGCGTTTATCTGCAGACACCGTCATTTTGATGGGTGGCGACGGCCTCCCACGCCAGGGGGACCCACAGGCTCGCCTGGGTCCCACCGCCCTCCCGCGCGTCCAGGTTCAACTGGCCGCCGATCAATTCGATGCGCAGTCGCAGGCTGAAGAGCCCGAAGCCGTCACCCGCCAAACCCTGGCAGGGCCGCAGCGCCCGCCCCGGAGCGATCCCGATCCCATCGTCGCTCACCACCAAATGCGCGGCCTGTGGCTCGCCCCGCACCAGCACCTCGGCCTGGTTGGCCTGCGCGTGCTTGCAAACGTTGGTCATGAGTTCCCGGGCGGCCTGGAACAGTGTCACCTTCATATCATCGGGGACCAGCGGCAACTCACCCTCCAGGCGACAATCGAAGCGTACCGGCCAGCGTCGGTTGAAGTCACCCGCCAACCATTGGATGGCCGGGGCCAACCCGGCCTGATAGAGAATCGGCGGGCTCAGTTCGAACACCAGGGTCCGCAACTGGCCCAGTGAGAGGTCAAGCAACTCGCGCAACTGCTCCAGCCGCTCCGGCTTGGCCAGCCACGACCCCGCCGCCCCCTCGGCCCCCGATCCAAGGAGCATCCGCGCCAAGGCCAACTGCTGGATGGTGCTATCGTGGAGCCGATCGGCCAGACACCGGCGCTCGCGCTCCTGCGCCAGACTGAGCTCGGCGGCCATTTCGCGCATCCGTTGGTGGGCCAGGCGCAGACTCTCGGTACGGGCCTCCAGGCTCGCTTGGAGACAGACCAACCGGGCGCCGACCGAATCATCATCGATGCACGGCAATCGGGACGAAGCAGGATCGCAATTCACGAAGCGACATCTCCTTAAACGAACCCGGGAACCGGGAATCAAGTTGGCCGCGAAAGTCGGCAAGGGCCTGGTCGCAGTGCACCGCAAAGTGTCCCGGCGGCGCTCCTTGCCATGACGCATATTAAACCGCCTGCGTGTCAGGCCGTCACCTACTTTGTCAAGGGGCACGACCCGACGCCCGCAACCGGGGTCGGCCTATTGCTTTTCCGACCGGCCGCGGCCACTTGGGAAGCACCTGTTCGCCCCCTACCCCGCGCACCCCATGCCCGAGACGCTCCTGATCGATAACGGCTCCTCCCGCCCGGAGTCCACCTTGGCCCTGCGCGCCTTGGCCCGGTCACTCGGGGACCTGAGCGGCCGACTGGTGCACCCGGTCTCGCTCCTGCATGCCGATCGGATTGCCGCCCACACCGTGGGCGGGCAACCGGCAGATACGCTCGAACCCTGGTTGCGCCGAGCCCTGGCCGCGGGCCGCCGCGACTTCTTGCTGGTCCCCCTCTGGTTTGGACCCAGCCGCGCACTGACCGAATTCATCCCCACGCTGGCGTTGGAACTGAAGCGCGACTATGGCCCCCTGCGGCTGCGCTGCGCCCGCGAACTCTGCCCGCTGCCGGGTGGCGAACTGCGCCTGGTGGACATCCTGTTCGACCACCTTCGGGCGACCGCCGCGGCTCAGGGCTGCCCCCTGCGGCGCCTGATCCTGGTGGACCATGGCTCACCGCGACCGGAGGTCACCGCGGTGCGCAACTGGCTGGCCGCGAAATTACGCGACCGACTCGGCCCTGACATGCAGCTGTACGAGGCCGCGATGGAGCGTCGAGCCGGTGTTGACTATGACTTCAATGGCGAGCGGCTGGAGGGCGTCCTGCAGCACCTCGCCGCCGCAGACCCGACGAGCCCCGTGATCCTCCCCCTGCTCTTCCTCTCCCCCGGCCACCACGCCGGACCGGGCGGCGACCTCGCGGCCATCTGCGGCCGCGTGCAATCCGCGGTCCCCGGCTTCCGGGTCTACCCGACGCAGGTGGTGGGCACCCACCCGGCGCTCATCGAGATCCTGGCGGAGCGGATGGCGCGGCGGCCTTGATCATCATCCCGGCCAGCGGCGATCCATCCGCAACCGGAGGTCGAGACTTACCGTGAAAGTCGCGCCGGGAGTACGCTCCAATTCTCCCTCCCCTATTGGGGGAGGGCGGGGTGGGGGAACGGCCAAGGCGCCCGCCACTTTCATCTTGCGGGGTCGTGCGGGCGCCATGGCCGTTAGCCGGTAGCCGAAGGCACCTTTATAGCCCAAGGGATGCCAACGCGCGACAACCGTATTCCACTGCGCCACCGCCACAGCGTGGGCGCGCACCGGCTCGAGGGGCACCGGGCGAGCGCAGCCAAGCGGCCGTGAATCGGCGCCGGCGCATCCACCACCGGCGCCGCGGGTGCCGGGCGGGGACGCCGCGCGACCTGCAACGGGGGCAGCGCCACCAACCCGGCGGTCTCCAGGCCGCCGACGCGTACAGGTGGTTCATTCGCGTGCACGGGCTGCGCTCAGCGCCGCAGCGGCGCGACCTCCCGGGTCTTCAGGTCGAGGGTGAATCGCTCGCCACGCTCGTTGCGCAAGGTCAGGACGTTGCCCAGCCAATCGAGTTGCATGTCCGTGATGAACACATCCTGCTTGTCCGACTCCATCGCCGCGTCATAGCGGATGTCGTAGACCTTGCGCAGCCACAACTCCTCGCCGGTCGCTTCGCGCGTCGCCAGGATGTAACCGCCGTTCTGGCCGAGCCCCCGCTCCTTACCCCAGCGCAGTTCGCGGTAACGAATGCCACCGTGGATCACCGAGCGAGGCTCCCCGGTATCGACAAAGCGTTTCTTGGCGATCCGCCCCGGCGACGCGTCCTGAGACTGAGGATCGGACGCTGTCTGCGCAGGAAGGGGATAGACCCACGCGAATAACGGCGCCGTCAGCAGCAGCGGCGCCAACCAGTACCGGCATGGACCCTTACCGCCGCGGTACCGGGTGTGCCGGCAGTTCACTGCTTGAGGATCTCGCGCGTCGCGAGATCGATCAGGAACCGCTCCCCACGCTCGTTGTCGACCCGTAGACGGGGGTCGAACCAGCCGATGGACAAGCGGGTGATGAAGACGTCCTGCTTGTCGCCCTCCCGATCGTCGTCGTAGCGCACATCATAGACTTTGAGATGCCAGAGCTCGGCACCGGTCTGTTCGTCGACCGCGACGATGTAACCCCCGTTCTGCCCGAACCCCCGCTCCTTGCCCCAGTGCAGGGCCTCGTAGCGGACACCCCCTTTGCGGACCGGATTAACCGCGGCCGGCGCCTCGCGCTTTTTCTGGATTGCCATCACTGCCTCCCGTTTGATAGTGAGCCCCGGACCTTCACTTGGTGCCGGCCAACGCGGCGTTACGATCACACTTGGACAGCATGCCCTTCAGATCAACGCAGAAATAGGCCCAGCTATCCGCGTTGTTTGTGGCATAGTCGAAGGTGAAGGTCCCATCAGGCTTCAGACCCCGACCGCCGACTTTACCGGGAGAACCATTGTCGTATCGATTATCGTCGGTGGCGGCGACGCGATGGGAGACCTCGTGTACTAGTGTCAGAACGCATTTCCACAGATCGCCGGAGTTACCGCTCGCCTTGAGAAAGGCATTTTGCAGGTAAACCACATCCATTTTTTCGCTGCTGTAGACAAATCCCCAGTCCTTCCAGCCGCCGGACGTGCGATCCTTCGGCTCGTCGGAAAACACCAGGAGGTTCGAGCCCAAAACGGCGGCGATACGGGTAAACTCAGTGCCCATGCTGGTCATCTTGGCGGCAATGTCCGTCTCGGACGCGGTGCCGTCGGCGAACCAGCGCTCGAACACCGTCGTGGTCGCGGGGTCTGGGCTGCCCAATTTGACCGCACTGTACTGGGCACAGGCGACGGCCTGGTGCAGCGCCGTGCACATGGTCTTGCGATTGGCCGCGGAATAGACCTCAGCCTCCTTGCTCAGCAACGCCGTGAGGTTCTTTTCGGTACCGACGATCTCGTCGAAGACCCACTTGGAATACGCCTTAGGCGGCGATAGAATCCACACGCTCTGGGCGCCGGTTTGTTCTGCGCGATACAGATGCTTGAGCATCTTGAGCGCGGCGCAACGCCTGGCCAACCCGGCCTCCGCGCCAGTCTTCTTCGCCGCGGCGACGATGGCTTCCCCGACCAAGCCGCCCAAGAAAAAGGAGGCGAAACCGCCCCCGCTGCTATCCTCGATCCGCTCGCGTAATTTGTCGAGGCCGGCGGCATGTGCGGAGTCCGGTCCGCTCGTGCCCAGTATCGGAACAACCTCCTTATTAAGGAATTTTTGCCATTCTGCGTCGAACTCCGCCTGGGTGACAACCACCTTGCGGAGTGCGTCGTATGCCTCGGAGAACATTGACATGGCCATCTTGAATCAGCCCTCTGGGTTACCCTGACGGGGTGGCGCGGGTCGGTACCCGCATGGATGACTGGAACAGGTACTCATAAGCGTAGCAAGAACAGCCTCCCTCGGGGGACCGGTTACGTTTGGATGAAGCCGGCAGCCGCCATGGTAGCCCGCGGCGCACCGCAGCGCCGCGGCACTTGCAGGCGAACGACCGAGCACCAGGGCGGTTGCTCTGGTAGAGTCCGGGTAAGTGCCCATTCCACGATGCGACGATGACTGCCCAAGACCAGCCACTAACCCTAAGCGGTGAGCGCTTCACCGCCGTCTATCACCTCAGCGGCGCGCCCACGGCAGCGCAGGCGAGCCGACGGGCGCAAGACATCTGTCTGGAACAGACGGTGGAGTTTCCGCCCGACCTGATCCCGAGTGCCGCTATCCGCGACCAGATCGTCGGTCAGGTGGCGAGCCTGGAGCCGTTGGGCGCGGACCGTTGGGAGGCGGTCATTCGCTATCCGCTGGAGGTCGCGGGACGGGAACTGACCCAACTCGTCAACTGTCTGTTCGGCAATATCAGCATCAAACCCGGCATCCGCCTCACGCGTTTCGACTTGGGCGAATCACTGGCGCGACTCTATCGGGGTCCACGCTTCGGTCAGGCCGGCCTGCGGGCGCTGCTCGGGGTCCAGGACCGGCCACTCCTGTGTACCGCGATTAAGCCCATGGGGCTCAATCCGCGGGAGCTGGCGGACCTGGCCTACCGACTGGCCCTGGGCGGGATCGATCTGATCAAGGACGACCACGGTCTGACCGACCAGTCATTCTGTCCCTTCGACGAGCGCGTCTCACGCTGTACCGCCGCGGTGGCACGCGCCAATCGGGAGACGGGCGGACGCGCGCGCTATCTACCCAATGTCACCGCCCCGGCCACCGAGATCGTCCGACGCGCCCGGCTGGCCCAGGGGTGCGGGGCCGGGGGCCTGCTGTTCTGCCCGGGCCTGGCCGGACTCGATGCCATGCGCACGCTGGCGGACGACGACGCCCTAGCCCTGCCGATCCTGAGCCACCCGGCATTTCAGGGGAGTTTCACCCTCAACCCTGACGGGGGTCTGACACACGGCGCACTCTATGGACAACTCAACCGCCTGGCCGGCGCGGACGCAACGATCTTCCCGAGCTATGGCGGGCGTTTCGCCTTCACGGCGCAGGAGTGCCGTGACATCGTCGACGCGACCACCCAGCCGATGGGCGCATTGCAGAGCATCTTCCCCGTGCCGGCGGGGGGTATGGGACTCAAGTGGGTGCCTGAATTGGTCCGCTTCTATGGACGCGACTGTTGTCTGCTGATCGGTGGGGACCTGCACGCACAGGGGGCGGACCTTACGGCCAACTGCCGGGGCTTCCTGGCCGCGGTCAGGACGGCCTGCGCGGGATGAAGCGCCGCGGGCGGCGACTGCGCGCCGGGGCGCTACCCGCGGGCGCCCAGCACCGGCCCAGGGTGATGGCGGGCACCACCGCCGCACTGAACGCCCGCCCAAGTCAACCGACCCCAAGGCCAAGGCTTGGCCTGTTTGTGCCCGACCCGAGAAACTAACTCATTGAATATATTTTGCATGACGACCGTAACCGCCGACTGATCCAGCGGCATCTCGACCATCTCCTGCGCGGTCAACCGCCGTTGGACGCACCACGCGAGTGCCTGGGCCAGGCGCTCGCAGCCGGGGCCGATCATGGCACCACCCAGAACCCGACCGTCGCGCCGGTCGGCGTAGACCCGCAACAGGCCCGGGTGGCGGCCCCGACTCGGGGACGGGTCGCCGTCCAACGCATCGACACCCATCTGCGCAGTCATCAGGAATGACTGGTCCAACGCCGACCAGGAAGGACCAACCCAGGCGATATTGGGCTCGCTGAAGACCAGGGTGGTAGGGACCCCGGTGGCGAGCGCGATCGGTATGCGGTGGCAGGCGTTATAGCCGGCCACCCGCCCCTGCTCCGCCGTGCGCGCCAAACCGCCAACTCCACCCGCAGCGTCACCGGCGATATAGATGGACAAGCGCCCGAGTCGCAGATGTTGTGCATGGTGGAGCGGCACGCCCCGGGCATCAAGGGCGCAGCCGGCCTGGGATAGACTCAGGCGTTCCAGGTTCGGGTGACGGCCAACGGCGACCAGCACCCGATCAACCAGGGCCTCGTGCGGTCCCGCCCGCACCAACACTTGGTGACCACGGGGCTCGACCAGGGCCGGGGCGCCAAGCCAGAGCGGAAACTCGCGGCCCAGAAGGTCCACCGCCAGCGCCTTGACGAGCGGGTCCTGCAGGCGGGCGATCGTCTGACTGGACTCAATACCGATCACCTGCACCCCCAGCCGGTGCAGGACCTGAGCCACCACCAACCCGGCAGGTCCAAGACCGATCACCGCCACCGACGCGGGCAATCGCTCCTGCTCGAATGCCGTCTCGACCGTCAGTAGCCGGTCGCCGAGTATGTCCCGCCAATAGGGCGGCACCTCACTCCCGGCACCGGTCGCAATCACGATGGAGCGTGCTTGAATGGTTTGGCCGCCGGCCCGCAGGGTGTTGGGGCCGATGAAGCGGGCCTCACCCATAATCAGCGCGTCGGCCGGCAGGCCCTCCCGATCGGGCGGCAGCGCGGTGGCGTGCGCCGGGGAGCGATGAGCGTTCCCCAGCAGCTCTGACCGGGGCAGGCCACCGACGCCCAAGACGCGGCGCCGCGCCAGGCCCGCCGCCAGATGGGCAGCCACCGCGGACGGTTGGCAGCCGATCCGGGCACAGGTACTGCCGAAGCCGCCGTTGTCGATGAGTACGAAGTCACGCGTCGTCTTGCAGACTTCCGCCGCCGCGGCGAGGCCCGCCGGGCCGGCGCCGATGATCGCCACCGCTACTTGTCTGTACATGAACCTGCCCTCTGTTGAGTCCGGGGCGGCCCGTGCGTCGGGGGCCTAGGTTCACGCCAACCCCGACTTCTAGGTTCGGTGGCAGCGAGGACCCGACTTCATCAATGACAAGCATAACCGTGATGGCAGTCACAGTCACTAAGACATCGGCTGCAACTGGGGTAGGAATAATCTGAACCGGGCACGGCTGGAGCAGGAACCGTCTTGACGGTGAGGTGCAGGAGAAAGGGCACAGGCGAACGCCCGGGTAGGAGCGGCCCCCCGGCCGCGACGCGACGCCGCGGTAACCCGCGACGCCACGCCGGTCTCACACGGCCGCGTCGCGGCCGGAGGCAGGTCAGAACTTAGACGCCTTGGTGATAGGCGGGGCTCAGTTCATGGACCGCGGCCACCATGGCCCCGGCGTGCTCCGGATTGACGTCCGGGGTGATCCCGTGGCCCAGGTTGAACACATGGCCGTGGCCGTGGCCGTAGCTCGCCAGCACCGTCGCCACTTCCTCTCGGATGCGCTCTGGGGAGGCGTAGAGGACACAGGGGTCCAGATTGCCCTGCAGGGCCACCTTGTCCTTGACCGCCAGACGGGCGGCGGACAGGTCCGTCGTCCAGTCCACGCCCAGTGCATCGCAGCCGGTCTCGGCCATCCGATCCAGCCATTGACCGCCGTTCTTGGTGAACAGGACCACCGGCACCTGCCGGCCCTCGGCCTCGCGGGTCAGACCCGACACCACGCGCTGCATGTAGGCCAGCGAAAATTCCAGGTACTTGGCCGGGGTGAGCGCACCGCCCCAGGTATCGAAGATCATCACCGCCTGGGCGCCGCGGGCGATCTGGGCGTTGAGATAGACGGTCACCGAATCCGCCACCTTGGCCAGCAGGCTGTGGAGCAGTTCCGGGCGGTCATACATCATGCCCTTGGTGAAGGCATAGTTCTTGGTGCTGCCACCCTCGACCATGTAGGTGGCCAGGGTCCAGGGGCTGCCGGAGAAGCCGATCAAGGGCACGCGGCCGTTGAGTTCGCGCCGGATCAGGCTCACCGCGTCCATCACATAACGCAGACCATCCTCCGGGTCAGGTACAGCGATTCGCTCCACATCGGCGGCGGAGCGCACCGGGTGCTCGAAGTGCGGTCCCTCACCCTCGGCGAAATACAGCCCCAGGCCCATGGCGTCCGGGATGGTCAGGATGTCGGAGAACAGGATGGCCGCGTCGAGCGGGAAGCGCTCCAGCGGCTGGAGCGTGACCTCGCAGGCCAGTTCCGGGTTCATGCACAGGTCCATAAAACTGCCGGCACGGGCGCGGGTGGCGCGGTACTCGGGCAGGTAGCGCCCGGCCTGGCGCATCATCCACACGGGGGTGTAGTCCACGGGCTGGCGCAACAGGGCGCGCAGGAAGGTATCGTTCTTGAGCTGAGTCACGGTGCAGAGGCTTCCAGAGCTGGTTGAGCGGAACGGATCGATCGCGAGCGGTCGGGTTTTGACCGTACAGGATACACCAGGGCGGGGGGTTAGGCCCAAGGGCGGGCGTTGCTCGGCGCCGCTCGCCGTCTGATGCGACCAGCGCCGCAATCGACGCTGATGTTGGCGACTGCAACCCGATGCCCCCAGCTGGAGTGATGATCAAGCCCTCCATCCGGACTAAAGGAAAGAGCCCGACGCCCCGTCAGGTCACCCCAGTCCACCCAGACTGAGATTGCGCCCCGCCCGCTCCAACTTCTCCGCGATCCGCCGGCAGCGCCGCTCCCGCTCCGGCCCCGGCGGGAGGGCCAGTGCAAGTTCCAGGGCCCGGCCCAGGTCGCCGCCGCGGTGCTCGTGGAAGCGCGCCAGGGCGGCGTGGGCCTGCGGGTCGCCGCGCGCCGAGAGTTCCTCCCAGATGCCGACCGCCCGCCCCCAGTCCTGGGCGTGGCGATAGAGTCGCGCCAGGTCGTGCAGGCCCGCCGCGTCCAGGTCGCGCCGGTTGGCGGCCAGGATGCGCAGGGCCTGCGCCTGATCGCCCCGTGCCTGGTGGGCGGCGGCGACTGACCGGCAGTCGGCACCGAAGGCGGCCGGGTCACGGTAGACGGCATCCAGCACCGGAAGCAGTCCGGCTAGGGACAAGAGATCCGCCCGGTTGTGGCGCAACACGGCGGCGAGCGGTCCGGTCTCACCGCGCCGCAACCAGCCGAGCCAGGCAGCCGGGGCGGCGGAACCCGGGAGGTCGTCGGCCCGCTGGACGCCGAGCAGGCGGGACTCCGCGGTGGCGAGCCGGCAGTCGGGCCAGACGCGGGCGAAGGCACGGCGCGTGGGGGCCAGGAGATCCAGATGGGGGAGCGCGACCAGTGGGGCCGAGCGGTCGGCGAGGCGGAAGCGGGTGGTGAGCAGCGGGGCATCGAAGCTGCGGCCATTGTAGGTGAGCAGGCAGGCAGGCCCGGCGTCCGCGCCCAGTTCGGCACCCATCAGTTCCAGATAGGCGGCCTCCGCGTCCAAGCGGGCCAGCAGGTATTGGCGCAGGCACCAACCGGAGCCCTCGGCGCGCAACAGTCCGGTGAGGAAGGCCCAGGTGCCGGTGCCGCCGGCCAGGCCGCTGGTCTCGGTATCGAGGCAGAGCCAGGCGCCGGGCGGATGGGCTTCTGGTGGATGCGCTGCGCTTATCCACCCTACGGGATGGACCGGCATCCAGGGCAGGTGTTGGGGGACATGGGCCTGCCCGAGCAGACCCCGGCCGTGCCGCAACCGCGCATCGATGCGCCGCTCCAGCCGCAACACCCCAGGGGCCAGAATGTCGGCGCCCAGGACGGCGGCGAGCGCGGCCTCGTCGGGCGTCCGGGTCACGGTAGGCTCTGGCACCGCCCGCCCGGTCGAGACCCGACGCAACCGCTCGGCCAGCGTCGGCCCGTCGGTCGGGGACGGCACCGGCGGCACCTCAGTGCCCCCCCCCTGACCGCGGATGCGCCGCAAGCGGTCTTCAAACCCCATGCTCAGCCACGACCTCGACCGCCCCTCCCAGAAGCCCCAGCACGGCCAAGGCCGCCGCCCGCGGCGTGATGGCCCGCGCCTCATCCCCCGGCATGATGGGTCCCACGCAGGCCGGGCACCCGCCGGTACAGGCGCACCCGGCCACCAAGTCGCGGGCATCCCGCACCAGGGTATCCGCCGCGTCATAGAGCGGCGCCGAGAGCCCCACCCCGCCCGGATAGTTGTCATACAAAAAGAGCGTGGGCTCGAAACGGTCGACGCCCTCCCCGTCCACCGGTGCATTGTCCGGCCCGCGCAACTGGCCGCGCCCCTCGGCCCCGGTCACGGCAAACCAGGTCCCCTGCCCGTCCCCCACCGCGCGGCCCAGGTCGTGCAGCTCGGCCATGGAGCGCAGCGCAGCGACATGGTGCAGGGCATAGGCGGCGCCCAGGAAACCCTCAATCGCCTGTGCGCGGTCAGGCAAGGCCGACTCCAGCGCGCGCGGCTCGGCCTGCCACCAGACTGAGGTCGTGTGCATCTCCTGGTCCGGCAGGTCGATGTTGCCGTAGCCGATGTTGTCGTGGCTGTAATAGCGGATCTTCTTGTAGCCGGGATAGCGGCGCACCAGGTGGACCTCGCCGTTGGCCGTGGCGCCCAGCCCGCACGTGCGCCCCTGGAAGCGGTCCAGGATCTTGAGCCGGGTGTAGTCGATGGCGTCGGTGTAATAGTCCGCCTGGGTGCGGGTGACGAAGGCCTTGCGCCCCGGCCAGTCCAGGCGCTCCACCTGGTAAGGCTGGGCCTGGATCATATAGATGGCGCCGACATAGAGGGTGCCGGGGGCACTGGACCAGTCCACCTCGGCGATGATGGTCTGGCGTCCGCCGGTGGTGTCGATGACCACAAAGTTGCCCTCAGCCACCGAGCGCAGTGAGACCGCGTTGGCCGGATAGCTGTCGGCCACCCAGAACCATTGGTCGCCCTGGTGTTGCAGCACGCCCTGGTCGCGCAGATAAGAGAGCATCTCGGTGAGATCCTCGGCGCCGAAGGTCTCGCCGTCGCGGAACGGCAGCTCAAAGGCCGCGCAGCGCACGTGCTCCAGCAGGATCAGCAGCTGGTCCGGGTGGATGCGCGCGTGCTCCGGGGAGGCGCCGAAGAAGAACTCCGGGTGCCGCACCAGATATTGGTCGAGCGGGTCACTGGTCGCGACCAGCACCCCGAGCGATGGCCGCAGCCGCCGCCCGGCCCGCCCCAGTCGCTGCCAGGTGGCGGCGACGGTGCCCGGGTAGCCGTTTAAGATCGCCACGTCCAGTGCGCCGATGTCCACCCCCAGTTCCAACGCGGATGTGCTCACCACCAGGTCCACCCGCCCGGCGCGCATCGCCTGCTCGGCCAAACGCCGCTCACTCGGCAGATAGCCGCCGCGGTAGGCCAGCACCCGCGGCGGATGGCGCGGGTCCTTGTCGAACACGTCCTTAAGATACTTGGTGATCACCTCCACCATCAGCCGGGAGCGGGCGAACACGATCGCCTTGAGCCCGACCACCGCGGCCATGCGGGCGATGCGGGTGGTCTGGGAGCGGGCGGAGGCGCGAATCCCCAAGTCCGGGTTGATCACCGGCGGGTTCCACAGCAACAGGTGACGCTCACCCTGGGGGGCGCCGCTCTCGGTAATGGCCGTCACCGTCTCACCGCACAGGCGCTGCGCGAGTTCCGCCGGATTGGCGATGGTGGCGGAGGTGAAGATGAAGGTCGGCCTGACCCCGTAGAAGCGGCACACCCGCCGCAGCCGGCGGAACACGTTGGCCACATGGGAGCCGAACACGCCGCGGTAACTGTGCAGCTCGTCCACCACCACGTAGGCGAGCCCCTCGAAGAACTGCGCCCACTTGGTGTGGTGGGGCAGGATCGCCTGGTGGAGCATGTCCGGGTTGCTGACGACGATGTCACCGCGGGTGCGCACCGCCTTGCGCGCGTCGCCGGGGGTGTCGCCGTCGAAGGTGTAGGCGCGCACGCCCTCGCCGCCCGCCGTCTTGAGCGCCCGACCGAGTTCGATCAGCTCAGCCACTTGGTCCTGGGCCAGGGCCTTGGTGGGAAAGAGATAGAGCGCCTTCTTACCGCCCCGGAGTACGGCGTCCAGGACCGGCAGGTTGTAGCAGAGCGTCTTGCCGGAGGCGGTCGGGGTGGCGACCACCAGGTGCCGGCCGGCCTGGGCCAGGTCGAAGGCCTCGCGCTGGTGGGAATAGAGCTGGGACAGACCGCGGTCGCTCAGTGCCTCGCGCAGGCCCGGGGCGAGGTCCGGCGGCAGCTCGAGCAGGCTGGCCGCGGTGGCCGGGCGGACCAGGTCACCGCAGATCCGGGCGCGGTAGCTTCGCAGCAAGCGGGCCTTGAGGCGGATGACGGCCTGGTCCGGTGCGGGCATTTTGGTTGATTCTGGCCCTGAATCTCGCATAAGGGACTGGTCCCGTGATGGTATCAGCAATTCCAAACTTGGGTGGCATCATGCAACGGAATGGTGGATGCGGCGCGCGCGACCCGGGAGCCCAGTCCCCAACAGCGTGCGGCGCGCCTGATCCACCCTACGGCCGCGCTGGTTTCGTAGGGTGGATAAGCGCAGCGCATCCACCAGAAATCCGGCTAACGCCCAAATTTGGAACGGCTGTGATGGTATGGCGCAACCGACAGGTTACACCAGGGAGCCCCACGGGGTCCGCCGGGCAGACCTGAGCGGACCGCGGCCCAGACATGGGCCCACGCATCCCTATCTTGGGGCCCTGCGTTCCTATCTTTGGTCCATGTGTTTCTATCTTTGGTCCGTGCGTTCCCATCTTTGGTCCATGCATCCCTACCTTGGGCGCATGTTAGCCTGTCTTGGGCTCAAGTCGACCTACCATGGGCCCAAGGCCGGCTCGCTGGGTCCCAAGGGGGAAAGCCGGGGCACCAAGTTGAGAAACCACGGCATCAAGCCCCGCGGGGTCCGCTGCACGAACCGAATCCCGCGCGAACCCGGCCGATGAAAGGTCCGCACGGCGGACCCTACCGGCCAAGACCCCTTCTGTTCCAGGGGAACAAGGACCGGTCAAGAACGCCTATGCGCCATCCCGATAGCGCCGCAACCAATCCTCAAAGAGCGGCACCCGCAGCCGCACCCGAGCCCCGTCCGCCACCACATAGCCATTGTCCAGCAGACGCCGCAAGGCCGCCCGGTCGGTCGGCGGCTCACCCGCCAATACCTGCTCCACACAATCACGGCAGGCCGGTTCCCGGCAGAACTCGTGCCAAAAGCGCTCCATCGGCGGCGTCTCTCGCGCGAGCACCTGCCCAAGCGACTCATCCAGGTCCGCCATGGTCATGGCATGACGCCCCTCGCGGTTGGCGATCGACACCAGTTGGTAACACAACCGCTGGAGCAACTCCGGATGCCCCTGGGTCAGGTCAAATCTGTGGCGGTCAGGACCTCGCGCGCGAGCGCCTGGCGCAAGTCCTCGCGGCCGAAGAAGACCGCCTGGTCCTGACCCGGACGCAGCGGGGTACCGGCGCGGTAGCGGTTGGGTGCCATCGGCTCCAATGCACTGGCCTGGTCGGCGAGATTGCGGCGCTCCTTTCCCGCCTCATCCAGCCAGGCGTCCAGCGCCTGCAGGTACCAGCGGTTCCAGCGCGGCGGCTCGGCCAGGGTCAATCGGCGCAATGCCTCCAGCCGGCGATAAAAATGCTGGAAGGCGTCGCGCTTGAGGCGGATATTGGTCTGGGTGCGCACCGCACACAGGTCGGCCCTCAGGGCGGCGAGCGCCGCTTGCCAGTCTGCGCTGGGTTGGAAGCCGGTCTGTTCCTTGGGCAGTAGCGGCGGCACCAGGACCCCGGGTTCCAGCGGATGGAGCCGCCAGCCCCCGGCGTTGGCGGCGTGCAGGACGGCGGCGGCGAGTCCGGCCTGGAACGGGCGATATTCGAGCAGGAAGGCGCCGAAGGCCGCGCCGGTCTCGGGATCGGCAAAGGACTCATCGGACAGGCGACGCCGGGCGCGCCAGAGCGGAAGCCGCACCCCGACATCGTAAAGATAGGGATTGTGGCGCAGGTCCAGGCGGACCAATGCGATCAATGATTGGGGGACATAGACGGGTAGCCGCAGCCAACCGGCTAGCCAGCCCGCGCAGAAACCACCCCCCAAACCCACACCGCTGAGCAAGCCATCTGTCAGGCCCACTGCCAGGCCCCCTGCCAGGCCAAATGCCAGGCCCCATGCCAGGCCCACTGCCAGGCCCAATGCCAGGCCAAATGCCAGGCCCAATGCCAGGCCCAATGCCAGGCCCGCTGCCAGACCCCCTGCCAGACCAAATGCCAGGCCCAATGCCAGGCCCAATGCCAGGCCAAATGCCAGGCCTTCTGCCAGACCCGATGCCAGGCCCACTGCCAGGCCCAATGCCAGACGTCGGAGAACTGCTAATGCAGAATCAGCGACTAGCCAATAGAACCGCCCACCCCAGTCGGTCGTGTCCTTGAAGGCCGCAACGACGCCGGACCTGAACTGATCGGGAAAGTGCAGCGGCAGGTCGGTCGTCGCGATGAGCGCGGAGGACAACAGGTAACAGACGATGGCCAGGGACGCCAGCCAGGGCAGTGCCCGCAGATAGAGTGCCTGGACCCGCCGCCGCGGCAGCCGCTGCGACCAGGCCACCAACCGTGGCCACTCGAAATAGGTCCACCACAGCAGGTCCAACCCGGTCTTGGGCTCGGCCGGCAACCGGAAAGGCGTCCGGCGGTCCATGCCTTCAGTCCCCCCCATTCTTGCCGCCCAGCCACCGCTCGACCGCCTTGGCGAGCCCTGCCAAAGGCCAGCGGATTTCATGGCCGCCGATGGCACGCCACCAGACCCGCAGCCGTCGGCGCAGCCGCTGCGCATCCGCCGGGGTGATTCCATGCCCTTGCCGGGCGGCGAATTCGCGCCGCCAGCGCCCATGCTGGTTCCGTCGGGTCAGCCAGGACCCCAAGCGCTCGCCGTCGCCGACGCGACCCGCCACGAAATCGAGAAAGGACAACGGCATGGGGTGCCCGGCGATCCACTCGGCAAGCCGCGCCCGCTCGGCCTCGGTCAGTTCGGGCAGACGCCGGGCGACCTCGGCCGCCGCCTCGCCCCGGGTCAAGGGGCGCAGGTCTTCGCGCTCCAGGATCAGGGTGGAGACCCGCCGCTCCCCGGCCCTGGTCACCATCACATAGTTCGTATAACCCCGTTCGGTCACCCCCAACAGGGTCAGGCCGTGCGCCTTGAGTGCATTGAGCCCGTTGAGGAATTGGACATCGAAGCCGGCATCGACATCCGGCTCGTCGAGCACGGCATCGAAGTGGTGCAAGAGCAGGCAGGCGCTGCGCCCGCGCAGCCGGTCGGCCAGCTCGCCCAGGGTCGCGGGCTGACCGCCGGGCAGCCCGGTCTGGTCCCAGAGCCTGGCGATCAGGCCCGGGAAGTCATAGCGGTATTCCTTGAGGTCGGCGCAGAGCCAGAGGGTCGTACCCCCGGTGCGCTGGAGGTCGGCGAGGAGCCGCCCGCGCCCCTGACCGGGAGCCCCAACCAGGTTGATGCAGCGGCGCTGCTCGGTCAGGTCCCGGGCCAGACGCGCCGTGAAGGCCGGGCGTAGACACTGTGCACAGTCGGTTTGCGTCATTGTGGCGGGTCAATCCCTCGGTTGGAGAGGGGCGATAGTGTAACCCGGCGGCGCAACGGCGAACACCCGACCGGTTGGCATTGCAGTGATCGCTATCCGCGGTGACTGCCGGACGCGGCCAGGCGAACCAGATCACGCGGGCGCGACCACCGCCAGCCCCGGCACCTCGAACACCTCCCACAGCGGTATCTCAATCGCCGCCAGGGTGGCTGAACTCAAGACCTCATCGGCGGCAAAGACGGTGCCCTTGTCATACCCGTCGGCGGTCCGTAGAAAACGGATGGCGTACTGCTCGAGCGGGTCGACGACCAGATATTCGCGCACGCCGGCACGTTCATAGAGTGCCTTCTTGTCGCGCAGGTCCTTGGCGGAGGTTCCAGCGGAGAGGACCTCGACGATCAGGTCCGGGGCGCCTTCGATGTGGCTGGGGGTGATCTTACCGGGGTCGCAGACCACCAGGATGTCCGGCTGGACCACGTCTGATTCCGAGAACTTCACATCGGTGGGAGCGACAAAGGGTCGGCAGGGCTTGCCTCGCAGCTGCTGCTCGATCCGACTGGACAAGCGCAAGACAACATCCTGGTGTCTGATCGATGGCTCCGGGGACATGGCATAGGCCACCCCGTCGATCAACTCCCAACGCTGGTCATCCGGCTAGGAGCGGTAGTCACTCCAGGTGAAACGGTCCGCGGACCGGGCAAGCACGGGTAGCGACATGGATGCCTCCGATTGGGTGGATTTCTGGCTCCAGGCTCCGGCGTCGCGTGCGGATTCGGGCCGCAGGAGCGGCCAAGACTGCATTCCCACGCTGGAGCGTGGGAACGAGATCACGCAGAGGTAGGAACGCGGTCAACCCGCCGGCCGGCTGCCGTCAGACCACATGCCGCACCGTATCCGGCAAGATGATGTTGAACTCCAGTACCTCGTGGGACTCCTCTTGCTCGTAGTTGACTGAGACCGCGCTCATATCCACGTCTACATACTTGCGGATCACCTCCAGGATCTCACGCTGAAGCTTGGGCAGATAGGAGGGGCGATGGCGCTCGGCCCGGTCATGGGCGACCAGGATCTGCAATCGCTCCTTGGCCACATTCGCCGTCCCGTCGGGCCGGGAGTTGCGGAAGTAGTCGAGTAGACCCATGGCTTATCCCCTGAACAGGCGGTTGAAGAAGCCTTTTTTCTCCGCGGTCATGAAGCGGTGTGGTACCTCTTCCCCCAGGTACCGACTCACCGCATCACTATAGGCCTGACCGGCATCACTCTCGCGGTCGAGGATCACCGGCACCCCGGCATTGGAGGCGGTGAGCACCGCCTTGGACTCCGGGATGATGCCCAGCAGATCGAGTGAGAGGATGTCCTGCACGTCCTTGACGCTCAGCATCTCCCCGGTCTCCACCCGCGGCGGGTCATAGCGGGTCAGCAACAGGAGTTCGCGGATCGGCTCCGCGTTGGTCTCGGCGCGGCGCGACTTGCTCGCCAGAATGCCGAGCATGCGGTCAGAGTCACGCACGGAGGACACCTCCGGATTGGTCACCACCACCGCGTCGTCGGCGTAGTACATGGCCATGGTGGCGCCGTGCTCGATCCCAGCCGGGGAGTCGCAGACGATGAACTCGTAGCTTTGGGAGAGTTCGTCCAGCACCCGCCCCACACCCTCCTTGGTCAGGGCCTCCTTGTCGCGGGTCTGCGAGGCCGGCAACACATAGAGGTTGTCGCACCGCTTATCGCGGATCAGGGCCTGATTCAGATTGGCCTCGTGGTTGATCACGTTGACGAAGTCATACACGACTCGCCGTTCGCAGCCCATGATCAGGTCCAGGTTGCGCAGCCCCACATCGAAGTCGATGACAACGGTCCGATGGCCCCGCTGGGCCAGCCCCATGGACAGTGCAGCGGAGGTGGTGGTCTTGCCCACACCACCCTTACCCGACGTGATTACGATGATTCTCGACAAGTTACGACCCTCCTTTTGGGGTATACCGGCACCTGCTCAAGGTACCTTGGACCCGCCGTTAAAGCCTCAAATTCGCTCGATCCGCAAGACCTTCTGGTCCAGAAAGACCTGCACCGGGACCCCCCTCAGGTCAGCCGGGATATTCTCGGCGACCCGGTAATGCCCGGCCACCGAGACCAGTTCGGCCTGGAGGTCCTGGCAGAAGATGCGCGCGTCGGCATTGCCGCGGTTACCCGCCAGCGCGCGTCCGCGCAGGCAACCGTAGATATGGATGTTGCCGTCTGCGGCCACCTCGGCACCGGAACTCACGGACGCCACCACCGACAGGTCACCGCCCGCCGCATAGATCTCTTGTCCGGAGCGCACCGGGCGGGTCACCAGGGTGAAGGTCGGCAGACCCCGCCGGGGCGTCTCCGGCGCCGGTTCGGGCGCCGCCTTGGTCGGGCGCAGGTAGGCGTCACCCAGGATGGCCAGCTCCATCGCCTCCGCCGCGACATTTTGCGCCTTGTTCCCGCCGCGCACACCGAACGGTATCATTCCATAGCCGCGCAGCAGACCTACCAACAGTGGAAACTCAACCTCCGTCCCGTCCGGGAAGGCCCCGAGGTCGATCACCACTGGCGTATTGCGAAAAAAGTCCGGGGCCTGCTCCACCTTGGCCCCGATCTGCTCGGCCAGCACCTCCATGTTGCCATTCAACAGGCGGATAACTGGCAGGGTAAAGCCCGCCGCCTTCAGTTCGAAGGCGGGGGACGCCTCGCCCGTGGATGATCTGGAATTCACTGCCATAATGCTACCCGTTAACGGCAAGACGGCCTAGTACCGTCGTGTTCCTTCGGCCTGCGGTGCCTGACCCTCAACCCGGTGGCACTCAACCCGGCGGCCACTGCATCGGGCGCCCACCCAGTACGTGCAGGTGCAGGTGAAACACCTCCTGCCCCCCGGCCGCGTTGCAATTGAGCACGGTACGATACCCGCTATCCGCAATGCCGGTGAGGGCCGCTGCCTTGGCCGCCGCCAGCAGCAGCTTGCCGAGCAACTGCGCGTCTGCGGGTTGCGCGTCGTTCAGGGTGGCGATGGGCTTGCGCGGAATCACCAGCAGATGGACCGGGGCCTGGGGGCCCAGATCGCGGAAGACGAGGACCTCGTCGTCCTCATAGACCACATCCGCCGGAACCTCGCCGCGGGCAATCTTGCCGAAGATGGTGTCGCTCATAGGCCAGTCATCCGTGGTTAGTGGTTAGTGGTTGGGTCACAGCGTGCGCCGCCCGCTAAAGGCGAGCGCCAGGGTACCGCCGTCGACATGCTCCAATTCCCCCCCCAAGGGGACGCCGTGGGCGATGCGGGTGACATGGACCCCGGTCGCCCCAGCGCACTCGGCAATATACTGGGCGGTGACGCTGCCCTCCACCGTCGGGCTGATGGCCAGAATCAACTCGCTGACCAGACCCTCGCGCAGCCGCGCCTCCAGGAGATCCAGCCCCAGGTCCGCGGGCCCGATGCCGTCCAGCGGCGACAGGTGCCCGCCCAAGACGAAATAATATCCGCGAAAGTCAGTGGCGTGCTCGATGGCGACGATCTCCGAGGGCTGCTCCACCACACACAGCAAGCTCGGATCGCGGTTGGGGTTGGCGCAGAGTCCGCAGCGTTCATGCTCGCTCAGGGTCCGGCAGCGGCTACAGCGGCGGATGCGGGCCATCGCCTCACCCATCACGCGCGCCAACCGGCTACCGCCGTCGCGATCGCGCTCCAGCAGGTGGAAGGCAATGCGTTGGGCGGACTTGGGCCCGACCCCCGGCAAACAGCGCAGGGCATCGATCAACTGATTGAGTAGAGTGCGCTCGGCCATGGGGTATCAGTGCGCTCGGCCATGAATGGTCATAATGGATCGCTCGGGGATCGCCGCCGGACCGGACGCCAGGCCGCGATCCGCACTAAAACGGTAGCTTGAAGCCGGGGGGCAAGGGCAGACCCGCGGTCAGCTCGGCCATATTTTCTTTCGTCTTCTCGGCCACCCGCTGGGAGGCGCCGTTGAACGCGGCGGCCAACAAGTCCTCCAGCATGTCCTTGTCGTCGCCCATGAGTGCGGCATCGATCTCGATGCGCTTCACCAGGTGCTGGCCGGTCATGGTGATCTTGACCATGCCGCCGCCGGCCTCACCCACCACCTCCTCCGCAGCGAGCCGTTCCTGGGCGTTCTTCATATCCTCTTGCATCCGTTGCGCCTTCTTCAACAGATCACCGATTCCGCCTTTCACAATGCACTGCCTCCAGGTTGGCGACGACGGCCGCACGGCCAGGTCGCCGGGTTGATGAAAAAGGGCACAGTCAGTCCACGGGCTCAATACTACCCGGAACCCACTGGCCATCGAATTGATCACGCAGGCGCCGCCCCATCGGATCGGCCGCCAGGGTGTCCTGGGCGGCCTGCGCACGCGCCTCCTGCTCCCGGCTGAGCCGTTGCGCCGGGGTCTCCTGCAGCGGCCGCAGCACACGGATCTCAAGGCGCAGGGGGGCACCCAGGGCGGCCTCCAGAGCGGCGCGCAGGCGCTCCTCGGTCCCCGGCGAACGCAGTTGCTCCGCGGCCGGGTCCAGGCTCAAAACCAGCCGACCCGCGCCCTGCTCGATGAATCCGCAGTGGTGGGCGAGCTGACTGGCAATGCCGCCCACCCCCAACCGATCGACCAACTGGTGCCAGTCGGCGGTGCTGGTCAGCGTCGCCGCTGGCGCCGACGGTGCCGACGGCCGCTCGGACTCAGGACCCGGCCGGGGACTGACCGCCGCGCGAGTCTCCTCGCCCCCCCCGCCGACCACCCCGGCGGGCGGTACGCGGGCCGGCGGACGTGGGCCCTGACTCGCGGTACCCGCCAGCGCCCGCAGCTCCGCGCCCTCCGCGGGCCGGAAGGCCAGTGCGCGCAGCAGGACCATTTCGAATCCGGCACGCGGGTCCGGGGCCAGGGCCAGGTCCGCCTGACCGGTGAGTGCGACCTGATAATAGAGCTGGATGTCAGCCGCGGCGAGCCGCCCGGTCAGGGCCGCGATGCGCGTGTACTCAGGGTCGTCGGCCGCCAGCGTCTCCGGTACCTGCTGGAACAGCGCCAGGCGGTGCAGCAAGCCGATCACCTCACGCAGCAGCTCGCCGAAATCAGGCGTCAGAGTACTGGCGCGCTCCACCTCGGCCAGCAGCCGGGCGCCGTCGGCATCGGCCAGGGACTCGACCAGGCCGAAGGTCAGATCACCGCTGACGCTCCCCAGCATGGCCCGCACCTCGGCCTCGGTGACCCGGCCGGCCCCGTAGGCGATCGCCTGATCCAGCAGGCTCAGGCCGTCGCGCATGCTGCCATCCGCCGCCCGCGCCAACAGGGCCAGGGCGCCGGCCTCGGCGTCGATGCCCTCGGTCTCTAACACGAAGCGCAGACGCTCTCGGATCTCCTCGGGCAGCAAGCGGCGCAGATTGAACTGGAGACAGCGCGACAGGACCGTCACCGGCACCTTCTGGGGGTCGGTGGTGGCGAGCAGGAACTTCACATGGGGCGGCGGCTCCTCCAATGTCTTCAACAGCGCATTAAAGCTGTTGTTGGAGAACATATGTACCTCGTCGATGAGGTACACCTTGAAGCGCCCGCAGGCCGGGGCATAGGGGACATTGTCCAGCAGGTCGCGGGTCTGTTCGACCTTGGTGCGCGAGGCCGCATCTACTTCCAGCAGGTCCACGAAGCGCCCCGCATCGATCTCCCGACAGGCGCTACAGACCCCACACGGGGTGGAACTCACGCCCCGTTCACAGTTCAATGCCTTGGACAGGATGCGCGCCAAGGTGGTCTTGCCGACCCCGCGTGTCCCGGTGAACAGATAGGCGTGGTGGAGCTGATCACGGTCGAGCGCGTTGCTCAGTGCCCGCACCACATGCTGTTGGCCCACCATATCGGCGAACGACTTGGGACGCCATTTGCGGGCGAGCACCTGGTAGGTCATGCGCTGAAGGGGCCTGGCAAGGGTTGGGCCGAAAGTGGCGCTGGGGTGGCGCACAGTGTAACCGAATGCGGCAGCGCGCGGGGATGCGCGGACCGCGACAGGCGACCCGACCCGCCCCGCCCCGCAGGGCAAGAAGCCCCGCTCGAGAGTGTACCGGACCCGCAGCCCCGACGGGACGCCGAAGTCCGACAAGCTGCTAACTCATTGCCCCAGGACGGCACGCCAACCGCCGCGGCTCGGCAGTACCAGCGCCGTCTTAAGATACATTGCCGTGACGGCCTTGGCTGAGGTGACGTTGCTCAGAGTGCAGGTCGCGCCGACCTGCCCCGCGCAGTCCCCGCGCCAACCGGCGAAGATAAAACCAGCGCCAGCCCGGGCGGTGCAGATGCCGGTACCGGCCGGCGTGACCGGGTTGGGCGTGCAACTGGCCGTCCCGCCGGCCGCCGGGTTGGCGGTAGCGGTGATGGCGTAAGTGTTGAGGGTAAAGGTCGCGGTGCAGGTGGTGTTGGCCGTCAGCGCAAAGGCACTGGCGCAGGTGTCGGGGCTCCAGCCGGTGAAGGTGGAGTCGATCGCGGCGCTGGCGACCAGGGTGACGGCGGTACCTTTGGGATAGCTTTCGGTACAGTCCGTTCCGCAGTCGATCCCGGCTCCGGTCACCGTACCCGAACCCGTTCCGGCCTTGGTCACGGTCAGCAGCGGTCGGCTGAAGGTGGCCGTGACGCCCTTGGCCGCGTCCATCGTGACCGTGCAGGCACCCGAGCCCGTGCAGGCCCCGCTCCAGCCGGTGAAGATGGAAAGGCTGTCGGCCACGGCCGTGAGGGTCACGCTGGTGCCACTGACCAAGAGCTCATTGCAATCAGTGCCGCAATCGATGCCGGTGCCGGTTACTGTGCCGCCCCCCACACCGGGCTTGCTGACCATGAGGGGGTAGATACGGTTCTGCGCAGTGGCGACCCAAGCACCCTTGCTCGCAGCGGAACACGTTATATTGAGTGTACCGTTATTATAAGGTAGCTGTCGGCTGTCAGTGTCTGTAAAATCAAACGTCCCCCCCACACTATTGGGTGTATCGAAAGAGCCATTTACCAACAGCACTTGTCTCCAGCAGCGGTTGTCATTTGTGCCGCACCCTTCGAAAGAACCACCAATAGCGCTAAATTTTGAATTTTCAATGCTGATTGGGAGGAAACCAGCGCCATTCCTAGGATTGTATGGACCATCGTAAAATGGGCACAATGGCGAAGTGCCAGAACAGTGACAATATCCTGTAGCTCCAATATCAGCAAGAGACTGCATCCCGGATATTGCGCCATCCGCGGCTACATCGAATTGTTCCACAACACCATTACCATACCAACGCCCCAGAGCAATATTCAAAGGGGCGGGGCTGACGACATAGCCCGTGGTGTATTGGTTATTGCCGTCGTCGGTCTCCGCGGTCTGACAGGCGCTGTCGATGAAGGCGCGTAGGGTCTTGGCCCCGACCACACCCGCCGGCAGGCCGGTGAGCGTGACCGTCTGGCTGGCGCCCGCCGCCAGGCTAGCCAGGGTAGTGGACTGGTCGCCCACGGTACCGCACGTCTGCACGGTGGCCTGGTTGGACCAGACCTGTAACGTCCCCGCCGGACCGGCCATGCCGCCCTGATTCTGTACCGTGATGGCGGCGCTGAAGGTACCGTTGGCCGTCGGGCTGCTCGGAGTGAGGACAGCCCCGGTAATCACGAAGTCCGGGGGTGGCGGTGCCGCCACGGTATAGGCCGTAGTAGATTGGTTGTTGGTCTCGTCGGCCTCTGCGGTCTCACAGGCGCTGTCGATGAAAGCGAGCAGGTCCTTGGCGCCGGCCACACCCGCCGGCAGACCGGTGAGCGTGACCGTTTGGCTGGCACCCACAGCCAGGCTCGCCAGGGTGGCGGATTGGTCGCCCACCGCGCCGCACGCCTGCGCAGCAGACTGGTCGGACCAGACCTGCAACGTCCCCGGAGTACCGGCCACGCTGCCCTGGTTTTGCACCGTGACCGCGGCACTGAAGGTGTCACCGGTCGTTGGGCTGCTCGGGGTGAGGACGACACCGGTTACCACGAAGTCGGGGGACGGTACCGCGACGGTATAAGCAGTAGTAAATTGGTTGTTGGTCTCGTCGGCCTCTGCGGTCTGACAGGTGCTGTCAATGAAGGTGCGCAAAGTCTCGCCCACACCCGCCGCCAGACCGCTGACTATGACCGTCTGGCTGGCGCCCGCCGCCAGGCTCGCCAGGGTGGCGGATTGGTCGCCCACAGCGCCACAGTCCTGTAGGCTGCCCTGGTTGGCCCAGACTTGCAGGACCCCTGGAGTACCGGCCACGCTGCCTTGGTTCTTCACCGTGATTGAGGTACTGAAGGTACCGTTGACCGTCGGACTGCTCGGCGTCAGGATGACACCGGTTACCATAAAGTCCGGCTTGGGGAAGAGCCCGATCTCGACCGGACTGCAGCGATCAGTGGCCGTACCGTCGCCGATCTGTCCATACCGATTATCTCCCCACGCCCAAAGACTACCGTCAGTCTTGAGAGCCAGGTTGTGATCGACAAGGCTTGCCATCGCCGAGACTCCGGTAAGCACCAGGTTGGGTGTCGGGCGTGTCGTGGTTGTACCATCGCCGAGTTGGCCGATCCAGTTGTTCCCCCAGGCCCAGAGGCTGCCGTCGGTCTTGAGGGCTAGGGTGTGAAAATAACCGGCCGCCACGGCCGCGACACCGCTCAGGACCTGGACCGGACTCAGGCGGGGCGTGGTAGTGCCATCGCCGAGTTGGCCGTCGCTGTTCGCCCCCCAGGCCCATAGGCTGCCGTCGGTCTTGAGCGCTAGGCTGTGATAGGAGCCAGCCGACACTGCCGCGACCCCGGTGAGTACCGCGACCGGAACCCTATGACTTATGGTCGTGCCGTCGCCGAGTTGGCCGGTCCAGTTGTCCCCCCAGGCCCAGAGGCTACCGTCGGACTTGATGGCCAGCGTGTGCTTACCTCCGGCCGCCACGCCAACGACCCCGGTCAGGATCTGCTCTGGATTCTGGCGATTCGCCAAGCTGCCGTCGCCGAGTTGGCCATCTTCGTTATGTCCCCACGCCCACAGGATACCGTCGGTCTTGATGGCGAAGCTGTTACCATCAACGCCGCCCGTCACCGCCGCGACCCCGGCCAGTATTTGAACCGGCATCAAGCGCTCCATGTCATTGCCGTCGCCGAGTTGGCCGTACCAGTCTGCTCCCCACGCCCACAGACTGCCCTCGGACTTGATGGCCAGCGTGTGCCGATCACCAGCCGCCACCGCCGCCACCCCG
>CAILVI010000360.1 GCA_903837595.1 uncultured Thiodictyon sp.
AGCCGTTCGGCCAGGGCCGCCAGGGCGTGGAGGCTGCCGGTCGCGACCGCGGCAGCGGTGTCGGTCGCCCAGGGCTCGACGGTCGGCTCGGGCGCGCCCGGGGGAATCTGGGTGCCGGCCAGCAGGCTGTCACGCATCATGGTGAGCCCGGGCAGGATCAGGCCCCCAAGGTGAAGACCGGCGGGGGCCAGGACATCGAAGGTGACTGCGGTGCCGGCATCCACGATCAGGGCCGCGTCGCACCCCTGGGCGCCGAGCAGCGCCAGCCAGCGGTCGACGCCCAGTCGCGCGGGTTCGGCATAGGCGACCCGCAGCCCCAGGCATCCCTGGCGGGGGAGGGCAAACTCGGCCTCGCGACCCCAATAGGCACGCACCACCCGGGCGACGGCCTCGCCCAGCCGCGCCCCGCCGACGTTGCCGATCAGCACACGCTGCGGCGGCGGCACGACCTCCCAGGCGGCGAGCAGGTCGAGCGGGACGCCGCGGCTATGGCGCACCCCATCCATCGGGCCGAGCACCCCGTCGGCCTGCAGTGCCCAATGCAGGTTGGTATTGCCTATATCGATCAATAAGTTCATAGCAGTTCGTCCGCAGACCGGGGCGCCGCGGCGACCGTCGGAAAGCGAAGGCTGACCTCCCCCGAGTGCACGCTCAGGGCTCCGTCCGCGGTGTTGAGGCGCAAGGCACCGTCCGGGTCGATTCCGGCGTAATCGCCCAGGATCAGCCGCTCGCCCAGTTGCAGTTGGACGGGCTTCCCGCGCAACAGGTCGAATCGCGCCCATTCGGCGAGATAAGGCGTGAGCCCGACCTGGCCGAAGCGCTCCAGCATCTCCAGCAGGGCGTCGATGAGCGCGGCGGCCAGCTGATTGCGCCCCGGCGCCGCCGCTCCCAGGGCCTCGCGCAGGTCGACCCAGGGTTGGTCGATCCCCTGGGCCTGGTCCGAGTCCAGGCGCAGATTGAGCCCCAGGCCCACCACCAGGTGGCTCGGCCCCTGGGCCTCGCCGGCCACCTCCAACAGCAGACCACCGAGCTTGCGGCGCTGCCAAAGCAGGTCATTGGGCCACTTGAGCCCGATGTCGGTGAGCCCGTAGCGGTGCAGCACAGTGGCGACTGCCACTCCCGCCGCCAGGCTGACGCCGCCCAGCCCGGCCGGACCAACCGGATAGCGCCACAAGACGGAGAGATACAGGTTGGTGCCAAAGGGCGACACCCAGACCCGACCACGTCGGCCGCGCCCGGCCGTTTGGCGTTCGGCAAGACAGACGGTGCCGGCGGCTTCCCCCGCCACCGCCGCCGCCATCAGCCGCTCGTTGGTCGAACCGAGCTGGTCGTGGACTTCCAGCCGGGCGAGCCGGGACCCACCGGCGGCGCCGAACCCACCAAGGATGCGCTCGGGCTCCAGGAGTTCCAGGGGGCTGGCCAGCCGATAGCCGTGGCTAGGGATGGTTTCCAACGCGAGACCATAGTCTTCGACGGCCTTGTGGAGGGCCTTCCAGACGCCAGCGCGGGTCATCCGCAGACACCGCGCGAGTGCAGCGCCGGAGTGACAATCCCCGTCGGCGAGCAATCGGATCAGTTGGAGGCCAGTCGACACGGCGGGTTCCAAGGTCACGTCAGGCACCGCTCGCGAGCCACGCGGCCCGCGCCTGGACCGCTGCCTCGGGCGCCGCCGCGAGCAGCATCAGCTCGCAGGTATCGGCTGCGGCCGGCCGGGGGCTGGCCACCAGCTCCAGGAGTTCGTCGCGGCGGAACAGGTGCAGTCGCACCGGCGCCTCGACCGCGGCCACCAGTCGCTCCAGGTTATCCGCCGTGGCGCGCAACCCGTCGACGGCCACCACATGATCCCCCGACGCCAGCCCGGCGCACTCCCCGGCCCCGCCGGTGAGGACGGTCTGGATCACCGCGTCCGTGGTCCCGGCGCGCAGCCGGATCCCCAGGGTGGGCCCGGCACTGACCGGGCCGAAGCACTCGACCGCGCCACCCAGGTCCTGCGCGCCCGTCGCCGGACGCAAACGCATCTGGATGCCGACCGTGGCGAGCAGCGGCTCCAGGTCCAGGTCGTCAGTCGAATCCAGTGCCTGGGCAAAGAATCCGTCCAGGTCGAGCCCGGAGACCTGCGCGGCGATCACCTCCACACCCCGTTCGGGCACGCCGATCCCGGTGCGGCCATGGCGCTCCCAGAGGGCGCGCATCACGTCATCCAGGCAGACCCGGCCGGCCGTCCCCTGGCGGATGGTCAAATCGAGCGCGAGCGCCACCAGCGCCCCTTTGACATAGTAGCTAACGACGGCATTGGGGCCGTTTTCGTCGGCCCGATAGAACTTGGTCCAGGCATCGAAACTGGATTCCGCCAGGGTCTGGACCAGCCGGCCGGGGGTGCGCATGACCCGGGTGATGGTCTCGGCCAGGAGTTGCAGGTAGGCGCCAGTGTCGATACAGCCGCTACGCACCAGGGCCAGTTCGTCGTAATAGGAGGTGATGCCCTCGAAGGCCCACAGCAGGCGGGTGTGGACTTCACCGCTCAGGTCCCCCGCCATGAGTGCCTGGGGGCGAATGCGGGTGACGTGCCACAGGTGGAAATATTCGTGGCTGCACAGGCCAAGAAAGCGCCGATAACCCGGGGTGGGTGCGGCGGGGACGGTCTCGGCTACTACCTGGCCGGGGCTCGCGGCCCCCCTCTCGAGCGGGCGCGGGAGATCATCACGGGCACACAATAGACTCGACGAGAAACGGTGTTCCAGGCCGCCATAGCCCTCGGCCACCGCGGTGGCCAGAAAGAGATAACGGTCGAGCGGTAACTCACCGAAGAGCGCCGCGTGCTCCTCGCACAGACGCGTCAGGTCCTGGCGCAAGCGTTCGTGATCGCACCGCTGCCGGCCGCTGATCGCGAGCGCGTGGGGAACGCCGCGGACCGCGAATGCCACCCGATCGAAGCGGCCCATCTCGACCGGGTGATCGATCAGATCGGCATAGTCGTCCGCCTGGTAGGCACCAAACCCGAGCGGCTCGGCGGTGAGGGGCCGCAGACTGGTGGCGAGGCGCCAGTCGCGATAGGCATCACCCGCGGGCGGACGCAATTCGATGCGACAGGCGCGATCGGCGAGCCCCACGACTTCAAGCAGTAGACTGGGGCCGTTGAAATAGGCATGGGTGCAGTCCAGATGGGCCGAGCGCACCGTGAAGTCCCAGGCGTAGACCTGGTAGCGGATGATCAGTGGGCCGCTGCAAGCGACGCCGGTGGCGATCTCCCAGGTCTGTTTGTCGTGCTTGGTGAGCGGGAGTGGCCGCCCCTGGCCGTCTTGCGCAGTCAACTGCTGGAGGTTGCGCGCGAAGTCCCGGATCATGTAGCTGCCCGGGCACCAGGCCGGCATGGCAAGTTGCAGCGAACCCGCCGGTGGGTCGCCGATCACCAACTCGACGGCGAACAGATGCGCCTGCGGGTGCTGCGGACAGACCCGGTAGGTGAGGGCAAATGGCTCCGTGGCGGGGCTCGGCATGGGACGTCAACTGGCTCGGCTGATCGAGGGTCAACAGTAGCAGATCAGGCGGCTATCCGCAGCACACAGCCGGTGTGATGGCACGCTGACAAGCGGCGGCGATCCGAGCCCCAAGCGGTTCAACCTAAATCAGGCAAGATCGCTCAGGGGTCAGGGGATCAATCACGGGAGAACGGCGGTCATACAAAATGGAAACGCCAGCAGCACGCGAACAGTGTCGCGCGCCGCTGGCGCAAGCCCTTTGCCAAGCAGACCGGAGCGGGCGCCCCGGCCTTGCGCCTGGCCTACCAGCGCGGCCCGCGGGAACCACCGCCGCCGCCACCGCCGCCTTCACCGCGCGGCTTGGCCTGGTTGACCTTCAGATTGCGACCCTTCAGCGGGGTCTCGTTCAGGGCCTTGATGGCCGTGTCGGCCTCCGAGTTGTTCGACATCTCGACGAAGCCGAAGCCCTTGGAGTCGCCGGTGAACTTGTCGGTGATCAGGTTGACGCTGGAAATTTCGCCATAGGCGGCGAAAGCGTCACGCAGGTCATCTTGGGTCACAGAGTAGGCCAGGTTGCCAACGTAGATATTCATCTTTCAAATGTTCCGTCAAAGTGCATTAAAGAGAGAGTGAGAACGGTCGAACGATCAATGCACAACTGATTCGACAGCCTGTTTCCCCAACCATTGGGGCGAAATCACTCCGCGCGCGGGCAGCGCGCGGGAAAACCGTTCATGGCCTGGCGTCCAGACCCACTCGGCCACCAACCACACGTTGGGGCTGCCCGAACCGTTCCAACGTGCTTGGCGAAAAAGAGCAAGGGATCGCGAAAAAAAGTTTACTCGAACCAGCGCCCGAGAATAAATCGCTTAAAAGTATAAATAAACCACACAACACAAAAACTTAACAGAGTGCAAACAAGCACCGGCACCACGGTCGCGGTGAAGAAAAGGCCGGGGCCAATGCCCCGGCCTTCCGCGTTGCTACCAGCGCGGCCCACGGGAGGGACGCTCACCGCGCGGCTTGGCCTGGTTGACCTTCAGGTTGCGGCCTTTCAAAGGGGTCTCGTTCAGGGCCTTGATCGCCGCATCAGCCTCCGAATTGTTCGGCATCTCGACGAAGCCGAAACCCTTGGAGTCGCCGGTGAACTTGTCCGTGATCAGGTTGACGCTGGAGATCTCACCATAAGCGGCGAAGGCATCACGCAGGTCATCTTGAGTCACGGAATAGGCCAGGTTGCCAACGTAGATATTCATCGTGCAAGTGTTCCATCAAAGTGCATTGAAGCGAGAGTGAGAACGGTCGAACAATCAATGCACAACTGATTCGACAGTCTTTGTCCCCAACCGTTGGGGCGCAATTGTTCCGTGAACTGGTCCGCGGCTGCGCAGTTCACGGACAATCGATCCGGATCTCAACGACCGCGGGCGGGAGCGGCCCGGCGCCCCCCCTGGCTACCCGGGCGCGCGGCTTGCCCCGCTCCCATCCGGTCGCCGCGCCCCGCGGAACGCTGGCGTTGGGTGAAATCGGTACGCACCCGTGAGCGGTCATCGTCCTCGTGCTGATCCGCCGGCGGGTTCGCGGACGGCTCGAAGCCGATCACCGGGGTCATGGGAATCTCACGGCGCAGCAGGCGCTCGATCCCTTTGAGCAACCCCCGCTCGTCATGGCTGACCAGGGACAGGGCCGAGCCAACAGCACCGGCGCGGCCCGTACGTCCGATGCGGTGGACATAGTCCTCCGCCACATTCGGCAATTCGAAATTGACCACTTGGGGAAGATTGGCGATATCCAGACCACGCGCGGCGATATCGGTCGCCACCAAGGCCCGGACCAGCCCACGCTTGAACTCATCCAGCGCCCGGGTGCGCGCCGACTGACTCTTGTTACCATGGATGGCGGCGGCCGTGATCCCGTCGCGCGTGAGTTTCTCGGCGAGCTTGTTCGCCCCATGCTTGGTACGCGTGAAGACCAGCACCTGTTCCCAGCCCTCACGATGGATCAGATGGGCCAACAGGTCTGGCTTGCGGCTGCGGTCGACCGGGTGAGCGGATTGGGACACCGCCGCGATCGGGGTGTTACGCCGGGCGACCTCAACCGTCTTGGGGTGCTTCAGCAGGCCGTCGGCCAAGCGCCGGATTTCATCTGAATAGGTGGCGGAGAACAGCAGGTTCTGCCGCCGCTCCGGGATCAGACGCAGAACCCGCTTGATGTCATGGATGAAGCCCATGTCGAGCATCCGATCCGCCTCATCGAGCACCAGGATTTCGACCCGTGACAGGTCCACGGTGCGCCGGGTGGCGTGATCGAGCAGACGCCCGGGGGTCGCGATCAGGATATCGACGCCACGCTGGAGCTTGTCCACCTGCGGCTGCATGCCGACACCGCCAAAGATGATCGCGGAACGCAGCGGCAGATGAATCCCATAGGCGTGGACCCGCTCCCCGACCTGGGCCGCGAGTTCACGCGTCGGTGTCAGGATCAAGGCACGGGGATGGCGCTGCGGATGCCCTTGCTCGGCCAAGAGATTCAACACAGGGAGTACGAAGGCGGCGGTCTTGCCGGTGCCGGTCTGGGCTCCGGCCAAAAGATCATGACCGGCAAGTATCTCGGGGATGGCTTGCGCCTGGATCGGCGTCGGCCGACCGTAGCGCTGCGACGCAACGGCGCGCAGCAAGTCGGCCCTTAGGCCGAGCGAGTCAAAGGACATTTAGGCTCCGCGCCTGTTAGCCAGGCGGCCTACCCAGGGGTTCTGGGACCGATCTAGGCAAAGTGAAAGATAGAAAGTACGTTCGAGGATCATGCCTGAAATTCAAGGACTCAGCCGCGAGACGGGCGCATCGATCGGGCGATGCAAGGTTTGGAGTGTAGACACATACAAAACGAAAAGCCAGCGGATTTATTGAATCTACTCGACCCCTGGCGCAAGCGGCCGATCGACCACCACACCAGACTCTTGAACACATTTTTTTCAAAGACTTAAAGAAAGCGCGCGGACACCCGACCGGGCCCCGCCCAGGTTGAAATAAAGAGACAATAGAGAGGACGACCACCCCACAGAGCCGACCAGCGGCGAGTGCCGACTGACGCCGCTCACACCCAACAGCGATCAGCCTCGCCGAAGGTTCGCGCCGGGTCCGACTCGCGGATCCGGCGCGAACATCAAGCGCCGCGATCAGATGCTGGGATCAGACGCCGGGATCAGGCTTCAAGGACCTGGAGATAATTGGCCTTGAATGCCTCACGATCTGCCTTCTTGGAGGCATCGTAACCCTGCTCCTGCATCTTCTGCTTCATCCACCCCGGCAGGACGCCGCGCACATAGATGTTCTGCGCGTTTTCCGGATCGACATAACGGGTGTAGTCACGTCCGCTGGGGGTCGCGCGGGGCGTGGCGGCAGCGCCGCGACGACGCCGGGTCTGGATCAAGGGGACGATCTCGTCGAGCTCATAGCCGTTGTGGCTGATCAGGTCCCTGATCTGCTGAACCACCCCCTGCTTCGCTTCTTGCCGACGGGTCACCAATGCCCGCTGCAATTCGGACTTGTTCTGCTCGATTGTCTCGAGGTGCTGCCGGATCTCATCAAGGCTTAGGTTCGCGTACTCCACGTGGGTACCTCCGATCTGAAAATGGTTGGTTAGAAACTTTCTGCGTATCACCGCGCGAATCCTGACGAGCGCGTACCTACTAATGTATTCGTTTCGCAATGAAAGTCAAGCCAACCGGAGAAAAATATGGAGCGATTGCCAAACGACCGCAGCGGACATCGGGTATCACGCACAGCCACTGGTGCCAGGTCGCGGCGCATCCGCGGCGCCGCCCTCGCCCATCGCGGGCCAGCACCAAGCAGCGCGGACCATTCAATCACAGACCGGGGCGGCGATCATTCTCGCGCTGACTGACCACGGGGATAAGGTGCACGCCAGACATTGCGTCGCCGCGATCGCGACGCACCAACTCATCGACTTCATCGCACCGGTCGGCCGGCCGGCGCACCGATAGCGCGGCCCGCGACCGACCGCTGACGGGCAGCAGGGCAGCACTACCGCGGGACTTGAAACAGCGCTCGACAGAGAACCTGTGAGCGTCGTCGACAAAGGAAAGAGAGGTGATCGCGAGCCGGAGCGGACCGGCAGCCCGATGAAGGAGAGGCACTCAATAGCGTGAAAGACACCCAGTCGCAGTGAAGCGCCGGAGCACTCACCGGCAGCGGCGCAAGGATCCCGGCGACAGCAAGAACCGCCGATTGGTGCCCGGGGCGGGACTCGAACCCGCATGCCTCGCGGCGAGGGATTTTAAGTCCCTTGCGTCTACCGATTTCGCCACCCGGGCGGGGAGAGCTTGGACGCCACCAGGAAGGCTCATGAAGAGCCGCCAGAGGGCCTTATTGGGCTTTATATCTGCGGAGAACTCCGGCGAGCTTGCCGTGCCGACCGAGCAGCACGAACCGAGCCAAGGGAAGCAGGCGACCGATCATGGCGATGGCGAGTTTGGAGGCTGAGCCCGGAATCGAACCGGGGTGCACGGCTTTGCAGGCCGCTGCATGACCACTCTGCCACTCAGCCCAAGAGCGCCATTATAGTAGGTCGCCGCGGCGTTGTCACCACACCGATGCACCAGCGAGGAGGCAGACGGGATTCCACTCAAAACGCAGCGATGAAGGCCGCCGTGAAGCGGTCATAGTCCGTGTCGGGCAGGTGATTGATTCCCGCCGCGGCCGCGCGCCCGCCGCCGGTCGCGAATTGGCGGCACAGTTGATCAGCGCCCTGCGGACGGGCCAGCGGCGCGCGCACGCTCACCAGGAAGCCGCCCTGCGGCAATTGCGTCAGCAGGGCATGGGCACGCCCCGGCGCCTGCTGTGCCAGCGCGTTGGCAAACACGCCGCCGACGCGACGCGCCCACGGCTCACCGGGCAGGATGTGCAGGCAGTGGCGCTCGAGCGCAAGTGTCGGCACGGCACCCTGCGCCCGCGCCATGTCATGCGCGTAGCCGTCACGCAGAAGCGGATAGGTTGGGTCCTCGCGCATGAAGGCCAACGGGTCGGCATAGGGGCGCAGGCGCCGATACAGCTCATCCGGGGGACAATGCAAATCGGTCACTTCGGCACCGTAGCCATTGTAATTGATGCAGATGCCCAGTTCCCGCAGGCGTTCCAACTCAGGCCCCGCCAGTCCGAGCACAGCGGCGGCGCGCCGGGCCGCGGCATCGAAATTGTCGCCGAAGGTGCCGACGACCGCCCAGGCGCGAAAGCGCCCGCCGAGAAATTCATCGACCAGCAGGCTCGTGCCCTTGTCCGTACCGGTCTCGATGTGGCAAGCGAACCCGGGATGACGGGGAATCTCGCCAGAATAGTGGTGGTCGAAATAGCGCACCCGAGCACCCGCGGCCAAGACCCGGGCGAGGGCCACGCGATTCTTGTCCAGCGCGATATCGAGCACGGTGACCTGGTCCCCGGCACTGGCCGGGACGCGCTCCAGCAGCGCGATGTCGCGCTTGACCCCGGTCACCAGGGTACTGTCCAAGGGCTGCGCGAACCGCAGTTGCAGCAACGCGCAGATGCCGTCCGCGTCACCGTTAAAAACATCAAACTGGGTCATGCTATACCTTCAGAATATTAAGTTTTTTGACGCCCTGACAGACTGCGGCCGCAGCCAACGGACACCCGACCACAGACTGCAGCCGCCCCTCGGCGTCAGTAAAAGATGCCCGCCATTGCCGCTCACTCCCCTAGCCGGTAGACTGCGCGTCTTGCCTTGCCCCGGTCCGCATCTGCCGGTGGCCAGTGCCGGGTGACGGCCCGTCGCCCCGGACACACCATTATCCCCGCGGACACCCTCGAACACCTCTATCTGGAGTCCTCATGCCCGTCGAACGCACCCTTTCCATTATCAAGCCGAATGCCGTCGCCAAGGATGCCATCGGGGCCATCCTGAGCCGCTTCGAGACCGCCGGCCTGCGCATCGTCGCCGCCCGCATGCTGCACCTCAGCCATGAACAGGCCAGCGCCTTCTATGGGGTGCACCAAGGCAAACCGTTCTTCGATGAACTGGTGGGGTTCATGACCTCCGGACCCGTGGTGGCCCTGGCCCTGGAAGGCGAGGACGCGGTCGCCAAGAACCGGGAGATCATGGGCGCCACCAACCCGGCCAATGCTGCCCCCGGGACCATCCGCGCGGACTTCGCCGACTCCTTTACGGAAAATGCGGTCCATGGCTCCGACGCCCCGGACACCGCGGCGGTCGAGATCGCATTCTTCTTCCCGGAGGGTGTCTGCCCGCGCACGCGCTGACTGCCGCAATACTGCCGAGCCGTCAGATCACCTCATTATTTGGATACACCAGTTGCTGAATAACCCCATGGAAACCCCGGCCCCTAAGCCGAACCTGCTGGACCTGGACCTCGCCGCGTGCGCGGCCCTGGTGGCGGCACTCGGCTTCAAGGCCTTCCACGGGCGCAATTTGTTCAAGTGGATCCATAAGCACGGCATCATCGACTACGACCGCATGACCGACTGCCCGAAGGGCCTGCGCGCGGCCTTGGACAGCGCGGTAACCTTGGGGTTGCCGCGCATTATCCACACCCAACCATCCGCCGACGGCACCATCAAATGGGTGATGGAACTCGACGACGGCCAGCGGGTGGAGACGGTCTACATCCCCGAAGACGGACGCAGCACGCTGTGCGTCTCCTCCCAGGTGGGGTGTGCACTGAACTGCGCCTTCTGCGCCACCGCCCGGCAGGGATTCAATCGCAACCTGCGGGTGAGCGAGATCGTCGGCCAGGTCTGGCACGCCACCCGCCAACGAGGGGTTGCGCCGACCAATGTGGTCATGATGGGCATGGGTGAGCCGCTCGCGAACTTCGAGGCCGTGGTCACGGCGATGGCCGTCATGCAGGACGACCTGGCCTACAATCTCTCCAAATACCGGGTGACCCTGAGCACCTCCGGTATCGTGCCCAATATCTATCGGTTGCGCGAGGTCTGCGACGTCTCACTGGCGGTGTCGCTGCATGCGCCCAACAACCCGCTGCGCGACGAACTGGTGCCGATCAATCGCAAATATCCACTGGAAGAACTGCTGCCCGCCTGTCGCGCCTACCTCGCCGCAGACCAGCGGCGCAAGATCACCTGGGAATATGTGATGCTGGACGGCATCAACGACAGCCTCCAGCATGCCAAACAATTGATCCGGTTACTGGAGGGCACCCCCTCCAAGCTCAATCTGATCCCCTTCAATCCGTTTCCCGGCAGCGGTTTCGCCGCCACGCCGCCGGAGCGCCTGGCGGTCTTCCGTGAGCGACTGATGCGCTCTGGCCTGCTGGTCTTCACCCGCAAAACACGCGGCGACGAGATCGCCGCCGCGTGTGGGCAATTGGTCGGCCGGGTGGACGACCGCACCCGGCGCGGCACCCACCCGATCCCCGTCGCCATGCCCCAGTTGGGCCTAGCAAGCCGATGACAATTGACATGAGCCGGACCTTTAGATATACCGCCGCGGCGACCCGGGCCTGCTGCGCCGCCTGTCTGACGCTGGCCGCCTGTAGCCATCAGGCACCCCTGCGGACGGAGGCGCAAAACTCCGTTGCGATCGGCGATCAGAGCACTCCGGCAGACATCTATTCCGCCATGGCCGGAGAGTATTACAAACTCGGGCAACTCGACATCGCGCAGCAACAGGCCAACAAGGCCATCACCGCGGACAAACAAAACCCCCGTGGCTATTACATGATTGCCATCATTTACGAACGCACGGGTCAACCGGCCCTCGCCGAGGAGAACTTCAAGCGGGCCTTGACACTCGCCCCCAAGAACTCCGATATATTGAATGCCTACGGCAATTTTTTCTGCTCCCAGCGCCGCACCGCCGAGGCCCAGGCGCAGTTTGCCAAAGCGATCGAGAACCCGCTCTATACGACGCCGTGGGTCGCCATGACCAACGCCGGCACCTGTGCCCGCAATGCAGGTAATCTCACCCAGGCGGAGGCGGACTACCGCCGTGCCCTGGCGGCCAATCCCAGCTTCGGTCCAGCCCTCGCGGAAATGGCGGGCATCGAACTCGGGCGCGGCAACGCCAAGGCCGCCAAAGGCGCCGTGGATCGCTTTTTCCAGGCCAACGCCCCCGAACCCCGGGCGCTGCTACTGGCCGCCAAGACCGAGCGCAAGCTGGGCAACACCAAGGCCGCCGCGACCTATGAGCAGATTTTGCGGCAAAAATTTCCGGACGCACCCGAACTTCGGGACCTTAAATGAGCCCCTTGCGATGAATCCAACTCAAGCCATCAGCCCGGACGACCAGAAGGTCGTCGAGTTCTCTGAGAACCCCGGCCGCCGTCTGCGCGTGCAACGCCAGTCCCGCGGCATTGAAGTCGAGCGTATCGCCGCCCAACTGCATCTGCGGGTGGCCGCGGTGGAGGCACTGGAGCAGGACCGCTATCAGGACCTCCCAGGCCCCGTGTTCGTCACCGGCTACCTGCGAAACTACGCGCGCCTGGTAGGCCTCGACCCGGAGCCCCTGATCGCCACCTACCGAGCGGCCAATCCAGCGGCGGAGCCGACCGGCCTGCGCGTCAGTCCGCTGCCCCGGCAGGAAATCGGCAGCGGCCATATCCTGGTGCGCCTGATCAGCCTCGCGCTGTTGGCCGCGGTGATCGCCATGCTCGTGCTGTGGTGGCAGAGCCGCAGCGACTTGCTGTCCTCAGCGCCGCCCGGGGAGGCGAGCGGCCTCGCACGCACAGCGCCGGCCGGCCAGCTGCCGCTGAACCGCCCGCCGGGGCCGGCCGCGCCAGAGGCGGTCGCGACCAGCCCCACCCTGCCGCTACCGACGGCCACCGCAAGCCGCCCGGAACCCGGCAGCGATAACGCAACGCCCGTCAGCCGGACTCCGGCCCCCGCCACCGAGGCGCCGCCGACCCCGACTGCCGCCGCCAGCGGCGCCCAGGACACCCTCGCGACGCCCGCGGCACCGGCACCGGTCAACCCGACGGAGGTCGTCTTGACCTTCTCCAGCTCCAGTTGGATCAGCGTCCGCGACGCCGCGGGCAGCGCGCTCGTCAATGGGCAGATGCACAAGGGCGATACCCGGGTGTTGACCGGTAGCCCGCCCTATACACTCGTCATCGGCAATCCGGGGGCGATTGCGGTCACCGTCGGCGGTCGTCCCGCCAACCTCGGCCGCCACATTCCGGGCAACGCCAAGCGCTTCAAGTTCGACCCGAGAAACCCGGAGTGACCGCCCCACTCGACCCGACCCATCCCAGCGTCCCCGGCGGGAGCCGCAACATCCAGGCCATACGCGGGATGCACGACCTCCTGCCCGAGCGGGTCGGCACCTGGCAGCGTCTGGAGGACACCGCCCGGCAGGTGCTCGAGCGTTACGGCTATGCGGAGATCCGTACCCCGCTTGTGGAACTCACCGAGCTCTTCAAGCGCTCCATCGGCGAAGTCACGGACATCGTCGAGAAGGAGATGTATAGTTTCGCCGACCGTAACGGCGATTCATTGAGCCTGCGCCCCGAAGGCACCGCCAGTTGTGTGCGGGCCGTCATTGAGAATGGCCTGCTGAACCAATCCCAGCGCCTCTGGTACCGCGGCCCCATGTTCCGCCACGAGCGCCCCCAGCGCGGGCGCTACCGGCAGTTCCACCAGATCGGGGTAGAGGTCTTTGGCCTGGCCGGGCCGGACATCGATCTGGAGGTCATCCTGCTCACGGCCCGGCTGTGGCGCGCCCTGGGGCTCGACGGCCTGCGTCTGGAGATCAACAGCCTGGGCGATGCGGCCGAGCGGGCTGCCTACCGCGAAGAACTGGTATGCTACCTGGATAGGTACCGGGACCGGCTGGACGCGGACAGCCAACGGCGGCTCACCACCAACCCGTTGCGGGTACTCGACTCCAAGAGCCCGGAAACCCAGGCGATCGTCGCCGCGGCCCCCAGCCTCATGGATCGCCTGGAGACGCAGACACGCGACCACTTCGCGGCCATCTGCGCCGGACTCGATGCCGCCGCCGTCCCCTATTGCGTCAACCCGCGCTTGGTGCGCGGGCTGGACTACTACAACCGCACCGTCTTCGAATGGATCACCGACGACTTGGGCGCCCAAGGCACCGTCTGTGCCGGCGGGCGCTATGACGGGCTGGTTGCCCAACTGGGCGGACGCGATACGGCGGCCGTCGGCTTTGCGATGGGCATCGAGCGCCTGGTGGAGCTCATGGAACTGACCGGCGAAGGCGCGGCCCCGCAGCTTGACGCCTACTTCGTTGCCGTGGGTGAGTGGGCGCAGCGCCAGGCGCCAGTGCTGGCCGAGCGCTTGCGCGACGCCGCCCCCGGCGTGCGACTCATGACCCACTGCGGCGGCGGCAGTTTCAAGAGCCAGTTCAAACGCGCGGACAAGAGCGGGGCGCGCTATGCGCTGGTGATCGGGGACAGCGAACTGGAGCGCGGCGTAATCGGGGTGAAGGCGCTGCGCGAGGAAGCCGAGCAACAGGAATTACCCCTCGCCGCGACCGCAGCCTTCCTGTCCGCGAGCCAGCAGTCGACGTGAGACGAGTGCCCAAACCCCTTAAAGGAAATTGAGCGTGAGCGAATACGAAACCGACGACGAGAAGGTCGAGTCCATCAAGAAATGGTGGAAGGAAAACGGCACGTCCGTGGTGGCCGGGGTAGCGCTCGGCCTCGCGGTGGTGTTCGGCTGGCGCACCTGGACCGACCACCGCAACAGCGTGAGCGGTGAGGCGTCTGCGGCCTTTGAGCAACTACTGGCCAGTGCCGCCGCCGGCGACGTGAAATCCACCACGACGCAGGCACAACTCCTGCGCCAGGGGTATGCCAGCACCCCCTACCCGGCCTTTGGCGACTTGGTGGCCGCCAAGGTACTCTACGACAGTGGCGATACCGCCGCTGCCATGGCCGCCCTCCAGCAGGTCGTGGCCAAGGCCCCGGACCCGGCCCTCCAGACCCTGGCAGCCCTGCGGCTCGCGCGCATCCAACTCGCCGAGGGCCAACTCGACGCCACCGCCGCCACCCTGGCCACCCATGACCACAGTGCGGCATTCGCGGGCGACTTCGCCGCCGTGCGCGGCGATCTCGCCGCCGCCCGCGGGGATACGGCCGGCGCCCGCGCCGCCTATGAGAAGGCCATCACCGCCGGGACCGGCCTCCCCCAACTGATCCGGCTCAAGCTCGATAATTTGCCCGCGCCCGGTTGAGGCCGCCCCACACCATGTTCACTCGGCATCCACGTCAAGCCCCCCGGCCAGACCACCGCTCGCTGCGTGCCTGGGCCGCGCTCCTGATCGCCGCCACCCTGGCCGGATGCAGCTACATCCCCTGGTTGGGCGGTGAAAAAGACCCGACCCCACCGACCAAGTTGGCGACCATCGCCCCCGAGGTCACCGCCACCACCCTGTGGTCGGCGCGCCTGACCAAGGGCAGTGAGGAGCGGCGCCTCGACCTGGTCCCGGCGATCGGCGGCGGGCGCGTCTATGTCGCCGACGCCCGCGGCAAGGTGGTCGCCGCGAATGCGGACACCGGGCACGTCCTGTGGGAGCAGACCACCAAACTGCCGCTCAGCGCTGGCCCGGAGTTGAGCGGCAATCACCTGATCCTGGGGACCAGCAACGGGCTGGTGATCGCGCTGTCCACCGCCGACGGCAAGGAGCAATGGCGCACCCTGGTCAACGGCGAGGTCCTCTCGGTACCGCGTAGCACCGGCGACGGCAAAGTCGTCGTCCATACCCTGGACGACACCGTCTTTGGACTCGACGAGGCCAAGGGCACGGAACTCTGGCGGGCCACTTACCCAGCGCCGATCCTGACGCTGCGCGGCAGCAGCACCCCGGTCATCGTCCCCAAGGGCGTCATCGTCGGGCTCGCCGGCGGCAAACTGGTCAAGCTCGACACCGCCGACGGCGCGCCGCTCTGGGAGGTGATCATCACCCCACCCAGCGGACGCTCGGAACTGGCCCGTATTACCGATATCGACGCCGACCCGGTCGTGATCGGGCGTGTGGTCCTGGTCGGTACCTACAACGGTGACCTGGCGGCGGTCGACCTGGAGGGCGGCACCGTCCTGTGGCGCCGCAGCCTGTCCTCCCACGCCGGGCTCGCCGCCACCGACGCCAACCTGTTCATCACCGATTCGCAGGACTTGGTCTGGGGGGCGGACCCGGCGAGCGGCGCCGGGCGCTGGAAGCAAGAGCGGCTGCGCTACCGCCAGCTCACCGCCCCGACCCTCACCGGCAACCTCATCGCGCTGGGTGACCTGGAGGGCTGGCTGCACCTGATCGCCCAGACCGATGGCCGCCTGGTCGGTCGCACCCGGATCACCAAGCGCGCCATCACCACTCCCCCGGTGGTGGCTGGCGGGCGGCTCTATGTCTACGCGACCGACGGCACCCTGGCCGCGCTCGCCACCGGCACGGCGCCCGCCGGCGGCGCTCGCGGCGGCGCTCAAGCCGCGGTGGCCGCCGACCTGACCAACCAACCGACGCAGGTCACTAAGAGCACGCCGGACATGCCCGCGACACCACGACCGGTGCCCGGGCCGACACCCCAAACTGCGACCCCGGCAAGACCCCGGTGACGCCCCCCAACCCAGCCCGTAACACACACTAGAGGCACCTCCGACATGCTGCCCGTCATCACCCTGGTGGGCCGTCCGAATGTCGGCAAATCCACCCTGTTCAACCGCCTCACACAGACGCGGGACGCCCTGGTTGCCAACTTCCCCGGACTCACCCGCGACCGCCAGTACGGCGTAGGCCGCGTCGGCCCCCGCCCCTATGTGGTGGTGGACACCGGCGGCATCAGCTTCGACGTGGACGGGGTCGCGGCCCTGATGCAGCGTCAGGTCCAGGCCGCCATTGAAGAGGCCGACCAGATCATCTTCCTGGTCGACGCGAAGGACGGCCTCACCGCCGGCGACCACGAGATCGCCGAGCGCCTGCGCCGGCTCGGCAAACCCTTGAGCCTGGTCGTCAACAAGGCCGATCACGCCGAGCGCGAACTGGTCGCCGCCGAGTTCCATGCACTCGGGCTCGGCGATCCCATCCCCATCTCCGCCAGTCAGGGGCGCGGGGTGAAGACCCTCATGGAAGGCCTGCTGGAGGAATTGGAATTCCGCGCCGCGCAGAACGTCCCCGACCCCGATGTCATTGAGGAACCCACCGGGGCGGATGAGGGCATCAAGGTGGCCGTGGTCGGCCGGCCCAATGCCGGCAAGTCCACCCTGATCAACCGGCTGTTGGGCGAAGAGCGTCTGGTCACCTGCGACCTGCCCGGCACCACCCGCGACAGCATCTTCATCCCGGTCGAATACCGCGGACGCCGCTATACGCTGATTGACACCGCCGGCGTGCGGCGCCGCGGCAAGGTCACGGAGGTGATCGAGAAGTTCAGCATCATCAAGACGCTCCAGGCCATCGAGGCGTGCAACGTCATCATTATGGTGCTGGATGCCCATGAGGGCATCGGCGAACAGGACGCGAACCTGGCCGGCCATATCGTCGACAGCGGGCGCGCGCTGGTGGTGGCCATCAACAAATGGGACGGGCTGGATACGGAGGCCCGCGCCCAGGTGCATACCCAGATCGAGCGCAAGCTCGGCTTTCTCGATTTCGCCGCCCAGCATCGCATCTCCGCCCTGCACGGCAGCGGCGTGGGGCTGCTGTTGGACGAGGTCGACAAGGCCTACGCCAACGCCATGCGCGACATCTCCACCCCCGAGATGACCCGCCTGCTGGAGTCCGCGGTGCAGGAGCACCAGCCGCCCCTGGTCCACGGCCGGCGGATCAAGCTGCGCTATGCCCACCAGGGCGGGCGCAACCCGCCGCTCATCATCATCCACGGCAACCAGACCGAGAACGTCCCGGACACCTACCGGCGCTATCTCATCAACCGCTTCCGCAAGGAACTGGCGCTGTTCGGTACGCCGCTGCGCATCGAGTTCAAGAGCGGCACCAACCCCTACAAGGGCCTGAAGAACAACCTGACCGAGCGGCAGATCAAGCACCGGGCGCGACTCAAGGCGTACGTCAGGCGTAAGTAGCTGGGGGCCGGATATCCATGCCGTCGTCCGTGTTCCTCACCCGGGTGGTGCTGCGCAATTACAAGAGCATCGCGGCCTGCGACGTGCGGCTCGGCCCATTGACCTATCTGCTCGGGCCGAACGGGTCCGGTAAGAGCAATTTCATTGACGCCCTCCATCTGGTGGCGGATGCACTGAATGGTTCGCTGGACCATGCATTGAACCAGCGTGGCGGGCTCAGCGAGGTACGGCGGCGGTCGAGCGGGCGTCCGACCAATTTCGGGATTCGGCTGGAATTCCGACTACCGGACAGGCGCTGCGGCTTCTATGCCTTCATGGTCGGCGCCCTCAAGGATGGCGGTTACGAGGTCCAAGACGAACATTGCGTCATCGGTCGGGGGCGCACTGGGCTGGCGTTCAAGCTTCAACGCGGCCACCTGCTGACGACCAGTGAGGAGTCCTTTCCCGCAATCACGTCGGACCGGCTCGCACTGGTTGCCGCGTCGGGGCTCCCCGCCTTCCGACCCGTCTTCGATGCGCTGACGGCCATGGGCTTCTATAACCTGGACCCGAAGCTCATGCGCGAGCTTCAGAAACCTCAGGAAGGCCGTCTCCTCAAGCCGGCCGGCGAGAATATCGCCAGCGTAGTTAGGCACTTGGTGCGAGCGGCGCCGGACACGCTCGCATTGGTCAGCGAATACCTGCATGCCGTGGTTCCCATGGTACAAGGCGTGGAGCACAAGTCGTTCGGTCCCATGGAGACCCTGGAGTTTCGCCAAGACGTAGCGGGTTCAGAATCTCCCTGGCGCTTTCCCGCCCAGGGCATGTCAGACGGGACCCTACGGGTCTTCGGTGCACTCGTTGCCTTGTTTCAGGGCGTCAGCGATGATTCGCTCAGGCTGGTCGGGATCGAAGAGCCCGAGACGGCGCTCCACCCGGCCGCCTTCGCCGCCTTGCGCGAGGCCCTGCAACGTGCTGCCGAAAAGACCCAGGTGGTGGTCACCAGCCATAGTCCGGACCTGCTCGATGACGCTGGGCTAACACCCGCCGCACTGCTTGCGGTCGTCTCTGAAGGCGGCGAGTCCCGGATTGCGCCGATCGATGCAGCGTCGCGTCAGATGCTCGAAGAACACCTTTTCACCACGGGTGAACTCATGCGGCTCAATCAACTGGGTCCGGATCGAGAGGCGATCCCAGGCCCAGGGTCCCGGCCCGCCGATTTGTTCGAGGCACTCCCACCCCCGAATATGCCTGTGCGCATCCACCCGTCACGCAGAGTCGAATAGCATCGACGCCATGCAGACCCTGTCATCCATCGTCGAAGGCGACGGAGAGGTCCCCGCGCTACCCGTCCTCTTGCGCCGGCTTGGCGAATGGCTGACACCCCATGTTTATACGGAGATCGCCACGCCGATTCGGGTGCGCCGGGATCAATTTCTGAACAAGGAGCCCGAATTCTCACGACATCTCAAGCTGGCCGCCGCCAAGTGCGGTGGGACCGGCTGGGTCCTGATCCTGTTGGATGCGGACGACGACTGCCCTGCAACCCGCGGTCCCGAGATCTTGACCCGTGCCCAGCTGGTGTTGCCCCACAAGTCTATCTCAGTGGTACTGGCAAATCGCGAGTATGAAGCCTGGTTTCTTGCCGCCGCGCAATCCTTGGATGGTCAGCGCGGATTCCGCTTCGATCCGGCCGATGCGGTCGCTCCCGAGACTCCGCGCGACGCCAAGGGTCAGATCGGCCGGCGAATGATCGGGGGCCGGTATCGAGAGATCACCGATCAGCCAGCCTTTTCAGCGCGGATGAACTTGGAGCAGGCCCGAGCACGCAGTCGGTCGTTCCGCAAGCTGTGCAGCGAGTGGTCCCGACAGGTCGGGGAATGACCGGACGGGCGTGATCCGCCCGTCCGACATCGCCCCTGCGGCAACCCGTCGCGGCCAGGGGCCGCTCCTACGGGGCCCCGACGCACTTACTCGCCGTACCCCCCGCGCCGCGAGCCCTCCACATCCCGGGCGAAATAGCCCACCCGGCCGGCGGGGAGCACGGTGACGCCGCCGGCGGTGACGGTGAACCGCTTGGCATCCTGCTCGGCGTCGTAGCCGATTACCTCACCGGGCTCGATAAAGTTGTGCCGATCCACGATCACGTTACGCAGGTGCGTCCCGCGCGACACCCGCACATAGTCCATGACGATACAGTTCTCCAACACCACGTCCTCTTCGATCACCGTCTCGCGACGGATGATGGAGTCGGTGACACGCGCCCCCTTATGGACCACGGTGGCCGCCCCGAGCAAGCTGTTGTTGATCTCGCCTCCCTGGATGCGCGCGACCGGCCCCTGATAATTGCTGGAGTAGATCGGCCACTCAGGGTTGAACATATCGAAGACCGGCTCGAGCCCCAACACATCCTTATGGGCCGCAAAATAGGCGTCGATCGTCCCCAGATCACGCCAATAGAATCGGTCCTCGTAGGGCTGTATCCGGGGGATCTCGTTGGTCGCAAAGTCATAGGCGAACAGCCGATGGGTGCGCAACAGGCGCGGCAGCACGTGCTGGCCAAAGTCGGTCTCGCCGGCCTCCTTGGTCTCGCGTAGGGCCTTGAGCAGCACCTCGGTGTTGAAGACATAGTTGCCCATGGAGGCAAAGGCCTGGGTGGGGTCCGAGGCCAGCGGCGTGGGGTGGGCCGGCTTTTCCTCAAAGGCGTGGATGCGCCCATCCGCCTCGGTCGCGATCACCCCGAAGCCCTCAGCGTCTTTGAGCGGCACCGGCAGGGCGGCGATGGTCACATCCGCGTTGCGCTCCTGGTGGAAATCGACCATCTGACGGATGTCCATGCGATAGATGTGGTCGGCGCCGAAGATCACCACCAGGTCGGGGCGATGCTCCTCGATCAGGTTGATGTTCTGGTGGATCGCATCCGCGGTGCCCTCGAACCAGTGATCGCCGGTGCGCATCTGCGGCGGCACCACGGTCACATATTGATTCTGGAGCAACGGCGAAATCGTCCAGGCCTTGCGTACATGCTCGATCAAGGACTGCGACTTGTACTGAACCAGCAGATAGATGGTCTGGATCTGCGAATTGACCAAGTTACTGAGCACGAAATCGACGATGCGGTAACGGGAACCGAAGGGCACCGAGGGTTTGGAGCGCGCCGCAGTCAGTGGTTGCAGCCGCGCCCCCTGGCCGCCGGCCATGACAAAGGCAATGATTCGATCACTCTTCTTCATGTCTCTCCTCCAATACCCGTGGTGCGAACACGTGCGGCACCGCCGCCCGCTGCTTGATCGATGGCGCCCCCGAAGCAGACATGCCCAAGGCCGCGACCCAAATGCCGCCGCACCCCCGCGTGAGGACGCAGCCGGTTCTTGAATGAGACGCTGATTGAACCAGCGTCGCCGCAGCGATGCCCGCCTCACCGGCGTCCCACCGCCGTGGCGGTGGCACCCTCCCCCACCGCCATCCGGCTGCGGGCATGGTACGGCAGAAGCGCCCAAATTTCCCGCGCTCCCGACCAGCCGTCGGTCAGCCGGCCGGGGGTGTAGAAACTTTGCGGCACACGGCGACCTTGAGCCACTAAACTAGGCCCCTTGCCCAGTACGGCCGGTCCGCGAACCGTGCCGCCCTGCCCCGGACACCGGCCGTCACCGGCGGCGCCACCCTTGAGGAGCGAAACGATGAACACCCCCACCACCCAGGCCCCGCGCCGACCGGTCATCCTGATCATCCTAGACGGCTTCGGGCTCAACCCGAGCAAGGCCAACAACGCCATTGCCATCGCCGACACCCCCCGGCTCGATGACTATTTTGCGCACTTCCCGCACTGCGCGCTCCAGGCCTCGGGCCTGGCGGTGGGCCTGCCGGACGGTCAGATGGGCAACTCCGAGGTGGGTCACATGAGCCTGGGCTCAGGCGGTGTGGTCAAGCAGGACCTGGTCCTGATCGACGCGGCCATCGCCGACGGCAGCTTCTTTGAAAATCCGGTCCTGACCGCCGCCGCCCGCGCCGCGGCGGCCGCGGGCCGGCCGGTCCACCTGATGGGCCTGGTCTCGGACGGCGGCGTCCACAGCCATGTGACCCAGCTGGTCGCGCTGATCGAGTTGTGCCGACGCGAGGGCGCGCGGCCCATGGTCCATGTGTTCACCGACGGCCGCGACACCCCACCGCGCTCCGCCAAGGGCTTCCTGCCCCCGGTGGAAGAGGCGCTGGCCGCGGCCAACGGGCGCATCGCCACCGTCACCGGACGCTATTACGCCATGGACCGCGACCAGCGCTGGGAACGCACCGAGATCGCCTGGCGCGGCCTGGTGGAGGGTGCCGGTCGGCACGCCGCCGATGCCCGCGCCGCCATCGATGCCGCCTACGCGGCCGGCGAGGACGACGAATTCATCCGCCCCACCATCATCGACGGCGCCGAACTGATCCAGGACGGCGACCAGGTCATCCACTTCAACTTCCGCAAGGACCGCCCGCGCCAGATGGTGGAGGCCTTCTTCCAGCCGGACTTCAAGCCGTTCCGCCGCCACGGCGTCACCGGGGTGAAGGTGACCTGCATCATGGAATACGACGACACCTACGGCCTGCCCTTCGCCTTCGACCACGACATCCCGCGCATCACCCTGGGCCAGGTCCTGGACGCGGCCGGTATCCCCCAGTTCCACTGTGCCGAGACCGAAAAGTTCGCCCACGTCACCTTCTTCTTCAATGGCGGGCGCGGCGAACCCTTCCCATTGGAAGAGCGCGCGCTGATCCCCTCGCCCAAGGTCGCTACCTATGACCTGCAACCGGAGATGAGCGCCCGCGGCGTCGCCGACGCCACCATCGCGGCCATCGAGGGCGGCGCCTTCCCCTTCATCGTGGTCAACTTCGCCAATGGCGACATGGTCGGTCATACCGCCGTACGCGAGGCCGTGATCGAGGCCGTGCGCACCCTCGACCGTGAGGCCGGGCGGGTGATGGACGCGGCACGCGAGCACGGATACTCCATCATCCTCACCGCCGACCACGGCAACTGCGATGAGATGATCGACCCGGCGAGCGGCGAGCCCCACACCCAGCACACCGTCTACCCGGTGCCCTGCCTGGTGGCCGACGAGACCCAATGGCGGCTCTCCACCGGCGGCGGACTGGACGCCATCGCGCCGACGGTGCTGCAACTGATGGGGTTGCCCATTCCTAAGCAGATGACCGGGCATTCACTGCTGCTGGGGCCGGCGACGGTTTAGGGCCGCTTCGTTGGAAACCATCGCAGTCATCGATTTCGAGACCACCGGCCTGTCGCCGGATTGCGGCGATCGCGCCACCGAGATTGCCGCCGTCCTGGTACGCGACGGGCAGATCGTCGGTCAGTACCAGAGTCTCATGAATGCGGGGGTCTCCATTCCCGCGTTCATTACCGACTTCACGGGCATTACCAACGCCATGATCCGCAAGGCGCCACCGGCCGGGCAGGTCATGGCCGAGGTCGCCGACTTTGTCGGCGACTATCCGCTGGTGGCGCATAACGCCTCGTTCGACAGCAAGTTTTGGGACGCGGAGCTGACGCGCATCGGGCGCGCCCGGCGGCAAGGATTTATCTGCTCGATGCTGGTGGCCCGGCGCGTCCTGCCGCAGGCACCCAACCATAAGCTCGGCACCCTGGTGGAGTTTGCCAAGCTGCCCGTCACCGGAGCGTATCACCGCGCCCAGGCCGACGCCGAGATGACTGCACATCTGGCGCTGCATCTGGAGCAGGAACTGATGCGGCGATTTGGGCTCGCTGCGGTGTCCTGCCAATTGCTGGCGAAGATACAGAAGACGCCAGCCAATCGGCTGGAGCAATGCGTCGCGCGCTTCGCCGCCAAATGCGCCTGAGTCATAGGTAACACGTCTTGCAACGCACAGAAAATCTCAACATCGCGGGGTTCGACCCGATGCCCTCGCCACGGGAGGTGCACCGCGCCGTCCCCCTCTCCGAACGGGCCGCGGCAACGGTACTGTCGGGCCGGACCAGTCTGGAGGCGATCCTGGATCGGCGCGACCCCCGCCGCTTTGTCATCGTCGGCCCCTGTTCGATCCACGACCCGGTCGCCGGTCTCGACTATGCGCACCGGCTCAAGGGGCTGGCCGATGCGGTCGCCGACCGCCTGCTGCTGGTGATGCGGGTCTATTTCGAAAAGCCCCGCACGACCACCGGGTGGAAGGGCTACATCAACGACCCACACCTGGACGACACCTTCTGCATCGCCGAGGGAATGGAAAAAGCGCGACAGTTCCTATTGGACGTGACCGAGTTGGGACTGCCCACCGCGACCGAGGCACTCGACCCGATCGCTCCCCAATACCTGGGCGACCTCATCTCCTGGACGGCGATCGGTGCGCGCACCGCTGAATCCCAGACCCACCGCGAGATGTCCTCCGGACTCTCGACCCCGGTGGGTTTCAAGAACACCACGGACGGCTCGGTGGATGCGGCGATCAACGCCATGCTCTCGGCCGCCCAGCCGCACAGTTTCCTGGGCATCAATGCGCTGGGTAAGACCAGCATCGTGCGCACCCGCGGCAACCGCTACGGCCACCTGGTCCTGCGCGGTGGCGACCGCCCCAACTACGACACCGTGAGCGTCGCCATGGCCGAGGAGGCCCTGACCAAGGCCGGCCTGCCCGCCAATATCGTCATCGACTGTTCACACGCCAACAGCTTCAAGCGCCCGGAACTCCAGCCGCTGGTGATGCTCGATTGCGTCAACCAGATCCGCGTCGGCAATCGCTCGATCGTCGGCATGATGGTGGAAAGCTTCATCGAATCCGGCAAACAACCGATCCCGGCCGACCACACGCAACTGCGTTACGGCTGCTCCATCACCGATGGCTGCATCGACTGGCCGACCACCGAGCGGATGATCCGCGAGGCCCATGCGGCACTGCTGGAGCCGGCGGCAGAGCGGCGGTTGGTGTGAGGCACGGGTGCATGAGCAGCGGATCGTGAAATCCGCCATCATCCTCCCGCATTACTTCCACTCGAAATGAAACGCAAACCTTCACTTCGGAGCATCGGCTAATGGCCCGCTACTATCTCAAACCCGTTTTTTGGAATACCGAAAATTACCAGAGACCATCGGGTGTAAAAGCGAATAGCGGCTATCCCGCAGCGTATGGGTTCGGTCACGAGGAGTGGAATAATGCAGACTTCATGAGATTTGCCGATCAGGGAAGAAGCTTCCGAGCTTTCTATGTCGAGGGGCTAGGTAACACACCGGTTGACGACATCGAAGGAGAGGTGTTTCTGTTCATGTATGCCTCGCATGATCGTTTGCAACAGCTGGTCGGAATCGCTGGGAAAGCAACATGCTTATCGCCTGAAACGCACCAGCAAGAGCGGGAGGATCTCGTCGAGCGTCACGGCATAAAACCGAAATGGACCGAAGCGTGGGATTTGCCAATTGTTAGGAGACTCCACCAGAACAACCGTAGAGCATTTGAACGATTCTGGAACCATGACGTGCTTTGGACGCCAAATTGGAAGTGCCCAGAAGACTTGTTTTTCTGGCCGGATACACCGATCACGCTTGACTCGATAAAAATCACGGGAAAACAAAAGCTTCTGACTATGTTCGGCAGCTACACCGAGATCGCCCCCAATGCCGCGAACCGCATCATGGCGTCAGTCCCAATTGAGGCAAGAACCGCCGCTTGGCTGCGTATCCGCGATGAGATAGACGTGTCGTTCGAGGACGCAAGCCCCGATATAGCAGATATCAAAGCGACGCAAGGCATGCGTGCAACTACCAAGCAGGCGCTTATTGACGCCCGTCTCGGCCAGGGCGATTTCCGGACTCGACTAATGGAACGTTGGGATGCCGCGTGCGCGGTGACAGGCTGCGACCAACCTCAGGTGCTGCGCGCATCGCACATGAAGCCATGGAGGTCGTCAAACAATACGGATCGGCTGAATCCGCACAACGGCCTCCTGCTTTCGGCAAACGTGGACGCGCTGTGCGATCGGGGGCTCGTATCGTTTCAAGACAACGGCACGATGCTGATTTCGACACAGGTCAGTCAAACGACGCGTAACTTGCTGGATCTACCGGCAAGCCTGCGGAAGCAACTTCATGACGAGGAAAAAGGCTTTCTCACCTTTCATCGGGACACAATATTCTTGCCATAACGACGCCACCAGCGAGGAACTTCGTTTGCCCGCGACCGTCTATCGCCGCAGGTAGACGCGCGTCAGCAGCCATGCCATCTGGGCGGCCCCGGAGACGGAATCAGATAATCAGGAATGCCGTTCCATCCGGCAGCCGATAGCGAGAAAAATCGTTGCGGTCGACAGTCATGATCTCTGTGATGCCCGTCTGGGTCGCCAGCCAATACAAGGAGGCATCAGCCAAGTCCATCTCCCGTTTGCCCGGCTCACTATAGCGCCGCATCCAACCGCGCATGGCTCCCAAGTGACCGATATCGAACGGGAAGACCTGCACGCCTCCCGCTTCGACGAAGGCCAGCATCTCCAGCCGCTGGATGGTGGCGAGGAGGTAAGACGCCTCGACGATGCACGGCCAGGTGGTGACGAAGCGCTGGCCGCGCATTTCGGACTCCAGGATCAGGTCGCGATAGCGTGCATGATGTCGGTCGTCGGCAGCAAACAGCGCGATCAGTGGACCGGCATCAACCAGGATAGTTTTCACGGAGTCTCGCTTTGACCTTGTCCGCCACGTTCTCGGAGGCGCTGGGATCGCCCATCGGCGTAAAACTGCACACCTGACGATAGATCTCGGCAGGGCTCTTCATGCCGAGCGCCCGTTCCAGAACCTCGTTGACGAAATCCGACGGACTGACACCGAGACGGCGCGCCTCCGCGGCGAGGCGGGACTCCAGCAGTGGATCGACTTGGACACATAGCGTCATGGCGCTCTCCCGTGTTGCTCAGTCTCAAACGTGAAAATCCTGGCCCGCGGAACCATTCCTCGGGGCCAGACCGGACCCATATGACACAATCCCATGTCCTATAGCTATACTGCGTGTCGCATTCCCCTGGCAAGCCTTGGCTCGGGCGCAGTCCAGCTCAGCGCGGCTGGCGACTCAAGCGCAAACCCTTTCGGACACAGGCAACATCTACCTTGACACCCCCAGTTCCGCGCGGCGGCCAACCGGTCGCTCCTGCCAAGGCTCCAGCCTTGGGCTCGACAAGAACACGCACCCCGGCCGGCTTCTAGTCCACCCCGCCGGGATGTGACCATCCGCAGCCAGCATCCCCGACCTGCTCCAGCGAGCTCGAAATCGCCCCATGAAAAATGCAGTCATCCTCTTGAGTGGCGGCTTGGACTCCACCACCGTGCTGGCCATCGCCAAGGCCGAGGGTTTCATGCCCTATGCCCTCTCCTTCCGCTACGGCCAGCGCCACCTGGTGGAGCTTGAGTCCGCCCAACGGGTCGCAAAGGCGCTCGGGGTGGCCGAACACGTCATCGCCGACATCGATCTGCACCGCTTCGGCGGCTCGGCACTCACCGCGGACATCGCCGTGCCCAAGGGGCGCGACCCGGCGGCCATGGGCGCGGGCATCCCCATCACCTATGTCCCGGCGCGCAACACGGTGTTCCTGTCCTTCGCGCTAGCCTGGGCGGAGGTCCTGGGGTCCAGCGACCTCTTCATCGGGGTCAATGCGCTCGACTATTCGGGCTATCCCGACTGCCGGCCCGAATACATCGCGGCCTACGAGCAGATGGCCAACTTGGCCACCGCGGCCGGGGTCGAGGGCCGCCAGCGCCTCAAGATTCACACCCCGCTGATCGCGCTCAGCAAGGCGCAGATTATCCAGCGGGGCCTAGCGCTTGGCGTGGACTACGGGCTCACCAGCAGTTGCTATGACCCGGGACCGGACGGGCGCCCCTGCGGCCAGTGCGACTCCTGCCAACTGCGGGCCAAGGGCTTCGCCGAGGCCGGCGTGGCGGACCCGCTGGCGGCCCGCTTTGGGAACGCCTGAGATGGACACACAGCTCATCCACGTCGCCGCCGCGCCCTTCGAGGCCGCGCGCCGGGTCGCCATCCTCCCCGCCGGACACCGCGCCCGGCGTCTGCACGGACACAGCTTCCTCGCCCGGGTGCGGGCCGCGTTGCCGGCGGGCTGGGCGCCCTTCCCGGACGGCGAAACCGGCGCACTGACCGAGGCGCTTAGCACCTGTGTCGCTGCACTGGATTACCGGGATCTGAACGAGCAACTGCCGGTCCCGACCGACGAGAACCTCGCCCGCTGGGTCCGCGCGCACCTGCCCGTGCCCGGGATCAGGACGGTGGGCGTGCAGAGCACCCGCGACCAGGGGGCGGACCTGGACGGCGCGGACCACTGCCATCTGTGGCGGCGCTTCCGCTTCGAGGCCGCCCACCAGCTGCCGCGCGTCCCCGCGGGCCACCAATGCGGGCGGATGCATGGCCATGGCTTCGAGGTGATCCTGCACGCCAATCAGGACCTGGCGGGCCAGGACATGGGCCTGGACTTCGACGACCTGGGCGCCGTCTGGGCACCGCTCCAGGCGCAGCTCCACTACAGTTGCTTAAACGACATCGCGGACCTGGACAATCCCACCAGCGAACGGCTGGCACGTTGGATCTGGCAACGACTCAAGCCCGCCCTGCCGGCACTCTCCTGGGTCAGTGTCTACGAGACCGCGACCGCCGGCTGTCACTATGATGGCGCCCACTACCGCATCTGGAAGGAACAACGCTTCGAGGGCGCCTTGCGCCTCGCCGCCGCCCCGGCGGACGACCCGCGACGGCGCCTGCACGGTCACAGCTATCTGCTGCGCCTGCACCTCACCGCGCCGCTCGATGAGGTGCTCGGCTGGACCCTGGACTACGGCGACGTCAAGGCCCTTTTCAAACCGGTCTACGAACGGCTCGACCACCACCGACTCGACGAGCTGCCGGGTCTGCGCGACGGCGATCCGGGGAGTCTCGCCCGCTGGATGCGCGAGCGGATCGGCACCGCGCTGCCCGCGCTCGACCGCATCGACCTGCACGAGACCCCCGGCTGCGGGGCGAGCCTGTGCTGGGGCGAGTTGGGACCGGCCCTGCCCGCATGAGCTATAGCGTCAAAGAGGTCTTCTATACCCTGCAGGGCGAGGGCGCGCACACCGGGCGCGCGGCCGTGTTCTGTCGGTTTGCGGGCTGCAACCTGTGGTCTGGCCGGCAGCAGGACCGGGCAGCGGCGGTCTGCACCTTCTGCGATACCGATTTTCGCGGGACCGACGGCCCCGGGGGCGGGCACTTCCCGGACGCCGCCGCACTCGCCGACCGCATCCAGGCCGCCTGGCCCGCGGACGCAGAGCCCGGCGGGACGCCCTATGTGGTCTGCACCGGCGGTGAACCGCTGCTGCAATTGGACCCGCCACTCATCGCGGCCCTGCATGAGCGTGGCTTCGAGATCGCGGTGGAGACCAACGGCACGCAGCCGGCCCCGCCCGGCATCGACTGGGTCTGCGTCAGCCCCAAGGCGGCGGCGCCGTTGCGGCTCCTGGCCGGCGATGAGCTCAAGCTCGTCTACCCGCAGCCGGAGGCACTGCCGGAGCGCTTCACCGCGCTCGCCTTTCGGCACTTCTTCCTCCAACCGATGGACGGCCCCAAGCTGCGCGCCAACACCGCGCAGGCCATCGCCTACTGCCAGGCGCATCCGCGCTGGCGGCTGAGGCTACAGACACACAAGCTGCTGGGCATTCCATGAACGCCGCCGGGCCGGCCTAGTCCAGGCCGGCCTTGGCCATCACTGCGGTTATGCCGGCGGTTGCGGCTACCCCTCGCGGCCTGGGGGCCGCTCCTACGCGGGTGGGAGCGGCCCCCAGGCCGCGAAGAATGTTCGGCAGGAAACGATCAAGGCCCCCGGGCCGAGCAGATCACCGCGTCGGCAAATGAGCGCCAGACGAGAAGCTCAGCCGTTAGAACAGGTCGGCCAGGGTCAGGGACTGGGACTGGGACCTGTTCAGGACATCCAGACGGACCTCGGCCACGCCCTTGCGGGTGAGTCCGATCTCGGAGGCCGCGGCGCGCGACAGATCAATGACGCGACCCCGGGCGAAGGGACCTCGGTCGTTGATCTGCACCACCACACTGTCGCCGGAGCCAACATCAGTGACCCGCACCTGGGTCCCGAGGGGAAGGGTGCGATGTGCAGCGCTGAGGGCGTTGCGGTCATAACGGGCACCGCTGGCGGTCCGGCGCCCGTTGAAACTATCGGCATAGTAGGATGCCTTACCCGCCTGGGAGGCGCCTGACTGTTCCTGAAGTAAACTTGCGCGAGCCTCGACTCCGACGCCGAGTGTGTATGCCGCCAGCGCGGACGTGATCAGGGTTTTTTTCATCATAGCCAGCCGTTTATGTGGGCCGTCCTGCTCCCTCCTACCCGGGTAACGGGGGTGGGAAGTCGGTCGGTCGTTTGCGGATGGCGGGATACTAAGGGAAATCCCTAGCTAGGGAAACCCCTCATTTGCTCAAAAGGACACGCGGGAGCGGCACGTGACCTGGCGGCGTCACGTTTTCGTCACGCCATCCAGGCCCCGCCCACCATCCCAGAGGGCCTGAGTGTGCCCTACCCTCGCGCACACATCTTGCTCAACCTCATCGCCACCGTCTCCAATAGGACCTCGCGTTGCGGCGTTCCCCAGTGTGAAGCGGCGGGTACCTCTGCTAAGATTATTCCCATCAGATATTCCCATGGGAGCTAGGCATGGAGACCGTCAACGTCAGCGGACTCAAGAACAACCCCAGCGAGGCCCTGCGCAAGTCGCACCGGGACCTGGTTGTCGTCATGAACCGGGACAAGCCCGATGCGCTGATGGTCGGGGTCGAACTGGCCGGCGTGTTGGACGCGAAGGGCGTCAGACCAGCGCTGGCCACAGCGCTGTTCCGTGACGGCAACCTGTCGCTGGCGCGCGCCGCCCGGTTGGCGGAGATGGCGCTGGGCGAGTTCGTGGCCCACCTCTCACGTCTGGGGATTGCCGTGGTGAATCTGAACGCGGACGAGGCCGAGCGAGACCTGGATACCCTGGAGTCATGGCTCGCCTCGTCCTGACCGACGCAAGCCCGCTGATTGGGCTGGCGCGCATCGACGGACTGCCGTGGCTGGGCGAACTGTTCGGTGTGGTCTGGATGCCCCCGACGGTCCGCCGGGAAGTGCTGCCGAACCGCGGCTTGCGCGACGAGACGGCGATCCTCGCAGCCGAGGCTGCGGGCTGTCTGAAGCAGACCGATGCAACCCCCAGCGCCGTGGTGCTCCCCGACCTCGATGAGGGAGAGGCCGCCTGCATTCGTGTCGCCCTGGCCCACCCCGGACCCAGCCTGGTGTTGATGGACGAGCGCGCGGGCCGTGCGGTCGCCATGGAGCATGGCCTGGCCGTGGCCGGCACCGCGGCGATCATCGGGATGGCCAAGACGCGAGGGCTGATCGGCTCGGCGCGGGCGGTCTTTGCACGTCTGCACGGCTCCGACTTCCGAATCTCGGCGCAGGTGATCGAGACGGCGCTGCGACGCGTCGGCGAGATAGAATCAAATCGTTGCGCAACGCGGGATTGAGGCGAAGCCCATGGTCGCCCCCTACTCACCACCCTTCGCGATCACCCCCGCCATCGTCACGCTCATCGCCGACATCGCCGAGCGGGTCGGCCATTATGCCCAGGCTGCGGATTCCGCCGCCGCCCTGCGGCTGCGGCGTATCAATCGCATACGGACCATTCAGGGTTCGTTGGCGATTGAAGGCAATACCTTGAGCGAGCAGCAGATCACCGCCATCCTGGAGGGGAAGCGGGTGATTGCCCCACCCCGCGAGATCCAGGAGGTGCGCAACGCGCTGCTGGCCTACGACCGGTTCGCGACCTGGAACCCGGACTTGGAGGATGACCTGCTCGCCGCCCATGCCCTGCTGATGGCCGGCCTGGTGGATCGGCCTGGCGCTTATCGCGGCGGTGGTGTCGGGGTCATGTCGGGTAGCACGGTGGTCCACATGGCGCCACCAGCCAGCCGCGTCCGCGGCTTGATGGAGAGTCTCTTCAGCTGGCTGCACGGTTGCGAGGTCCACCCCCTGATCGCCAGCTGTGTCTTCCATTACGAATTTGAATTCATCCACCCCTTTGACGACGGCAACGGGCGCATGGGTCGGCTATGGCAAAGCCTGATCCTGAGCCGCTGGAAACCGCTTTTTGCCGATCTGCCGGTCGAGAGCATCGTCCATACCCATCAGGACGACTATTATCGGGCGCTGGCTGACAGTACCCGCGAGGGCGCATCGACTCCTTTTATCGTCTTCATGTTGGGTGTGATCCGTGAGGCCCTGGGGGCCCACCCGACCGAACAAGTGACCGCACAAGCCACCGAACAAGTTCGGCGACTACTGGCGTCGATGGGGGACGGCTGCTACTCGGCCAAGTCATTGATGGTGCTTCTAAGGTTATCCCATCGCCCAACCTTTCTCTACGACTATCTGCAGCCGGCGCTCGCCGCTGGTTGGCTGGAACAGACACATCCGGACACGCCGAAGAGTCCCAGACAGCAATACCGTCTGACCCGGTCAGGACAACAGGTGGCACAGGACCTTACCCAGGACACCCTATGATGGCCGGTGTAATCGCCGTAGTCTGACTTGACGGGGTATCATCGTGACGGACTACACACCCCGGCGGATTCATCGGCGGCGTCTCGCCGGAAAACATCCTGCGTCACCGCCCGGTCCCGCGGAACCCCTTGCTGGTCAACGCCCTGGTGCGTCTGCGTCTGGTTAACCGCATGAACCTGGGGGTGCGCCGCATGTTTCAGTCCATGCTGATGGAGGGCAAGGCCCCGCCCACCCTGGCCGAGCAAGGCGAATCCGTGCTGGTGCGGTTCCGCAAGCAGCCCATCTCCGCCCCCTTCCGGCTCTTCGTCACGGACGAGGGCAAGGCCGGTCGCGTCCTGAGCGTGGAGCACTTGCTGGTGCTCCATCATCTGCTCGGGCATCCCGAGTTGGACACTGCCGCTGCGGCCCTCCTGTGCCAACGCACCGACCCCGAGGCCCGCGAGTTGCTCAACGACTTGGAGACCGGCCTGGGCTATCTGGAGCGCGGCGGAACCGGACGCGGCACCTACTGGGCGCTCCGGCCCGATCTACACCAGCGCCTCGCCGGTTCCGGCCACCCGGAGCGCACAAAGCCGCTGCCATCGAGCACCAACCCCAGGGTCACCAGCGGGCAGTCGCTGCGCTTCTCCTTGGAATGTCCGCGCCGGGCTTTAGGGTTGGCGGCCGCCACACCCTCGAAGAAGGTGTTGGTCAGATCATAGAGCGTCACGGTCCAGTCCAGGCCGAACAG
>CAILVI010000361.1 GCA_903837595.1 uncultured Thiodictyon sp.
CCGCCACGGCGCTCGGGGGCGCTGCTGGTCCGGCGGGCGGCCAGGTCGAGTCCGCCGACCTGGCGAATGGTCGGTGCCCCTCCCGGGGAGCTTTCGCTGGTCCCGACCGGGTCAGCACGGGGTCCCGCCGCCGCGGTGCGGACATCCAACAGGTCGCAGGCGACCCGCGGGATCGCGGCCCCGGGGTCGGGCTCCGGCGCGGCCTGGGCGGTGCCGAGTGCCAGTGAGACGCACAAGGCGAACAGAGTCGGTTGACGGGTCATCGCGGGCTCCCAACGGTGGCGCCGACGCGCGGCTCCCCGGGATAGGAATCCAGGAAGACCACGACCGGACGGTAGTTCTTGAACTCGACACGCAGGGCATAGGTGCGTGACTTGTTGACCGGCTTGGCAGCCGGTCCGCTGGTCACATGGGTGCCGGTGATGTAGATCGTGCCGCTGGCCGGGTCCCGGCTGATCTCCCGCGGCTCAAAGGCCAGACTGACCTTTTCGCGGCGAATCTCCGCGACCTGGGCGTCCAGCACGCGCAGCACGTCGACCCGCAGCGCCGGTGCCAGCAGTGGCTCCAGGGCCTTGGTCAGGAATTCCGCATTGGTGGGGGTGACGTTGCCGAGCAGTTCGGCGACGAACAGCGCCCAGGCCTCCCGGACCTCCTGACTGGCGGAGGAGCGGGCGACCGAGACCTCCCCTTCCAGCACCGGCGGCACCAGCACCACGGTGCGATCGGTCTGGTTGATCGTCACCGCCAACACGCAGTTCACGCCGATGAGCAGCAGGATGATCAGGCGGTTAACCCGGTTCTCCAGCGTCAGCCCGGCCCAGGTGGCGAGAAATCGCTGGAGGTTCATGGTAGCCACCGCCGACAGAAGGGATTGGGGGTGGTACGCCCACGCAGGGGCAGCAGGCCGTACCAATAGAGGAAGTGCAGCGCGTGCCCGTCGGGGCGCCGCTCGCGGTACTTGGAGTACAGGCGCACCAGGAGGACGCCCAGGACGATCAGTTTGAACAGCGTCCCGGGACTGCCGGTGAAAATCCCGATGACCAGACACAGGACGATCGGAACGAGATCATCGACGCGCCACAGCAGGATCAGCGGTGGGTCGTCGATGTACTTGGGGATTTCGGTTGGGTCAGCCATGGGCGCAGTGTGCTGCGCGGCGGGCGGGGACCGTGAGAGCTGAAGGTGCGGATTATTGGGGGGAATGCGGGAAGGGGGGTTGATCCAAGGCCGGGAACAGCCGGCCTGAGCGCTCGTTTCCCTTCAGGGTACTCGCCGAGACGCTCCCGTGAGGCCCTTCTCAGACTCGCCGCGATCGGCACCTGTTCGACACCAGCCGGACCAGTCCGCCCCCGGGATCAGGTGAGTGGTATCCGTCCGAGCCCGGCAGTCAGCGCGCGAGGCCAGGCTTGCAGGCGCAGGGAGTTCTGAGACAGAGTAATGAACCCGTCGCATGGATGCAGTATCGTATGGGGATGTCGGCGAAGGATATCGTGGTACGTCCCCTATGTTCGCTCGCTATTTCGCTCGACAGCAGAAGTCTCCTCGACCGCGCTGGTCATGGCTGTACTCGATGCCTCTTTCCACAACGCAGGTGGGTGGTCTCGCAGGGATCAGTCATTTTTCGCTATATCCTGATGGGTTCTCTAGACGCCCCATCGCTTCGGATAAGTCTTTATCCAGCATCATAAATTGATCTTCGTCATTGTTTAATTTTGCTTCTGAGAAACGTAATTTATTACGGACTGTTGTCGCTTCGATGACTCTGCCGACACAGTGTAAAGTGTCTCTATACCCTTGTTCAATCCAGGATGGAATTTTATGGGCATCGAATCCCAATAAATCACTCAAACCACCACTCCGCCCTATGGGGGATTGTGGCCGAATTTCGAGAATCATCGCCTCGGGAAAATCATGCCGACTCCACAGAGAACCATCGCAAAGATGTGTAACAATCAATGTATTAATGCCCGCCTGTAAAAGGGGAGTAACCGGAGTATTTCCTTGCATACGTTGCCAACCTCCGATACCCCCATCACTATAAATTGAGTTATTCAGATGACGCGGCGCAAATAACAGAGGAATCGCCGCAGATCCTAGCAGTGCATCCTTTTGTTGGTCCTTAGGCAACCTCTGGATATGCAAGAATTCAGATTCTGGCGATTCGAGTATCCCCGATTCAGCCATCAATACCATGAGGGTGTCCTCCAGTGGTCCGCAACTCTTGAAAACCGAGACATAGAGCGGCAACCCATGTTCAAGCGCGTCCGGATCGAAATATTGCTCCATTAAACGAATCAATGGATTTGATGATAGTAAGCCGACACTAAGTAGTTCCAATATGAAAGGGATGCCAATGCCTTCTGCCTGTTTCAGTCCAGCGAGTTGCACGATGTAATCAAGCTTGTTGATCCTGAGGCCTGCCGCAAGTAGCAGATGAAGATATGCGGGAAAATGAGGGGCCAACGGTGGCGTATTAGCCAATGTGTTCCAAAGATTATCCATCCGTTCAACACCCACCTTGAGCGAAGGAGCTGACGCCAATACAGCTCCGTTCAATGCACCGATGCTTGCCCCCGCTATCGCATTGATACGCACGCCCATTTCCAATAGAGCTTTAAGAACTCCGACATGATAAGCCCCTTTAGCACCTCCTCCCGAGAGAACCAGCCCCACTTCGATGTTCGACATTTTTAATACTCTCCGAAGACTTCGGCAACTAGGGCTTCCGTCAAGCGCTCGGCCGAGCAGATTCTTGGCACCGGCAACGGCAGATCGTCAGGGAAGTGTAAGGAGGCATATACGAAAGGCTCTTGATCACAGCGCGACCAGTCGCCCATATAAGCCAATGCACCTGTTGCGTCAGGCAGTACGCCACGCCCGGTTGGCTGATTAAACCATTGCCGGATGTCGATACGTGAAGTTGGCGTATTGCGGGCATCTTTCGCCAACTGAATGATTGCGCGATTCCGAAGTATCTCCAAATGAGTCGAGCGTTCTAACATAACTCCGTCGCGGAAAAAATCGCCGAAGGCGCCCCAGCGCAACTCCTCCAAGGCAGCATAACAGCGCCCAGAAAGCGAGAAGCTGGCAAATCTTCCTGCCTCCCATTTACTGAAAACCAGGTCAATGTGAATATTCGCACGCTGAACCGAATCGACACGCATGATTTCCTGCTCAAGATGTCTACAGCGCCTGGCCAATTCCAGTGAAAGCGCTTCAAGCTGCTGTCGCGTATCGGCAGAGTGATTGGCCAGCTTTACAAACGCACCCTGGATCATCGCGATCCTATTTTTCACTTGCGTCAGTGCTAGATTACTCTTCGCAAGCGACATCGAAAGTTCATTTAGCCACTTTATAGATGCTTCGACACCATCAATGAGACTAGCATTAATTTCTGTTTGGCGCCGACGGTCCCGGCCAGTGAATCCATCGTAAAGTCGGGCACCGAAACCGCTGCGGGCATGCTGTACTCGAATATGGTCGTGAGCTACGTCGATACCATTAGCAAAATCGACGACAAACTTTTCCGGAAGACACTGTAATATCTTGCAAATTTCAGCGTCAGCAGCAATTGGTAATAGTGTATTCATGCAGTAGCTTCGACACCAATATTTAACTGATATGTTGTGTCTTTACGGAGTTCCGTGCTGTCGCTTCGGATATCTGGAACACCCTTTTTCAATGCTGCCAACCGCTTAGCCAGGGTATCCTTCTCGTCTTTACTGCTTTCATGATCACGTATACTTTGGAGTAAATCGCCGCGTATCTGTTCCACCGTTTTTCGGAACCCAGCAAAAAAATCGCGGATACCGTCTTGCAATGGTTGCCGAATCTGTTTCGAAACATCTTTGTCGAGTCCGGAAAAAATTCGCTGGATATCAGCATCAACTAATTTTTTAATCTTGTCGACATCGATTTCAAAATATTCTTCCTGAGCAGAATAACTTTCCCAACCCCAGTCATCGGTATTGAACCAAGAACAGATTTTCCCCCAAACATTCTCTTTCCGATACCGTTTAGTGACTGTTTTTGTTTTTGCATCGATCAGATCACCTAGCATCTCGGCACCGGAAGCTTTCAGATATAACAAAGATGCATCTGGAATCGTCAAGCTGATATGAAATCCGCTTTTCTTCATGCGAATAGCTATGTCGTCAATAATTCTCTTGGCTTCTAGGATTATGGTGTTTGAAAAAATAGACTGGAATTGATTTAATGCTGAATTTATGGCCTTCTTCATGATGCTTTCATTTTTTTTAACAATATCCTCAAGAGAGTCTTGAATTTTTCCCAGCATTTCCCTTGCTTTTCTATCGTCAGAGAACTTTACGATACGACTATTTGAATCAAAATCGGCTTCGATCTGAGCGCAGCGATTTTTTTTGCTGGGCGGCGAAATGCCTTCAAAAAAATTCCCAATAATACCTTTTCCAACTCGCTTTGCCTCCTGGCTCTTTAATAAAAGTAGCCGCTTATTGTATTCAGCTTCCTCCTCTTGTTTGCCTTCCTGAAAATAATGATTAATACTGAAAGATACATTTTCTTTTACTGTTTCAAATACTTTCTTTGTTCCATTTTCCAAGTCACCTAATATTTTCTCAGCCGCATCTCTTGCCGAAGCTTCAGCCGCTCCAACACTATCCACATCTGTTTGCAAGGCACTGATTTGCTGTCTTAGCTCTTGAGAGTTCTTGCTCAATGCGGTTTCACGCGTGTTCAAAAAATTCCCTAGCTTTTCGGACATATCGACCAGTTTAGCCGACGCGGAGTCAACCGCAAACACTGCGGCACGCGCATGAGCAGACCGAATCACATTTTCGAGGGGAGAATGAAATTGTGAGTCTTCCCAGAGAAAGTCCGCATGCTCTCTGACGTTTTCTACATTAGAAATTTGCCGTTCCCATCGTGGGCCAAACGCCTCTTTACCAAAATCTGCAACCCATGGTTGCTCGATCGGATCCGGAAGTTTTTTATTTGCAAAAAGCTCTCTTTTTGCGCGATTTGCGAGATACCCAATTTTTGCAGATACCGGAAATACTGCATCCTCATTAATATTCCCCTCCATAAGTATATTGGCAACGAAAGCCTTGATATCTTTCTCAGAGTCGCTATTTCGATCTCTCTCGTCATATTTATTTACTAAAGCATACAGCCGCCCTTCCGCAACCTTCGCGATTTCCTTTAATTCTTCTCTGACCTGAGCATCGGCATCTGACTTCAGTTGTGAAAAATCTAGTATTGCAAGCACAGCAGATGATTTGGCAAGTTGTTCCTTAAGCATCTTCCGAAGATGGGGTTGGCCAGATTCGTTGGGGCCTGGGGTATCGAGCAGGGTAAGCGTTCCGTTGGCCTTATTCATTTCGCGAAGATGAATGAATTCAACCTTAATTACTGGAATCTCATGAACTTCATCATAGCTGGAAAACGGGAACTCAACTCCCAGCTCTTTGGATAATCGAACCAAGTCATTAAGAACCTTTAAAAACCAGAAGATCGATTCAGGACCATGATAAAACTGATCAAACTTATTTCCACTTTCGATAAGCGCAAACAATTCCTGCATATCCTTGTTTTTCGACATGTCGCCGATAATCGTCCGATTTTCAGTGCGCTTACTGGCCTGGTAAAGTTCGCCCATCAATTGTTCGATAGGTAATCTGTTCCTGAATTCGAGGACCGGCTCAAGCTGATCCGGCGTGTGCTCAATCAGCGTTGGTAAGGCAGTCATCGGACGACTCCGATTAGGAAGTATTTCGGTGCCCACGATAGCATTGATGGTAGTCGATTTACCGGCCTTCATGGTACCGACGACGGCAAGGACCATCTCGAGACGGTCTAGCTTCTTCGATTCGCCCTTGAGCATTTCGATAAATTTTGGTGTGGTGTTTCGATCAAACGTCTGTATTTGATCGGCTTGAGATTGCGTGACAACACCTTGCTGATCAAGCATTTGCTGAAGAATACCCAGTTGTAGCTTGATCAATCGCTGTGCTTCGTCTCGCAGTAGCTCAATATTTTCTTCATGCATTTTGCTTCCCCCGTAGTTGAAAAATAGCTCGGTCGCCCGTCTGACCTTGATGATTATACCAGCCACTCAGACAACCTGTGCCGGTCGTAACCAGGATTGACGCAATACGATTGGACGGTCGCGGGCAACCTGCGGCGTTGGGGGCTCGCGTCCAACGATTGTAACCAAATAAACCAGGCACGTGGTGGACTTAATACCAAGATGCCTTGATCATAGATTTTGCCAAGACCACGTCGTTTGCAAGTAAAAAGGGGCGTACCACGAAAAAATCTCGTCGTTAGCTCCCCGCACCCGATGACCCACTCGCTCAAGCCGATCCGCCAAAGACCTCCTTCAGGCTCCGGCACTCCAACACGCGATCACCCCACTCCTCAAGCTCGGTCTCGCCGGCTTGACCAAGGCGCTCCTCAGCCCATGACGGCAGGGGGCCAAAGCGGCGAGTGAGTTGTCGACGCAGCAACTTAGCCTCGCCCTCCTGCCTGCCCTGATCCTTCCACTCTTGGGTCCAAGTCTTGACGCGTTCGGCCAGCATGTCGTGAAGCTCCTGTAGCTCGCTGAAATTGGGTATCTCGACGCCGGGGACGCGCGCCGGAAGCAGCACGCGCTTGAGCCAGACGACGAAGGCACGGCGCAGGCTCGCGTTCTCTGCCCCGGCCAGCCACTCGACCAGGCAGGCGATGACCCGCTGGATGTTCTCCGGCGCCTGGGCATTCTCCAAGCGGAACAAGGCGGCGGCGACGTTGGGCAGACCGATGAGGTCGGCCTCGGGGTAGCGGCGTTCTTCCAAGAGAAGATAGCGCATCTGGGGCTGCCAGTGGCGCAGTTGCAGCGGCAGGTTCGGGGTGATCAGGTCCGCCAGGTCGGTCTTGGCGGTCCAGGGCTCGGCGCCGTTGTAGAGCACGATGGGGAGCACCGGCGGGAGCGGATCATCCGGCCCGATCTCTTTCGACCGGTGCAGGTCCTCGTAGAGAAGGCCGATGTAGGTGAGGAACCGAGCGGCCATGATGCGGTCGACGGTGGACTGGAACTCCAACAGGATGTAGACGTAGAGCCAACGCGCCCGTCCGTCCTCAATGATCCGCAGACGCCAGATGACATCGTCGACGCGCTGACGGAGGTTCTGGCTGATGCCCACCTCACGTACACGCTCCAATGTGTTGAAGTCCAGCCGCTCGGCCCACTCCTCGCGCACGAAGCCGCCGAGCAGGTCGGAAACCATCTTGCGATGGGAGAACAGCAGCTTGTAGGAAGGGTCGTGCGTCGCCATAGGGATTTGCCCCGCGGGGTCCGATGTTACAAGGATACCCATTCCGTGGGCCTAATGCAGTACCGCCAGCAAACGCAGACGGGCGCACTCGGAACGCGGTGCCCGACCGGCGAGTCTGACGCCTCGATCCCGCCGAGGTGCGCGAGATAAGCCCGCCTGGTAAGGTCCCGGGCGATTTCCGGTCAGCTCAGAGGGGCGGCGACAGCCATCACGTCAAGGGCGAACCGGAAATACCACCGGCCTAAAGCCGCTTCTGACTGTTGGCAAGCACCAGCCCCACGAGCACGGCGACGACGGCGATCCCAACCGGCACTCCCGCCGCCGGTAACGGAATCGGGGCAACCAACAACATCAGAGTCCCGATCAGTATCCAAAGCAACGCCCGCACCGACCAGAAATGGATCAGCGGACTGGCATAGGAAAAGCTGTGCTGCCGGATGCGCCGCCGTAACAACGCATCGTACGCAGCGGCTGCGCACAGGATCAGGCTGAACGGCCACCAGAAGAGCAGGACCGCCAGGCGCTGACAGGCCTGCCCGAGAGACCACCACACCACGTGCACCCGGCCGGCGAGCCAGGGCCAGACCGGGCTGTCGGCCAGTTTCTCCAGCCCCGCCCCTGCCATCCGGTGATCGGGGACCAGGACGTGGTAACTCCATGCCTCCAGTCCGGTGCGCACGCAACAGGCCCGATACCAGCGCACCGCGCGGTCGAGGATGAGGTCGGCCTGCGCCGGTCCCACGGTGTCCACCAGGGACGCCAGTTCCCGCGCACTGACCTGGCGCGCCCAGTCGGTCGGGACCAGGGCGGCGAACAGGATGAACTCCATGACGAAGAGCAGCAGGCCCGCGGCGAGGGTCCAGAGCCAGATGCCTTTGCCGTCGCTGCCCTCATGGGAGTCGTCAAGCATCCTGGGCCCCAGGTGCAGGTTCGAGGTCCCTGTCAGGCGCCGGCAGGACGGCACGTAGCCGACGGCCCAGGATGCGCCGTTGGTTGACGGTCATGGCCTGCGCCAGGACCGGATGTTCGGGCGCGGCCAGCGCCCCCATGATCGCCTCGAAGAAGGCCGCAAAGCGCTCGCGGTCGGGTACCCCGGCCTTCTTGGCGACCTTGTGGGCATTGATCGCGGCCACGGCGATGGCCTGCAGGCGGGTGTAGCGGGCCTCGTCGGTGGGGTACCGTTCCCACAACCCCAGCGCGAGGCGTTCGAGTAACCCGCGGCTGTC
>CAILVI010000362.1 GCA_903837595.1 uncultured Thiodictyon sp.
GGGTGGGGCGATGCGGCCCGCGCCCTCGCCCTCGCCAAAAGCGCAAGGTTAAGGGTTAGGCGCGGTCGCGTAAAGTCAGCGAGCACCCTTCTGACTGGATTGCGCCGGTGCACACGCCAAGTTGCTGCGTCCCAGGCTGGCTTCACTCCCGGTTGACAAGCAAGCGCATGAGGTATAAAAGGCTCCGAAACAATCGATTGCAACGTTAAGCGGGAGTCAATTGTGAAGAGTGATACTCGGATTTTGCCGGCGGTCGGCCTGATCGCCTCGGTGCTGCTGGGTGGCTGCGCGGGGCTCAGCAGTTCACCACAGGTGAGCGGCAAGCGCTCAGAGGTGGTGTCCGCCGCGCTCTCCCAGGTGGGTACACCCTATCGTTATGGGGCGAATCGACCCGGCCAGGCGCTCGATTGCAGCGCCTTGACCAGCTACGCCTACCGGCAGGTCGGGGTGCGCATCCCGCGGATGTCGGGCGATCAACTGCGTGCCGCCAAGCCGGTGCGCCTGGAGGCCCTGCGCCCCGGTGATCTGGTGTTTTTTCACACCGGCCCCGGGGTAAGCCATGTCGGGCTAATGGTGGATAAGAACCGCTTCGTCCACGCCTCCACCGCAATGCACCAGGTGGGACTGACGCGACTTTACACACCCTACTGGAGCGCGCGTTATGTGGGCGCGGGAAGCTATCTGGACTGATACGGGCCGCTCGACTGGTCGAACAAACCCGATCCGGCTCGCCTTTTCCGCCCCCTTGTTGCAGAATGCCCGGCGGTCCCAGGCGTTGTCCCTGGGCGAGTCACCCACAGATTATCCGAACACTGACGTCAAGAGGAGTTCGCTACCGATGTCTGACGACAAGCCCGTGAACGAGAACCGTCGCGACGCCGTCAAGCTGATGCTGGGCGCCACGCTCGCCATTCCGGTCATCAATCTGGTCGGTGTCGGCAGTGCGCACGCCCAGGCGTCGGCCCCCCCCCATGCCGTCGCCGCCAATGACCCGACCGCCGTCGCGCTCAAGTACAGCGAGGATGCCACCAAGTCGGAGCGCGCCACCGCCGCCCGTCCCGGCTTGCCGCCAGCCGAGCAGAAATGTTCGAACTGTCAGTTGCTGGTGCCCGGCGCCGGCACCCCCGACTGGCAGGGCTGCACCCTGTTCCCCGGCAAGCTGGTCAGCGTCAACGGCTGGTGCGCTTCCTGGATCGTCAGGCCCGCGTAATCGCCGCTCGCCCTACTCCTTAAATTTCCTGTTGGGACTTAGAAACGGGGCCGACGGCCCCGTTTTGCGTTCCTGGCCTGGCGCAACCCGCGAGGGCATGGTCCAGGCTCCCATCGCCGCCGCACCTTCAATGATTGGGCAGACACCATGACCACCGCAGAGCAGACCTTAGATACCCGGCCCCATGGCGCGCACTAAGTCCAGCCGCCGCTGGCTCGATCGCCAGTTCAGCGACCCCTTCGTCAAGCTGGCGCAACAGGCGGGCTATCGCTCGCGCGCGGCCTACAAGCTCCTGGAGATCCAGGACCGCGACCGGATACTGTCCCCGGGCATGCGGGTCGTCGATCTGGGTGCGGCCCCCGGCAGCTGGTCCCAGATCGCCGCGCACCTGGTGGGTCAACGCGGCCAGGTCTTCGCCTTGGACCTGCTGGCGATGGACCCCCTGGCAGGCGTCGAGGTCCTGACCGGGGACTTCCGTGAACCCGAGGTCCTGGCGGCGCTGCGTGAGCGCCTCGGGGAGGCGCCGGTCGACCTGTTGCTCTCCGATATGTCACCGAACATCTCCGGTACCCCCGAGGTCGATCAGCCACGCATGGCCTATCTGGTGGAGTTGGCCCTGGAACTGGCCCGGGAGACCCTGAGACCGGGCGGGGGGCTGGTGGTCAAGACCTTTCAGGGCGTGGGCTTCGACCAAATGCTGCGCGCGTTGCGGGCCGACTTCGCGGTGGTGGCGAACCGCAAACCCAAGGCCTCGCGGCCCGAGAGCCGGGAACTGTACCTGGTGGCCAAAGGGTTCCGCCCGCACTGAAGGTGGCCCGACGCGTGAGGAGCAGCCCACGCCAGCGGCCCCGGCACATCCATCAATACGGCGCACTGGCCTTTTTTCCGCACCCCAAGGGTGTTACTTTGCCCGCATAGAGCCGGGTGCCGACCCCAGGCAACCCCATCACTGAGAGGCGAGCTGCCGTGAGCGATATGGCGAAGAATCTGATTCTCTGGGTGGTCATCGCCATCGTGCTGATGACTGTCTTCAACAATTTCACCACCACCCGGTCCGCCCCGCGCGGCCTGACCTACTCCGCCTTCATTGAACAGGTCAAGCGCGGCGACGTCAAGGAGGTCACCATCCAGGGGCGTACCATTGAAGGCGTCACCGGCTCGGGTCAGCGGTTTACCACCTATAGCCCGGGCGACGACGGCCTGGTGGGCGACCTGCTGAATAACCGCGTGAACATCAAGGCGGCGCCGCCGGAGCGGCCGTCGGCCCTGATGTCGATTTTGATCAACTGGTTCCCCTTACTGATCCTGGTCGGTCTCTGGGTCGTGTTCATGCGCCAGATGCAGGGCGGGGCCGGCGGCCGGGGGGCCATGTCCTTCGGCAAGAGCCGTGCGCGCATGCTCTCCGAGGATCAGGTCAAGGTCACCTTTCAAGACGTGGCCGGCGCCGAGGAGGCCAAGGAAGAGGTCTCGGAGATGGTGGACTTCCTGCGCGACCCAGCCAAGTTCCAGAAGCTCGGCGGCAAGATCCCCAAGGGCGTGCTGATGGTCGGCCCGCCCGGCACCGGCAAGACCCTGCTGGCCCGGGCCATCGCCGGGGAGGCCAAGGTGCCCTTCTTTACCATCTCCGGCTCAGACTTCGTGGAGATGTTCGTCGGCGTGGGTGCCTCGCGGGTACGCGATATGTTCGAGCAGGCCAAGAAGCACGCCCCCTGCATCATCTTCATCGATGAGATCGACGCGGTCGGCCGCCACCGCGGCGCCGGCCTGGGCGGCGGTCACGACGAGCGCGAGCAGACGCTCAACCAGTTGCTGGTGGAGATGGACGGCTTCGAGGGCAACGAGGGTGTGATCGTCATCGCCGCCACCAACCGCCCGGACGTGCTGGACCCGGCGCTGCTGCGCCCCGGGCGCTTCGACCGGCAGGTGGTCGTACCCCTGCCGGACGTGCGCGGACGCGAGCAGATCCTCAAGGTCCACATGCGCAAGATCCCAGCGGCGGAGGATGTGCGGGCGTCGGTGCTCGCCCGCGGCACTCCCGGTTTTTCCGGTGCGGACCTGGCCAACCTGGTCAATGAGGCAGCCCTGTTCGCCGCCCGGTCCAGCAAAAAGCTGGTGGACATGGAGGACATGGAGAAGGCCAAGGACAAGATCATGATGGGTGCTGAGCGCCGCTCCATGGTCATGTCGGATGAAGAGAAGCGCCTCACCGCCTACCATGAGTCCGGTCACGCGATCGTCGGCCGACTGGTCCCGGAGCACGACCCGGTGCATAAGGTCAGCATCATCCCGCGCGGGCGCGCCCTGGGGGTGACGCTGTTTCTGCCGGAGGATGACCGTTTCAGCTACAGCAAGCAGCGCCTGGAGAGCAGTATCTCCAGCCTGTTCGGCGGGCGCGTGGCGGAGGAACTGGTCTTCGGGGCCGAGAGTGTCACCACTGGTGCCCAGAACGACATCCAGCGTGCCACCGATATCGCCCGCAGCATGGTGACCAAGTGGGGCCTGTCGGATCGCCTCGGCCCCCTGACCTACAGCGAGGAGGAACAGGAGGTCTTCCTGGGGCACTCGGTGGCCCAGCACAAGAGCGTCTCAGACGAGACCAACCACCTGATCGATGAGGAGGTCAGGTGCTTCATTGAACGCAACTACACGCGTGCACGCCAACTGCTCACCGAGAATAGCGAGAAGCTGCACGCGATGGCCGCCGCCCTGATCAAGTACGAGACCATCGACGCGGACCAGATCGACGATATCATGTCCGGTCGCCCCCCTCGCCCGCCCAAGGACTGGAATGACGAGGAACCGACCCGCCCCCGCGCAAACCCGGCCGGGGACGATGCGGATCACGGCATGCCGCGCGACGATGGCCACCTGGGCCGACCAGCCGGCGAGCACTGAGCCGAACGGCAGACGCGGCATGTCAGCCCTGGATTGCGGCGGTCGGCCCCTCGACCTCAATCGGGTGCGGGTGATGGGCATCCTGAACGTAACGCCCGATTCATTCTCGGACGGGGGGCGCTACTGCTGCCTTGAGGCGGCCGTGGAGCATGCCCGGGCGATGGTCGCGGCGGGGGCGGACCTGATTGATGTCGGCGGCGAGTCGACCCGTCCCGGCGCCGCGCCGGTCAGCCTCGCGCAGGAACTGGCGCGGGTGATCCCGGTGGTGACCGCCCTGGCGCAGTCGGTGTCGGTACCGATCTCGGTGGATACCTACAAACCGGAGGTCATGCACGCCGCGGTGGCCGCGGGCGCCGGGCTGATCAACGACGTGTGCGCGCTGCGCGCCCCCGGGGCCTTGGACACCGCCGCCCGGCTCGGGGTCCCGGTGTGCCTGATGCACATGGTCGGGGACCCCCTAACCATGCAACTGGCACCCGACTATACCGACGTGGCCACGCAGGTGCGGGCCTTCCTCAACGAGCGCCTGGAGGCCTGCCGGCGTGCCGGGATCCCGCACACCCGGCTGCTCATCGACCCGGGCTTCGGCTTCGGCAAGACCCTAGAGCACAATCTGCGCCTCCTCGCCAACTTGAGTGTACTGACTGACCTCGAGGTGCCGGTCCTGGTGGGCCTGTCGCGTAAGTCCATGGTCGGAACACTCACCGGCCGCGCCCCCGCAGAACGGCTGGCGGCGAGCCTGGCCGCCGCACTCCTGGCGGTGGCACGCGGGGCGGCTATCCTGCGGGTACATGACGTGGCCGAGACCCGCGATGCACTATGCGTCTGGGAGGCGGTGACCCAGCTGGCACCGGCTGCTTGAGCCCCGGGGCGGCCGGCGACAAATGAACGCAAATGAGCCTGGCAAGAATCACTTGAACCGTCGTGCACCGCGACTACTGCGGCTGGCGCACCGCGCAACCTGGCACAGTCAGCAAGTCTTCAACTTGCTCCTGATAAGGTTCAAACAAAAAATGCGCGCTCCAAGGCTGACGGCATTGCCGCAGTGGCGGAGCGCAGGAACAGATCGGGGCCGGGCTCAGACCGCGGCTTCTACAGATGGGGACAACGATGCGAAAATATTTTGGCACTGACGGCATCCGCGGCCGGGTGGGCGAACCCAATATCAGTCCGGACTTCGTGCTCAAGCTGGGCTGGGCGGCGGGTCGCGTGCTGGGTAACGGCAACGGCAGCACCGTTCTGATCGGCAAGGACACCCGGATCTCAGGCTATATGTTCGAATCCGCCCTGGAAGCAGGGTTGGTGGCCTCCGGGGTCAATATCCGCCTCCTGGGCCCCATGTCCACCCCGGGCGTCGCCTATCTCACCCGCACCTTCCGGGCCTGTGCCGGCATCGTCATCACCGCCTCCCACAATCCCTATCAGGACAACGGAATCAAGTTTTTCTCCGCCGACGGCGACAAACTACCGGACGCGGTCGAATTGGCCATTGAAGCGGAGCTTGAGCGGCCATTGACAACCGTGGACGCAGCGAACCTCGGACGCGCCAGGCGGGTCGAGGACGCCAGCGGACGCTATATCGAGTTCTGTAAGTCCACCATCCCTGCGGCGATGAATTTCCGCGGGCTCAAGCTGGTGGTGGACTGCGCCAATGGGGCAACCTACAACGCCGCCCCTCATGTCTTCGAGGAATTGGGGGCAGAGGTGGTGCCCATGGGCACCGAGCCAGACGGGCTCAACATCAACCGCAACGTGGGGTCCACCAGTCCGGCCGCCCTCTGCCAGGCGGTGATCAATGTGGGCGCTGATCTCGGGATCGCCTTCGACGGCGACGGCGATCGGGTCCTGATGGTCAATGCCCAGGGCCGGTTGGTGGACGGCGATGACCTGCTCTACATCATCGCCCGCGCCCGCCAGGCGGACGGCACCCTGCGCGGTGACGTGGTGGGGACCCTGATGAGCAATCTCGGATTCGAGCACGCACTGCAGCGCCTCGGTATCGGCTTCGCCCGCACCCAGGTGGGTGACCGCTACATCATGGAGCATCTCAAGCGGACCGACGGCATCCTGGGTGGCGAACCCTCGGGCCACATCATCTGCCGCGACCGCACCAGCACCGGCGACGGCATCGTGGCGGCCTTGCAGGTGCTGGCGGCCCTGCGGACCCTGCGGGCGAGCCTGGACGACCTGTGCGCCGCGGTGGAGCACTATCCCCAGGTCCTGATCAATATTCGCCTCGCCGAGCGGCGCGATGTGCTGCGCCTGCCGGCCGTGGTCGAGGCCGTCCGCCTGGCCGAGCAAGAACTGGGCGGGCGGGGGCGGGTCCTGCTGCGCCCCTCCGGCACCGAACCCCTGGTGCGGGTCATGGTGGAAGGGGCCGATGCAACCCAGGTGCAGGCCCTGGCCGAGCGGCTGGCGGTCGTAGTGCGTAACCAACTCGGCGACGGAGCGCTCTGACCATGGCCGTCGTCAAGAAAAGTGCACTGGTTGCCCACTCGACAGAGCGCATGTTTGATCTCGTCTATGACGTGACCGCCTACCCGCGCTTTCTGCCGTGGTGTCATTCCGCGGCGATACTCTCGGAGACCCCGGAGCAGATCTGCGCCCGCATTGAGGTCGCGCGCATGGGCATCCATCAGGCCTTCAGCACCTGCAACCGTTTCGAGCGCAACCGCTCCATGGAGCTGGCCCTCATGGACGGGCCCTTTCGCAAGCTCCACGGCGGCTGGCGCTTCACGGCCTTGCGGGAGGATGCCTGTAAGGTCGAACTGGAACTGGACTTCGAGTTTTCCGGGCGCTTGATCGACAAGGCCTTCGGGGCCGTCTTCAACCAGATCGCCAACACCCTGGTGGACGCCTTCTGCAAGCGTGCCGACGAGGTCTACCGCTCCTGAGCGGTGTCATGGACGGCGAGTCGGGATCGAGCGCGTGGTCCCGATCTCGGCTGAGCACACGCCCAGGGCTCCAGCGCTCGCCGCCAATGACTATTTTCCCTTCGTGATGCCGACCGCCTTCAGTCCCCGGGTGATCACCCCCCCGCGCTCTTGATAATCGGGCACCGTCACCACCGTCTCCTTGGCCTGATTGGGCGCCGTCGGCGGGGCACTCTGGCGGGCATCACCCTCGACCCGAAGCAGTGCATCGTCCTGGAAAAACACGGTAAGCCAGTATCGCTCCTTAGGCTTACGGGGCCGCTGCATGGTGTAGACATAGTCCCAGCGGTCGCTGTTGAAAAAATCGGTCAAGAGCGGGGTACCGAGCAGAAAGCGCACCTGGCGCTTGTTCATGCCCGGCTGCAGTTGGGCCACCTGCTCCGCGGTGATCACGTTGCCCTGCTGCACGTTCATCTTGTAGACGAAGGGCAAGCGCTCCAACATGGTTCTCTGATAATCATCCACCCGTTGCTTCCCCGCGCAACCGGTCAGGAGGACCAGGGTGGCAAGGCCGAGCAGGCAGGTGGTCGGACAACTGGGAAGCTTTCGCATCTTGTTATGATAGGGGCAAAGCGGATAAACCCCGCCATCATACAGCAGCCCCGGCCCGGGAACATGGAACCCGGTGGAGGAAGCTGGCACACCCCCCCGGGAGGACAAGCATGGACAACCAACAAATCAAAGGGGCCGGGCTTAAGATCACCCGTCCGCGCGAGAAGGTGTTGAGCGTTCTGGAGCGCAGCCGGCGCCGCCATCTTAGCGCCGAAGACGTCTACAAAGAACTGCTGATCACCGGCGAGGATGTCGGCCTGGCCACGGTCTACCGGGTGCTGACCCAGTTCGAGGAGGCCGGTCTGGTGTGTCGGCGCCACTTCGAGACCGGCCAGTCGGTCTTCGAGCTCAACCGCGGCGAGCACCACGACCACCTGGTGTGCGTGCGCTGCAACCGGGTGATGGAGTTCGCCGACGCGCTGATCGAAGAGCGCCAGCGCGCCATCGCCGTCCAGCATGGCTTCGTCATGGAGGATCACGCGCTGGTGATCTATGGTGTCTGCGCGGCCTGCGCCAAGGAGTAGCTCCGGCTTGCATGCTGCTTTCACGGTAACGGCCATGGCAGCAGGACCAGCCACCCCGGACGATAAAAAGCTCCCCGTGGGAGCGGCTTTAGCCGCGACGAAGCCACGGCAGTTTGCGAGGTCGCGTCGCGGCTGAAGCCGCTCCCACCGGTCTCCCGGCAGACTCAGCGTAACCCCTGGGAGTGCCGCCTGACCTAGGGCAACTCCCCCTCCTCCGGCTCGGCATCCAGCCGCTCGATGCTCAGCAGATAGACCCGTCGGCTGTCCGCCCGCATCACGGTAAAGCGCAAGGGGTAGATGTCGACCGACTCGCCCCGCTTGGGCAGGTGGCCCAGGGCCTTGACCACCAGCCCGCCGATGGTGTCGAACTCGGCGTCAGAAAGGTCGGTAGCGAAATAGGCGTTGAAGTCCTCGATCGGGGTGCGGGCCTTGGCGCTGTATTCGTTCTTGCCGCGACGGTAGATCTCGGCACCCTCGTCATAGTCGTGCTCGTCCTCGATCTCGCCGACGATCTGCTCCAACACGTCCTCAATGGTGACCAGGCCCGCGGCACTGCCGTATTCGTCCACCACCACGGCCATGTGATTGCGGCTGGCGCGGAATTCCTTCAGGAGCACATTGAGCCGCTTGCTCTCGGGGACGAAGACGGTGGGGCGCAGCAGGTCGCGGATGTTGAATGGGCGGCGCCCATTCTCCACGCAGAAGGTCAGGAGATCCTTGGCGAGCATGACGCCCACCACCTCACCTTTGTCGTCGCCGATGACCGGGAAGCGGGAGTGGGCCGACTTCACCGCCACCTCCAGTACCCGCTCCAGGGGGTCCTCGCGCCGCACATAGACCATCTCGGCCCGCGGGATCATGATGTCGCGTACCCGCAGCTCCGAGACCTGGAGCACGCCCTCGATCATGCTGAGCGCGTCCGTGTCCAACAGGGCGCGACTCTTGGCATCCTTGAGCAGCTCAATGAGCTGCTCGCGATTTTGTGGTTCACTCCCGAACAGCTGGGTCAACCGGTCGAACCAGTTACGCGGAGGTGAATCGTCGATAGATCGATCGCGGGTCATGGGATATCAGGGGGTCTCCGCGTAGGGTGGCGGGAATCCTAACCGGCCCAGGATGACAGTTTCCAGCCCCTCCATGCGCTCTGCATCAAGGTCGATGAGGTGATCCTCACCGAGCAGATGCAACACGCCGTGGACCACCAGGTGGGCCCAGTGGGCGGCTTGCGGCTTGCCCTGCTCCTGGGCCTCGCGGCGCACCACCGCGGCACAGATCACCAGATCGCCGAGCAGGTCGTCGACCTCCTCCATCCCGGGCAGCCCCGGCGGCGCCTCGAAGGGAAAGGAGAGCACATTGGTCGGGTGGTCCTGACCCCGGTACTGCAGGTTGAGTGCCTGCCCCTCAGTCTCGTCCACGATGCGGATGGTCAGCATCGCTCGCGCCTTGCGACCTTCCAGGGCGGCGGCGGCCCAGCGCGCACAGTCCGACTCCGTTGGCACGTCGGGCGCCTCGGTGGCCACCTGCAGATCGAGATCAAGGTTCATTTGCGGGCACATCCTCATCTCTTGGCTCACCACCCGCGGGGGCAGGGACGTCGGCGCCCGGCCGTCGCGGGCCGGGGCTGCTGTGGGGCCGCCCCAGCGGCTCGGGCCGGTCGAACGCCTCGTAGGCATGAACGATACGCTGCACGAGCGCATGGCGCACCACGTCACGGGCATTGAAAAAGGTGAAGCTGATGCCGTCCACGTCCCTCAAGACCTCCACCGCCTGGCGCAGCCCCGAGGGCTGACCACGCGGCAGGTCGACCTGGGTCACATCACCGGTGATGACGGCGGTGGAGCCGAAACCGATGCGGGTCAGGAACATTTTCATCTGCTCGGGCGTGGTGTTCTGCGCCTCGTCCAGGATGATAAAGGCGTCGTTGAGGGTGCGCCCGCGCATATAGGCGAGCGGGGCCACCTCGATCACGTTGCGCTCCAGAAGCTTGTTGACCTTCTCGAAGCCGAGCATCTCAAAGAGCGCGTCATAGAGCGGACGCAGATAGGGATCGATCTTCTGGGCCAGGTCCCCGGGCAGGAAACCGAGCCGCTCGCCCGCCTCCACCGCGGGACGCACCAGCAACAGGCGTCGTACCCGATCCGACTCCAGCGCCTCCACCGCGCAGGCCACCGCCAGATAGGTCTTGCCGGTACCCGCCGGGCCGACCCCGAAGGCGATGTCGTGATGGGCGATGGCGTGCAGATATTCCTGCTGATTGGGCCCGCGCGCCTTGATCAGACCGCGCTTGGTCTTGATGACCAGCTCCGGCAGATGGCTCTCCACGGCCCCCATCAGGTCGTCCGCGCCGAGCGCGCGCAGTGACAAATGGATCGCCTCCGGACTCAACACCTCGTCGCGCGTGTCGGCATAGAGGTCGCGCAGGAGTTGGTCCCCCAGGCGCACCGCCGCCCCCTCGCCGATGAGCCGGAAGGACATGCCGCGGTTGCTGATCTCGATGCCGAGCCGCCGCTCGATCAGCCGCAGGTGTTGCTCGAAGGGTCCGCAGAGATTGGCCAGCCGCGGGTTATCCGCGGGGGCCAGTTCCAAATCGAGTGATTGAGGTTGGGCAGACAAGAATTTCAGATTTCTAATTGCAGATGGATGATTGAAGTGTCACCGGACACGGGCCGCTGGGGCCAGGACACCGCGCAACGAGTTGGGCAGCGCCTGGGTAATGGTCAGGTCGACGAAGCGGCCGATCAAGTCGGGGGCGCCCACAAAGTTGACTACCCGATTGTTCTCGGTCCGCCCGCAGAGTTGGGCCTGGTCCTTGCGGGACGGCCCCTCCACCAGGACGGACTGTACCGTACCCACCATCGCCGCGCTGTAGCCGCGGGTGTTGGACTCGATGCGCTGTTGCAGGCGGGCCAGGCGCTCCTTCTTGACCTGCGGCGGGCAATCGTCCGGGTAGTCCGCCGCCGGGGTGCCGGGGCGGCGGCTGTAGATAAAACTGTAGCTCAGATCAAAGGCGCAGTCGTCGATCAGTGCCAGGGTCGCGGCAAAGTCAGCCTCGGTCTCGCCGGGGAAGCCGACGATGAAATCGGACGAGATCAGAATATCGGGGCGCGCCTCTCGGATCGCCCGAATCTTGGAGCGGAACTCCAGGGCCGTGTAGCCGCGCCGCATCGCCGCCAGGATGCGGTCGGAGCCCGACTGCACCGGCAGGTGCAGCAGGCTCGCCAGTTCCGGCACCTCCCGGTAGGCATCGATCAGTGACTTGGAGAAGGCCAGGGGGTGGCTGGTGGTGAAGCGGATACGCTCGATCCCGTCGATGGCAGCCACCTGGCGGATCAGTGCCGCCAGGTTCGCCACGCCCCCATCGTCCAAGCGCCCCCGGTAGGCATTGACGTTCTGGCCCAGCAGGTTGACCTCCCGCACCCCCTGCGCGGCCAGCGCCGCAACCTCCGCCAGCACATCGGCGCAGGGCCGGCTGACCTCTGCACCCCGGGTGTAGGGCACCACGCAATAGGTGCAGAACCGGGAGCAACCCTCCATCACCGAGACAAAGGCCGTCGGGCCGTCCGCCCGTGGCGCGGGCAGGCAGTCGAACTTCTCGTCCACCGGGAAGGACACGTCCACCAGCGGCTGCCGACCCGCCGCCAACTCGTCGAGCATCTGCGGCAGGCGGTGCAGGGTCTGGGGACCGAACACCAGATCGACATAGGGGGCGCGGGTACGGATCGCCTCCCCCTCCTGGCTCGCCACGCACCCGCCCACGCCGATCACGAGATCGGGGCGCGCCACCTTCCAGGGCCGCCAGCGCCCAAGCTGGGAGAACACCTTCTCCTGCGCCTTCTCGCGGATGGAGCAGGTGTTGAGCAGCAGCACGTCGGCGTCTTCCGCGTGCTCGGTCAGCACCAGGCCATGGGATTCGCGCAGCACGTCCGCCAGGCGCGCGGAGTCGTACTCGTTCATCTGGCAGCCGTAGGTTTGGACAAATAGCTTTCGGGTCATCGTGTGCTGAGGGTAACGGAAGGGGGGCGGTTGGTCCAGATTCGCGGGTGCCGCGCGGCGTCAGGCACGCACCACAGCAATGCGCCGACCCTGGGGGCTCTGCGCCTCCCCGCTCGCGGTGCGCTCGGCGATCGGCGGCTGACCGGCGCGCCGGTCGAAGATGATGAGCCAGCCCCAGTCGAGCCCCAGACCAGCCTGATAGCCGTCCAACTGAGCCAGCCCCTCAGCCAGCGGGTCCGGGGCGCCGTCACGCCAGACCTTGAGTTCCATCGCGAGCGTCAGCGGCCCGTAAGACAAGCACAGGTCCATGCGCCCGGAGCCGATGGCATATTCCCGCTCCAGGGTCCCGCCGCCGTTGATGACGCGGTGCAGGAAGGCCATCAGGACCAGGTGCGGAGCGATCTCATGATAAGGGGCGCTGCCCAGGAGCGGTTGCCCGTGCCGACGCCAGAAGGCCAGAAGGCCAGAAAGGCGTCGAGCAGGTGTGCGGGGTTGAGCGTGCCGTCGGCATTGAGCCAGGTCGAGTTGATGTGCGGCAGTGAATCCTGCGGACCGCCGGCCAGTGCGCGCGGCAGGACCTCGCGGTAAATGGGGTTGGCGACCACCAACCCGCCGGCCCCGTCGCGGCGCAAGAGCCCCAGGTCCACCAAGTACTGGCGGTCGTCCTCCGGCACCACCCCCATCTCGGTCCCGGCCAGCATCGGCTCGATCACGCGACGCACCCGCTCCTCGCGCAGCTTGTAGGACAGTTGATCCAGATGGGTGACCCGATTGAGGATCAGATACTCCTTGGCTTGGTCGATCAGTTCCACCGTCACCGGCCGCGTGCGGTCGCGACCCGCCGGCATCTCAAAGCAGGCGTGATAGGCCAGTGCATTGACCAGCCAAGGCTGGCCCCGGGTCAGATACCAGACCCGCACCAGTGCCTCGGGGGTGAAGACCTGGCCGGTCTCAGCAGTATGCTCCCCAAGCAGTGTGGCCACCTCGTCCGCCGTGAAATCCCCCAGGCGCAGCGATTTCGCCTTGATGTTGAACGCGCTGCCGCCGGTGATGATCGCCGCCTGAGTACTGGAATGAATCCGGTAGTCACGCAGATCCCGCACCCCGCACAGGATCACCGTCTGCGGGAAGGCCGTCGGCCGCTGGGTATAGCCGGCGCGCAATTGGCGCAACAGTGAGATCAGGGTGTCGCCGATCAGTGCGTCCACCTCGTCGAGCATCAGCACCAGCGGTGCCGGACTGTTCAGACTCCAGTGCTCGAGCAGACCGGTCAGCGCGCCGTCGGGGCCGCGCGTCTGCCAAGCGTCCTGCGTCCAGGGGTGCAGGCGGGTATCGCCGATATAGAGCCGTGCCGCCGCCTCAATGGTGCCGCAGATGGTCCGCATGCCGCGCGCGACATCCTCGCGCGCGGTCTGCGCACCTTCCAGATTGGCATAGACGGCCCGGTAGCGGTCCCCCTGGTTCAGGTACTCCATCAGCGCCAACAGACAGCTTGTTTTACCCGTTTGGCGCGGCGCGTGGAGCAGGAAGTATTTCTTCCGGTCGATCAGCCCCAGGACCTCGTCCAAGTCCCAGCGTTGCAGGGGCGGCAGACAGTAGTTGTCGGCGGCACGGACCGGACCTTCCGTCGTGAAAAAGCGCATCTGGTACCTCGACAGCCACGACGCGGACAATCCCTTGTCCTGCGCCCTACCCCTTCATGGAGTCAAAAAACTCCCCGTTGGTCTTGGTGGTCTTGAGCTTGTCGTGCAGGAACTCCATGGCGGCCAGCTCGTCCATCGGGTGCAGGATCTTGCGCAGGATCCACATCTTCTGGAGCTCGGCGGCGGGCATCAGCAGCTCTTCGCGGCGGGTGCCGGAGCGATTGATGTTGATGGAGGGGAAGATGCGCCGCTCGGCGATCCGCCGGTCCATGTGAATCTCCATGTTGCCGGTGCCCTTGAACTCCTCGTAGATGACGTCGTCCATGCGCGAACCGGTATCGACCAGCGCAGTGGCCAGGATGGTGAGCGAGCCGCCCTCCTCGATGTTGCGGGCGGCGCCGAAGAAGCGCTTGGGACGCTGCAGGGCGTTGGCGTCCACACCGCCGGTGAGCACCTTGCCGGAGGAGGGGATCACGGTGTTGTAGGCGCGCGCGAGCCGGGTGATGGAGTCGAGCAGGATCACCACGTCGCGCTTGTGTTCGATCATCCGCTTGGCCTTCTCGATTACCATCTCGGCCACCTGCACATGCCGCTCGGGCGGTTCGTCGAAGGTCGAACTGACCACTTCCGCGTTGACCGAACGTTCCATGTCGGTGACCTCTTCGGGGCGCTCATCGATCAGGA
>CAILVI010000363.1 GCA_903837595.1 uncultured Thiodictyon sp.
CACAGGATCAGGCTGAACGGCCACCAGAAGAGCAGGACCGCCAGGCGCTGGCAGGCCTGCCCGAGTGCCCACCACACGACATGCACCCGGCCGGCGAGCCAGGGCCAGACCGGGCTGTCCGCCAACTTTTCCAGCCCCGCCCCCGCCATCCGGTGATCGGGGACCAGGACGTGGTAGCTCCACGCCTCCAGGCCGGTGCGCACGCAACAGGCCCGATACCAGCGCACCGCGCGGTCGAGGATGATGTCGGCCTGCTCGGGTCCCACGGCGTCCACCAGGGACTTGAGTTCCCGCACGCTGACCTGGCGCGCCCAGTCGGTCGGCACCAGGGCGGCGAACAGGATGAACTCCATGACGAAGAGCAGCAGGCCCGCGGCGAGGGTCCAGAGCCAGATGCCCTTGCCGTCGCTGCCCTCGTGCGAGTCGTCAAGCATCCTGGGCACCAGGTGCAGGTTCAAGGTTCCGGTCAGGCGCCGGCAGGACGGCGCGTAGCCGACGGCCCAGGATGCGCCGTTGGTTGACCGTCATGGCCTGTGCCAGGACCGGATGCTCGGGCGCGGCCAGCGCCCCCATGATCGCCTCGAAGAAGGCCGCAAAGCGCTCGCGGTCGGGCACCCCGGCCTTCTTCGCGACCTTGTGGGCGTTGATCGCGGCCACGGCGATGGCCTGCAGGCGGGCGTAGCGGGCCTCATCGGTGGGGTAACCCGCCCAGAGCCCCAGCGCGAGGCGTTCGAGTAACCCGCGGCTGTCGGGCCAGTCGATCTCGACTTGCGTCAGGGCGTCGCGTTGGGAGCGTTTCAGGGCCGCGTTCAGATAGCGTTTTCCCATGTCATTTTCCAGTGTGTGCTTTGTCGTCTGTGCTTCGATTGGGTCCGTCTCAGGCGCATGGCTGTCCGCGGCAGACTCGCCGGCAGCTGATGGCCCTTGCGGTCCGGAAGGCGGCGCCTTGGGTCGCGGGTCGCCACCTGCCTCAGTGGCCGGCGTCGTGACGACCACCTCAGTTGGACCGCGCAGCGCACCCAGGATCGGCAGCCGACCCTTGACGATCCGCCCCCCCGAAAGCTTGGCGATGTACTCGAAGTTCGGCAGCTGCCCAAGCCACGCCGGGCTGAACAGTTCGACCTCCTCCTCGACCACGCGCTCACCGGTGTTGCCGGTGTAGAGCACCGGGTTGCTGGCGTCGGTGGTACTGCCATGCGAGCGCATGATGCTGACCACGCGGGTCTTGGGCAGGCTTTCGGCCACGTATTCCTGGGTCTCGGCATCGAGCACGCGCAACGCCACCAGGTTGTTGATGTTGCCGAGCACCTGCCGGGCCTTGGCCTCGCTGCCGGTGCGGGCGGCGAAGTCGGCAAAGGTCTGGGCGGCGATCACCAGGCGCAGGCCGGCGCCACGGCCTTTGTTCAGTAGTTGGATGAAGGGATCGTTCACCACTTCGGCCGACTCGTCGATGAACACGTTCACCGGACTCGGGCGCCCCTGGTGGTTGTAGCGATCACCGGCAACCGCGGCCAGGTCGGCAATGAGGATGGAGCCGATGGCCGACCCGACCATGGTGTCTGACAATGAATCCAGGCCGACATAGAGCACCTCGCCCGCCTTGATGACCGCGGCCAGGTTGGTCAGGCGCCGCGGATCATCGACCTCGCCCGCCTCCGGTGACAGCAGGCCCTGAAGGTCCCCGGACGTGAGCATGTTCAGGATCGGCATCAGGCTCGCGACCATCTTGGAGAAATGGACCTGCTCGTGTTCGTAGAGACCGAGCAGCCCGTCCAGCACGGTCGAGGGGTGTTCGCTACTCACCCGCTCGCGGTAATAGCGCACCAGCGCCTTGACCCGAGCAGTGGCATCGCGGGCACGGGTGAGCTGCGTTGCCGCTTCCGTCTCCCAGTCGGGCCGACACGCGGCAAAGTGCCGCCGCAACGCCCGCTCGACCAGGGCCTCGGCACCGCCTTCCAGGTAATGGCGCAGACTGACCAGGCTCGGTCGCTCATCGACCGCGATCAGCCCCTGCACCACGTTGCTCAGGGCCATCTGCCCGAAGCTC
>CAILVI010000364.1 GCA_903837595.1 uncultured Thiodictyon sp.
GCCGCGAGGGACGGTGGCCGGAGTGAAGTGCAGTTCCGGCTCGTCAATGATCCACCAGCCCCCAGGACCGCCCCGGCCCCGCTGGAAGGGTCCGATCAGGTCATATCCAAGCGACGAGGCGGTGAATCCATGCGGGCCGCTGGGGCGCGGCTGGGCGTCGAGTTGGCCGTTGAGGATTTCCCCGGTCAGCCCTTCGGGGAGGGCCTCAAGCTGTTCGTACAACGTCGGCCGCGGTTGTGGTCGCGCGCTCATGGTGGGCTCCTCGTGTGGTTGCGGAACGCTAGCCCCCGCTGGGCGGCACTGTCAACCTTGATCCGGCCGCCAAGCCCTGTCGGGCCTCCACCCGGACGCTGGCCCATGACCAATCGAAGTCAGAGTAAATCGGGGCGTATTTTGACTTCCCGAGGGATGACAAACCCGCGGTCCGACTGGAGAAGGGCCCTCGACGCTATCGGGACTACGGTCCCTACTGGCCTGCCCTCAAGGAGGTATTGAACGCCCACGGCTCCGACCTGGGGGAGCATTCCGATCCGCTGGTGGCCAAGGTCTACCGCGGCGCCACCGAGATTGAGGCCCTGATCATGGCCGACGAGTTTCGGGCCGAGTACCTGCGTACGCGGGGCATAGGGGCCAACCGGTTCCTGTTGGACGCAGGGAGTGGGGCGTGGTAGACGCTCCATGATGCCGAGATGGCGGGGCCGGCAGGCTGATCATACGCACCAGGCGATTCTGGTAGGTGTAGCGGCCCGCACATATCGGCAGCCCGACCCGCAAACATCGCGTCATCCAGCCAGATCGTCGCCGCCTGGTAATCAGCGGCGGCGTCAATCATCACTGCGGCCACCCTGCCTCTCGTGACACCGCTTCGGAGACTGGGCGCGTATTCGCAGACACCAAACCCCGCCGCGCCCGGGAGCGCCGACAGCCCGTCGGCGACGGCGCGAAGGGCCGTTGTATCCTCGCGAAAATACGCCCCTTCGCAATTAACCGCGAAACCGCGAATCGCCTGCGGCGGTTGGTCGACAGACTGTCAATGCGTTCTCGTGCTCGAGACCAGCAAGACCAAGCCGTCTTTGGCTTTGGTAAAGCTACTCAAGGTGCTCGACCGTCACCCCGAGCTGTTGGATGAGGTGAGGTCGGCATAGGGTCCGGCATGTCAGGTTTGCGATGACATCAACGCGGATGTTCGGCCGTGACGTAGACGCTCGGCGGGGCCGTCATCCGGTTGACCGCACCACGGTGCGGGCCTTGATCATAAGTCTGGCCACCCCGCGACTAGGTCAAAGCTCCTGCGCTGATAAGAGACAAAGGCGTACAGTCGCGCGTCAAATGATTTGCTTATCGTCATGGCTGGATTTATGATCAAGGCTCAAATGCCGTTGGCGACGACTCATGGGGACTCGACTCTGACACAGGGTAGAAGTCTGGATTACGAACGCGGTATCGTAAGGAGTTTTGTCGGCGGAGAATATCGTGGTACGCCCCCTATTTTCTTCCCGTCCAGAAACGTATTCGAGCCTGGCCCCTTTTGCTCTTTTGCTTGATCAGCGGCGCGCGCCGCTTTAGGCTTCACTTTAGGCATCTCAAATGATCGCTTCCATGTCCTCCAGCGCTCTTCAGTTTGAACAACTGGTGCGAGGAATCCTTGAAGCCAACAGCTTTGAAGTTCACGAAGCTGGAGTCGGTGGCCGTGACGTGGGGTTTGACTTCACTGCCACGCTGGGCCACGAGGCCTGGGCCATTGAGGTGAAGTTCTATCGAACGGCGCGAGCCCAGGGCTCCTTACTCGCATCGGCAGCGTCGCGTCTAGCCTCAAGAGGAATCAGTGTGGGCGCCCAGAAGGGAATGCTTGTAGCCTCCTGCCAGCTGCCTCCGGCCCTACGCTTGGCGCTTGAAGAAAAGTTCAGCATCACCTTTGTCGATCGCGTCGATCTCCTGAACTTGGCGGCACGGGATCCCGCATTGCTCGACGAACTAAATTCGCTGCTGGAGTCTGACCCAGCCACAATACCGGACGCATCAGTAAGTCCAACCGAAGCGACTCAAACCAGTAAGCGTTTGCCTGTAGCAAGTCTCCCGGAAGACACCAAGGGAACAGAGCTGTGCCTTGAACTGAAGGCACTCAAGCGAGGTAAGACTACTTGGTCCAAGTATGAATGCCTTTGTGATCGCATCCTGAGGTACCTGTTCCCGAACGACCTTCACGGCTGGCATCGCCAGAAGCGGACAGACGACGGATTGAACCGCTTCGACTATGTATGCCGAATTCGCCCGACAACTGAGTTCTGGCAGTTCCTGCTTCACGACTTAGACAGTAGATACGTCCTGTTCGAGTTCAAAAACTACACTGCCAAGATCAAGCAAGGCCAAATACTAACGACCGAGAAGTATCTGCTTGAACGCGGTCTTCGCAGAGTAGCGATTGTCATAAGTCGAGCCGGCGCGGAAGCTGATGCGATAAAGATGACGCAAGGTGCTATGCGCGAGCACGGCAAGCTGATATTGATAGTCGACGACGAGCAGATTTGCGAAATGCTTCACATGAAGGAAGGCGGAGAAGACCCCACGGATCGTCTATTCGAACTGGCAGATAATTTCCTTCTCGCTCTGCCGCGCTGAGATGCCTAACCGCTGAATGGATTGGGTGCGTACCACGAAATCGTTTGGGGGCAAACACTCGGTACCCGCCCGCCGCTATTAAAGAAATGGTAACGGTTCAGCCCCGCCGCCAACCTTCTTCCACCACAAGGAGGCAGACTAAATTAAACTAACTGGTAAGCAGGGCTGTAAGGCGGATGTCCGCAGGGCAATTCGCCATTGCCATGATCCCACACGTCAGCACCGCCTGGAGCGTTCCTCCCTATGCTCCGCAGGCACTGTGACCGGGTTACGCCAAGCCACCGGCCCACATTGGACGCTTGCCGGATGAGTAGCCGCGAGCGGGTGACCACCACTCGCGTCAGCGTAGGATGGGAGAGCAAAATCAAAAGGGTGATTGCTGCAATGCGCGGCGCACCCCGTCAGGATCGCGGGCAATGACGGTTAAGTATGCCCGGGCCGGTTGATCCGGTTCAGTGCGGCCTTGTTCCCAATCGCGCAACGTTCCAAGCGGCACATGATAACGTGCCGCAAACTCTTCCTGTGTAAGACACAAGGCACGGCGCAACGTCTTGATCCGGGGAATACGCCGCGCCTTTCGTAATTCGTCCTCGGCCATCGGTCGTGCGTCGGGGTCGGCCATGGCCGCCGCCTCAATCTCCGCCGCTGTCATGGGCCGCATAGGCGTTTGCGCAAACCGGCGCTCGCTGCCATCTTCCAGCACTTCAACGACGTTGCCGTCAGATTGAATTTTCGCCGTAGTAGTAGTCTTGTTCATGTTTTTCCGCTCTTCTGGCCGAAATTACGCGGGTTCGATTATGGCGCTCGGTATAGGTCATATGGAGAAGAACGCCGTCGCACATGCCAAGCAGATTGATACGCTCTTCCCCGTAACTCTCGCGGTCGTCTATCCACTCAACCGCAAAGTGATCGAGAAAAACCTTAATCGCGTAATCGAACGCCACGCCATGATTACGCCAGTTTATTGCGGCTTTGGCGTCGTCCCACTCAAAAATATCATCTTGCATGACGCTACTGCTTACCCGTACTTTTGTCAAGTGGCAGAGATCGACCTCACCACCCTGGAAATCTCCAAGTATGCTCTGCACGACATCTCCGCGCGGACCAACGCGCAGATCAAGGGCGAGGTGCTGACCCGGTTGCTGCAGCTGGCGTTGCGCCATATATACAGCCAGGAGCCCACCGTGACGCTGCGAGCGTTTTTGGCCCTGATGCGGCAGATCGCCGACCAGATCACTGCGTCAGGCTGGGATCCGGTGGGAGCGGCTTCAGCCGCGACGCGAGCTCGCAGGCGGGCGGAGGCTCGTCGCGGCTGAAGCCGCTCCCACGGGGGGCTTTCATCGTCCGGGGCAGTTTTCGGGCCTTGGTGATCGCGACGACGATCAAGGTCCCGCTGATCAATCGCGTGTGCTTCACCAGTGGGGTACCTCAATGAGCCGTTTTCGGTTTCTTTCTGCTCTTATCTTCTGCTTGGTTTGGAGTCATGTCATGGCCATCGAAGAGCCCCCGTACACCGTGGACCGCGTGGACGATAGCGTGGAGGTGCGCCACTATGAGCCCTATCTGGTGGCGGAAACCCGCGTCAACGCGCCTGCCGATGAGGCTGGAAACCAGGGCTTTCGCATCCTGGCAGGGTACATTTTCGGCAAGAACAAAGGGTCTCGCAGCATCGCGATGACCGCGCCGGTGGCCCTGACGCCGACTAAGATCGCGATGACGGCGCCGGTGTCACAGAGCGCCAGCGTCGACGGCTACCTGGTTCAGTTCGCGATGCCCAAAGAATGGACGCTGGAGACCCTTCCTGAGCCAACTGACCCGCGCGTGACGCTGCGCGCGATGCCGGCGCGAACGATCGCCGTCATTCGCTACTCCGGCACCTGGTCGCAGAGTCGCTATCACGATCACTTGAAGACGCTGCAAGGCATCCTCACACAACGTGGCCTCAAGTGGCATGGCGAGCCGGTGTGGGCACGCTATGACCCGCCGTGGAAGCCCTGGTTCTTGCGCCGCAATGAGATCTGGCTTGAGCTTGATTGAGCGCTGAGCGGCTGCCGTGTCGGTAGATCCGACAAGGAACGGTCGGCCTTGGTCATCATCCTGGCCACCGCGCCAGCCGCGCGGTCGTTGGTCCGCGCAGCGGACCCTACGACTGTATGAGCAGACACCGAGCCGGGGCTTCCAGGTGTTGCGCGATCCTCTGCTGGGCCAGGTCGCACAGGCCGCACTGGCGGCAGGCGGCGCTGCCGTAGGGGCTTAAGGGGAGCAAGGCGCGAAGGCGGCGACCGCTCGCGGCACTGAGGTCGCTGTCGGCCGGGTGGGCCTCAAGCAGCTGCTGCGCCTCGGCGCTGAACCGGGCGATGACATCCTCCAACTCCTGGCAATGTTCACGCTGTCCAGCGGCGTCGATCAGGCTGTTCAGGCAATCGACGAAGGCGCGGTTGCGCCGGTCGGTCTCAGCGTCACCGCTGCGATAGCGGCTGTTCCAGCGGATGGGGCGCATGCTCCGGCTCCATGGTGGTTTTCAGGTTTCCGGTGCGGGCAGAACCCATCAGGCCGTCCCACTCGCATCGCCCTCGGCTGGCGCGCCAATGGCACAAAATACGCCGGCCCCGATCCAGAAGTCCAGGCGCTTTTCCAGGAACTCGTCCCAGCGCATGTAGTGTGAACCGTCGCACGAGAAGATGAGCGAGACTATGCCGTTCATGATGTTGAGCGAGCCGGCGCGCAGGTAGATGCTCTCGTCCATGAAGCGCAGGTCGCGAAAGGCGCGTAAGACCGTGGACACCTGCGCGGCCGGGATCATCGCCTCGTCCGCATAGTCGCGGCGCGGATAGGCGAGACAGATGCCGGGGTTGTTCAGGTCCTCGAAGTCGAGCACCCGGTAGCGATAGGGGTCGTCGAAGAGCCATAGCGTGGCCCTGGAGCTTGAGAAATGCAGCTTGGCATGGAACACGCCGTGGGCCAGTATCAGTTCGGTGACGAGGTCGAGCACCGCGTCGATGCGGCTGTCCATCAGGCTTTCGACGCGCTCCTGGTAGAACAGCCCGCCGCGGATGGCCGGGTCCCCCTTCATCTGGAGCCATTGGTCTGGTTGGCGGTAGAGCTCGCGGGTGAGCGGCAGGTCGCGCAGGTCGAAGTCCGCCCCCAGGAATCCGAGCAGGGTGCCATCGGCGTTGGTCAGGCGCTCGACCGCGGTCAGTGACGGTCGGCGCTGGTTGCGGCTCAGATAGGCGGCGGACAGGGAGAAGGGCGCGCCGGCCAAGGCCTCGGCCAGATACGGGCGCTGGCTGCGGTCGCGGCCAAGGTTCTCGGGCAGGACCCCCTCACGGGAGCAATTGGCAGTCACCTGATGCGCCTGGTGATCCAGCAGGTAGAGATACTTGCAGTAGGGGAGCGTCCGCAGGGCTTCGCCGAGCAGGCGCTCCAAGGCCCCCCGGTCGCCCTTGATTCTGCTCAATGTGTCATTCATGGCGCTTCGCCGAGCAGGCGCTCCAAGGCCCCCCGGTCGCCCCAGTCAGCGCGACAGGAGGTCCCCAAGCGGGCCAGGACGCTGGCCAGGCGCCCACGCAGCAGCATGCGTTGACGTGCAACCGCGGCCTGTAACGCATCGCTCATGACTGTGCCCGACGTGCTCGCTAGCCCGGCGCGTCGCGCCGGCACCACACCAGTGTCCGGTTGTTGACCGGCATTGGGTGGTCGGCCCGCAGTTCCAGGCCAGCGCGATCCGCCAGCGCCCGCAGATCGTCGAGATCCCGCACCCCCATCCGCACATCCCGGGCCTTGAGCGACGCATCGAAGCGGGCATTGCTTTCGCTGGTATGGCGTCCGCCATCGCTGAACGGGCCATAGAGTGCGAAGGGCGCCCCAGGCGGCAGGATTCGACCGACGCCTTGGAACATCAGGCCAACCTCCGGCAATCCCATAATGTGGGCGGTATTGGCACTGAAGATGCCGTCGAACGGACCCGCGGGCCAGTCGCCGGTTACATCCAGTGTCAGGGGCTCCGGCAGGTTGGGGAGTTGTGCCTGCGCCAACCATTGCCGGATCCCTGGCAAATGGGCCGGGACATCGCTGGTCTGCCATATCAGGTGGGGCAGCCGGGCGGCGAAGTACACCGCATGCTGGCCAGTGCCGCTGCCGATCTCCAATACCCGGCTGGCCTTCTGGAGCAGGGGGCCGATGATCTCAAAAATGGGCGCCTGGTTCTCCTCGCACGCCAGCGAGAAGGGTTTGTCTTGAAGCGAGTCGGTTGCCATGAGCTTATCCGCGCGGCGGATCACTTGCCCTCGTCGACGAAGGTCAGGACAAAACTCACCGGCACGGCGTTGCTGATGGCCGCGAGCCCAGCGACCTCCCGCAGCTTCTCCACCCCCTCGGTCATGCCGAACTTGGCTGCATCCACCACCACTGGTTTGACGCTCGCTACCATCAGCGTGTTGTTGGCGACCTTCGCGGCCTGCACGACCAGTGTCACTGGCTGCGTCTGACCGTGCAGGGACAAGGTGCCCTCGGCCGTGATGTCGGCGATCTCACCGACGGCCATCGCCTTGATCCGCTCCGGATCGATCTTGGCAGTGAACAGGGCGTCCTTGTAGTCGGCCGTATCGAACAGCATCTCGCGCATACGCTGGTTGCGGATGGGGACCAGGGTTTCGACGCTGTCCAGCATCAGGGCGATATCGGCCTTCCCATCGGGGGTGATTCGGCCCTTGATCTCGTTGAAGGTGTGGACCTCTGCCACGTCCTTGGCCTTGATGGAGACAAAGGCCAGGTGCGAACGGGTCGGGTCAAGCGTCCAGTCCGCCCAAGCGGGTGCGGCGGCCACGGCGGAGACGAGTGCGGCGACGATGGCGGGGCGTAGGCCGGAACGGTTCATGAGGCTTCTCTGGTGTCAATGTAATGCCGGAAATTGCGCGTCGGGCGCGGATTACAAGGGTGTCTGCATGGCTCGACGCCGGCCGGTTTGTTGCCTCGCCATTGCCTTTTTTTCGATTTATTGTGGTTGCCCGTGGTCACTAGGCTCCGCGGGGGGCCTAACGAGGAATTTTCCAGCAGCTCGCGGCCCCGCTCCTGCCGGGGCCGCGTAGGTCTTGAGGTTTCGTCTGCGGGGGATCGGCAGTTACCCGCCCGCGCCGCCCAGTGCGTAGGGCACCAGCGGAACCAACATAATACCGATGGCCAGCCACATCGCATGGTTGCTACGGGTAGTGAGTTCTTTATCACTCATGATCTTCACCTTGTTTTAGCTCGCGAGTCTGCCATTTTCGTTTAGCACATGAAGGAGTCTTTGGAACCTGGGGGAGCGATCCGACGACGCTTTGGTGTGCCGACGGTTGCCAAGATACAGGCCGCGCCGACACAGCTGAAATGGGTAGTTCCGACTGCGACGATAGGTTTTGCCTTGTCTCGCAACTGGCGGCAACCCCCGGTGGGGCGCGTGCCGCCGCGCGCGACTCGCCGACCCCTTGATGACGCTGGTGCCCGGCAGGGTGCCCGCGAGCGGGGTGGTGGTGGTTGGCTCACGATGTAGCCTGCGTTAGGGCGGAACTCCGCAGGAGGTTCCGCCATTGCGATCTTCGGGGCCGAGCGTGATAACCTATCCGTCAGTTTATCGTCAGATCGTCAATCAGAGGTCTAAACGCATGGACTCACAGAGAGAGCTTAAGATTTTAAAACTGCTGGATGCTCTGCTGGCAGACGAACCGCGGGTTATTCACAGGCAGACCAAAAAACGGGCCGCCATCTACCTTGCTGGGTGGGCTGGACTCGTCGTCGCATTTTTTATCGTTATCTTGAAGGGAGAACTGGCTGGCATGGTTGCTGCTGTCATTGCCGCAATCGCAGGGGCATTGGGGGGGGTTGCACTATTTGCCAAGGACGCGGCTAGACAATGGCCCATAATAAAACCGCATATCGACCAGAAGAGTATTGCGGAACGAATTAACGAATTAGAGCCATAACGACTTGACGCTGGCGCGTCGGGTTGCTGGGCAATAGTGGCAGACCACGTTTTATTTGATGTCGCGTGTCCCGAACGGCGAAAAGCGAAATAGAAAGCGCTGGTTCTGTGGGAGCGCCTCGATCATCCTTCCGGCTGCCCCGCGGGATTCTGTGCATCCGTGCTGGGTGAGAGATTGACGTCGCAGATCGAAATTCCGGCGTCCCGGCTGGAATGACGGCTTGCGCCGGAACGATGATCGAGGCTTTCGAGTAGACGGGCGACGATGCCGCGCAGGGTCGCGATCACCTGCTCCTGCCCCAAGGCGCCGCAGACCCCCACCAACTCAGCCACCGGCCGCAACTGGGCGGCGGCGGCCACCAGCAGGGCCGCCTCGCTTGGGTTGATCTGCCCGCCGCGTAGTGCGGGGCCGAGCCGCTGCCGGGTCAGGGCGGCGAGGGTGGGTAGGGCGGCGTCCAGGGTGCGGTGCCCGGCGGCGAATGACCGCAGTTCCAATGGCCCCCAGCGGTCTTGCGTTTCCGGCGCGGCCGCGGCTCCGGCGAGGACGGTCGCGGCCACCGCCGGGTCGAGTCGCCGCAGCGGTCCGGCCAGCAGCACCGGCAGCCGGTCGGCGAACCTCGACGCGGCGGCGGCTCGGAAGGCCCAACCGCGGGCGCTCACTGGGCGCAGTACGACCAGTGCGTGCTCGCCGCTCGCGGCGTTGCGGCTGGCGCCGAGCTGCACCGGGCGATAGCCTGCGGCACGCCAGAAGGCGATCAGGCCAGGCGTGGCGCCGAAGCTCGAGCCCAGCAGGTCGATCCCCTCGCCCCTGGCCTCCCGGAACAGTCCGCGCAGCAGCCGACGGCCCAGGCCGCGGCGGGCGAGTGCTGGGTGGACAGCGATGCGGATCACCCGCAGATAGGTGAGCCGCGGCGCATTCGGCAGCCCCGCATGGGCCGACAGGGTCAGCGGCAGCAGGTGGCCGCGCGGTCGGCGCCGTCCGTCATAGATCGCCTGCAACAGGTCCGGGTCGGCCATGCCCCCTTCAGCCACCGCGATCAGGGTGCCGACGATGAGCCCGCCCGCGCGTAGGACCAGGACGCGAACAGCGGGTGCGTCGAGCAGCAGGCGCAGATCGAGCGGTCGGGTCTGGTAGTGGGCGAGGACCAGGAGCCCGAAGACCTGGCCCAGGGTGTAGTCGTCGGCCGCTAAGGCGTCGCGATCCAGCCGCTCGACGCGGCAGGTGGCTGCGTCGACACCCTGCACGTCCACGGCCGTGGCCGGCGCGGCGTCCAACAAGAGTGCCCGGAAAACCAGGGCCTCCAGTGGGTCGTCGACGGCCCAGCGGATGGGGGTCTCCAGGGTGAGTCCCCGCCATAGCGGCGTGCGGCGGTCCAGGGTGGCGCGAAAGCGCAGGTCGAAGCCGCGGCCGGTGCCCTCATACCCATGGACCGTGGTCGCAAAGATCACCCGCGGGTAGTGGTCCAGCAGTTGCGCCAGCAGCGGGGCAGGGATTCCGGCCGCCTCGTCCACCAGCAGCAGGTCGGCGTCCGGATGGTCCTGGCAGAGGGCGTCCGGCGCCATGAACTCGATGCTCCGCTCACCCGCGGTGAGGCCGCTGCCGGCGGCGCGTGCCTCCGGCCAGGCAGCCGCAGCGTGTTCAAATAGTGCGGTGACGGCGGCGCGGCGCGGCGCTGTCACCAGGCAGCGGTAGGGCTCAGCGGTCGCGGCGGCCAGACGGGCGGCGGCGATCCCCAGGGCGGCGCTCTTGCCCCGCCCGCGGTGGGCGGTGAGCACCAGTGGGCGCCGGGCTCGGCCGCGCGCGTGCCGCAGGATGGCCGCGATGGCAAACCCCTGGTCCGGGGTGGCGGCCTGGTCCGGGTGGTGGCGAACGGCCTTGGCGGCGCCGGTGTTGGCCGCGGTCGGTGGCGGGAGTGCGAGGCGGTCCTCCTGCCCGCCTTGCGTGAGGATGCAGGTTCCGGGCTGTCTGCGCAGGACCCGCACCAGCCGCGCGATAAAGCGCCCGCGCACGGCGGCGGCGGCGCTCCCGGGCCAGGGGGCGATGCGCCCGGCCTGGGGGTCCGGCAGGTCCGGCCAGTCCGTAAGCGGCGGGCAGAGCAGGGTCAGTAGCCCGCCGCCGCGCAGCGTGCCGGTGGCCGCCCCGAAGCCGTCGGGGTCGAACCCGGACCAGGCGTCATAGACTAGCAGGTCGCACTCCCCGCCCAGCAGTTGGGTGGCCGTCGCGAGTGGGCGGGCGGCAGGGTCGAGGGGGCGGTCACTGAGCCACACCGGGGCGTCCGCTCCGCAGTCCCGGGCGGCGGCCCGCGCCGCTTCCAAGGTCCAGTCCGAGGCGCCGGTGAGGACCAGGGTGAGGCGATGGTGAGCGGTCCGTGCCGCGGTCAGCAACCGACGGGCCATGCGCTGGACCCGCTGGTCTGGGTCCAACATGGTGGGCTGCATCGGCATTGATTGACGTGATGGACGTTTTGCCGATCAACGCTAGCACAACACGCACTGTCGCCGCCAGTAGTACCTGTTTCTAGAATTCGGGCGCCACCCGGATATCCCCCTTTGCGGTTCGTCGCACGCGATCTGTGGCCTTGACGGGTTGTGGGTCTTGTATTAGCCTGCATCGCATCTGCGTCTGCATTGGGGCAGTTGGGGCAGTCGTGCGCGCGTGCCCGATAAGGGGACCAGAGTTCGAGTTAATTTCGGCTATGCCATCCTGAAATGCATTCGAGCGTGGCCCCTTTTGCTTTGCGCTGCGTCTTTAGGTAATTGAATGTGGTCTGTCCCCGCCCGGCATAATATTCGCCCGATATTCCCATCATCAGGAGATTATAAACAAATGTCGCAAAATGATAACTTAACATTTAGAAGAGCAGAAACAATAGAGGATTTTCAA
>CAILVI010000365.1 GCA_903837595.1 uncultured Thiodictyon sp.
CTGACCGTGGTCCCGGTGCTGCTGTTTGCCAACCTGCTGCTCGGCATCTATGTCAACCTGTCCATCTGGTACAAACTCACTGACCGGACCCTGATGGGGGCCTGGGTCTCGCTGATCGGCGCGGGCATCACGGTCGGCGTGCTGCTCACACTGATCCCGCGCTATGGCTATGCCGGCGCGGCCTGGGCTCATCTGGCTTGCTACAGCGCGATGGTGGTGATCTCCTATGTACTGGGGCGGCGCTACTACCCGGTCCCTTATGACCTCAAACGGGTCTTCGGGTATCTGGTGCTGGGCTTGGCGCTCTATGCACTGAGTCGGCTGATGGTCGGTGGAATGGGTTGGGGTGCACTGCCGGTGGGCTTCTCACTGCTCGCACTGTTCCTGGCGCTGGTATTCCTGATCGACGGGCGGACACTGATCCGCCGCCCACAGGTTTAGGCCCTGGCGGCGATGCTGGACCAGCGATCGGTAAAGCGAAACGTGTAGACCTCGCCCGGCGCCCGCTCATCCCGACCCCAAACCGGCGGCGCGCCGATCAGTGCGGTGTCGCCGTCGTTGCCAACGGCGGCCTCAACGAAAGGAAAGGTGCCGGTGGAGGTGTCCAGGCAATTTTTCACAGGATCGATCTTCACGGCTACGTCGGCAACCGCTGCCGCGCTGGACAGGAGCTCCGCAGCAAGCAGTGCCCGCAGACACATTGACGATTTTCGCGAGAACACGCGCGAATTCAGTAGCGGCAAGCCGGCGTCCACTTGGCAGTCCCTGGCTGATGATCCGATACCAGGAGTTTCATTGACGTTCATTTGTTTGTCTCCAGTTCTGTGTTCACTCGTGACCAGGCAACCTGGCCCCCTTGCAATCGATTGCGGCGGGCGCGGAACGAGCCGATTCCCTTCGGCGGTGGCCTTCATCCGCTCCTTTATCCTCTATTGCCCGGAGGGCGGGGTAACAAGAGCCAAACGGCAGAGCGAACAAACAGCGGTGATCCCTGGCTGGAACTTGGGGGCAAGGACAGAGCGGATGCGCAGGCGCAATCCGAGGCGTGCGGCGATTGTTTAAAACGGGCGAGGCGAGGGGAATGGCACGGGGCCACCGCAATGGTGGCCCCGCCCCGCGTCAATTCCAGCAGTTGGCTGGTTGACCGTCGATCTTTACCCAGTAACGCATATCCGGGCTCAGGTTGCCATAGGCGTAAAATGCCCATCCACCGGGACTCGTACCGGTCGTCGGCCAGGGACTCGCGGAGTCCCCGACACTTCCATAAAGTCGGTTCAGCCCCATGCCCGGAAGCCGCCTCCCGTCGTGGAACTCCGCCATCCTCCAGCCTGCACCGAACTGGCTTTGGCACAGGGCGTCACCGGCGGTGACTGAGTTCAGGCTGGTACCCGCCGTCGGTACGGTGGCAGCCGTCTTGCCTTCTGCCCAGCCGTTATAGTAGTCGCACGTCATGGCCACACCCGGACAGCTCGTGGGCACGGCATAGTTCGGGCGCGGTGAACCATCGACCTTTAAACAGAGGACCGGCAGCGCGACCGAGCAGGAGGTCTCACCCTTATAGGCGTCGCAGTAGGTACCGCATCCGATGCGGTCGATACCCAGAGCATTGTCGTGCGCGCTGCCCCAGGTCATGCCCTTGCGCGCCGATCCCGGATTATCCGCGGCAAAGGTAGCGGTGCAGGTGGTGTCGGCGCTGAGCGCGAAGGCGGTACCGCAACTCGCCGGCGTCCAGCCGGTGAAGGTCGAGCCGGGCGCGGCGCGCGCAGAGGGGGTGACCTGGGTGTTGTAACGGTAGGTCCCGCCGCCGCCGATGGTTCCCGACCCGGTGCCGGCCTTGACCACGGTCAGGGTAACGTCATTGAAGCTGGTGTAGGTCTTGGTGTACTGGTTGTTGGCCTCGTTGGCCTCCGCGGTCAGACAGTCGCTGTCGACGAAGGCACGCAAGGTCTTGGCCCCGGCCATACCGGCCATACCGGCCCGCAGACCGCTGAGCATGAAGGTGCGACTGACGCCCGGCGCAAGGGGCGGCAGGAGCGCAGAGCGATCACCCATGGCGCGGCAGCTTTGCGTGGCTGCCTGATTGGCCCACACCTGGAGCCTTCCCGGCGCCCCGACCGACTGACTTTCGTTTTTCACCGTGACGGCGACACTGAAGGTGCCGCGCGGGAGCGGACTGGCGGGCATCAGAACGACATCGGTTACCACGAAGTCGGGGCCCGCGGCAAAGGTGGCGGTGCAGGTGGCGTCAGCCGTGAGCCTGAAGGCACCGCCGCAACGCGCTGGCGTCCAGCCGGTGAAGGTCGAACCCGGCGCCGCCCTCGCGTTAGGCGTGACCTGGGTGTTGTAGGCATAGGTCCCGCCGCCGCCGGTGGTTCCCGACCCGGTGCCGGCCTTGGCCAGGGTGAGGGTGACGTCGTTGACGGTGGTGTAGGTCTTGGTGGACTGGTTGTTGGCCTCGTTGGCCTCTGCGGTGACACAGGCGCTGTCAACGAAGGCGCGCAGGGTCTTGGCCCCGGCGGCACCGGCCGGCAGGCCCTTGATCGTGACCGTCTGGCTGGCGCCCGGCGCCAGGCTTGTCAGGGTCGCGGATTGATCACCCGTGGCACCGCAGCTTTGCGTGCCGGCCTGGTCGGCCCAGACTTGAAGCGTTCCCGGGGTCCCGGCCGCGGTACCCCGGTTCTGGACAGTGACCGCGACGCTGAAGGTACCGGCGACGGTGGGGCTGGTCGGTTCTTGGACCAGGGAGGTGACCACGAAGTCGGTGGATGAAGTAACAACCTGGACCGGGGTCCAACGATCGGTGGCCGTGCCGTCCCCGAGTGCGCCAAATACGTTACGCCCCCAGGCCCAGAGGCTGCCATCGGTTTTCATTGCCAGGGTGTGAGAACTAGTGGACGCCGCCACGGCCGAGACCCCGTCCATGACATGCACCGGACTCAAGCGATTCGTGGTCGTGCCGTCGCCGATTTGGCCAAACCCGTTCGATCCCCAGGCCCAGAGGCTGCCGTCAGTCTTGATCGCGAGGGTGTGAGAAACACCGGTCGTCACGGCCGTGACTCCGCTCAGGACCAGAATCGGGCTAAGGCTATCCGTGGTCTTTCCGTCGCCAAGTAGGCCATGACCCCAAGCCCACAGGCTACCGTCGGTCTTCAGCGCCATGCTATAGCCCCAACCCGCCCCAATAGCCACGACGCCGCTCATGACGGGGACCGGAACCAATCGAGTTGTGTGCGTTCCGTCGCCAAGCTGGCCATACGTGTTCTCTCCCCAGGCCCAGAGGCTCCCGTCGGTCTTGATGGCCAAAGCGTGCCCGTAACCACCTGTCGCCACGGCGGCGACCCCAGTCAGCACCTGGAGCGGGCTCGAGCGATCCGTGGTCGTGCCGTCGCCGAGCTGACCGAATTTGTTATATCCCCAAGTCCAAAGGCTGCCGTCAATCTTGATGGCCAGCGAGTGAATATGACCAGCTGTCACCGCCGCAACCCCGGTCAAGACCTCGGTCGGCGTGCTCGGGTAAGTATACGAGTCATTCGAGGTGGTACCGTTGCCGAGTTGGCCGAAATCATTTCCCCCCCAAGCCCAGAGACTGCCATCGGTCCTGAGGGTCAACGTGTGGTTGGCCCCGCCCGCCACCGCCGCGACCCCGGTCAGGACCTGGACCGGACGCCAGCGATCCGTGGCCGTGCCGTCACCGAGCTTGCCAAACCAGTTATTCCCCCAAGCCCAGAGGTCGCCGTCGGGCTTGATGGCCAGGCTGTACATGCTACCTGCTGCAATCCGCTCCATATCGGCAGTGCCCGCCGCCGCCACCGCCGCCACCAGGGGCGAGGCCAGCAGCCCATCCAACCCGGCGGCATCGACCCGCAGGGTGAAGCTGGATGAGCCCGGCACCCGCAACAATAGGTTATAAGAATCGGGAGGCAAGGCGAACAGCAGGTCCTGCGCCGCCTGATCCAGGTCGGTTTGCAGGAGTGTCGTCTGGATCGGGTCCGGCGGTGCGGCGGCGCTGGCCGGCTGCACCAGGTCCACCTGCACCCGGACCCACCCATCGCGCGCGACCCGCTCGCGCAGGTCCGCATCGCTCGCCGGCACCGTGCTCGTCAGCGCCACGGCGTCCGTGGTCACGGCGGTCGCGGTGGTCGCCGCCAGCGAGCCCGGCCCCTGGTTCAGGACCAGCACGCAACAGCAGGCGATGGCCCCGGCATGCCAGGGCCGCGGTGTGAATCGACGCCAAACAGATCGGATACTCATGGCGCTTTCCCCTCATTGTGCTCGTTGATTTTCGGTGAATCGGTTCGGTGGATCGGACCACCGGCCGTGACAGCCAGTCCGGCGGCTGGCGCCGCTCAGTGCTCCAGTTGCCGGGACTTGCGGCGACTCGTCGCGGCCGGGTGGCCGCTCCTACGGGGCAGGAGCAACCACCGACCGCGAGGAGGCGACCGTCATCTCCTATTGCCCGGGGGGCGGGGTGACAAAAACCAACAGGCAGAACGACCGATACGCGAAGTACTTGCCCAATCCCGAAGCGGTGTGACCAAGGAGGGTCCAGCGGAGTGAACCAGCGAGGATCGGTCGGACGGCGCAAGGCGGCCAGGGACTCCTGTCACTGCACCCTCAACTATTGCAGCCGTCGGAGGTCTTTCGGCAGGACCGCACCTGCGCGTCGGCGCGGTGATTGAGACCCACCGGTCAGATGCACTGGTCGGCGTTTCTCCGTGGCATCTCCAGATCCAACAGGGCGCCCCCGGGCCGCAACCGCACCGTCCCCTCCGGCGCATTCAAAATCTCCACCACAGACTCCAGACTCCGGATCACCGCCGCGTTGCCCAAGGCCGCGCTGATCTGCACCGCCCGCCCGAGCAGGAGCGTGGCCAGCATCAGTTCCCCTCGGCACCTGGCCCCCAAGCCATCGCGGATCGACTCGGCCAACTCCTGCTGCGCGTTGCAATAGGCCACCCGGGGATCGACCTGGGCGGCCAAGGCCAGGTCGGCGGTCCAATCCGCAATGACCCGCCCCCCGTCGATCGCGGTCTGCGCACCCCGGTGCACACACAGAACTTGCAGCCAGAAGGCCAGCGCCTCCTCGCCCGCCTCCGCAGGCGTCAATTCAGCCACCACGAAATAGTCGCGCGACTCGTTCCCCCAGGTGCCCAAGGGGACCTCAATGGCACCGCCGGCCGGGCCCCCCAGCCCGATCAGTTCGACGTATTCCGGGGACTGCTGTTGGACGCGGGTGATGCGGCAACCGCGGGGGGGCTCAAGGCGCAGCCTGACCTGGTCCAGATCGGCGGCGCGGGAGTCGGGAAGTGCCGCGCTGAGGGTCAGGACCACCTCGAGCCGGGTCGCCCCCGGCAGGAGGTGCGGGTTGTAGGATGCCTCGATCGAGAACAGTCGCTCGTCGGCCCCGGCTGCCGCGACTGGAGAGCAGCAGTGCTCCGGCGCACGCGCTGGCTGCGGTCCGGCACCCGAGCCACCGCCCGTGCGGCCTGTTTGGAGCAATTCTGGGCCATTGGCCCCGGCGTCTTGAATCATCACGACAGCCCCCATTTCAAAGTCCATCATCAAGCTCGGGGTGATCGGCAGGTCAGCACAGCCGCCACCCCTGGTAACGACTATGCAATAAGAGAGACAACGGCGAATCGGCGGAATTACCACAAGCGAGTCAGTAGAACGACCGACTCCGGCTCGGCATCGGAGCACCGGGCGGTTGAGTGTGTCCTATGACTTGCTGGCGCCGACCGGGCCGACCACGCACGCATCCGGGGACATCGTCTCAGTGATACTGACATTGATGTTCATGGGCTCTGCTCGCTTCTTGATATGCGCTTGCGATCAGGCAACCGCGCGGCTTCACCAGTGAGCGCGGCGGACGCGGACGTTGGCGGATACCTGCAACGGCTGTCGTCATCCCCTATTGCCCGGGGGGCAGGGTGACAAAAGCCAAAAAAAAAGCGGAGCGAGCGTAGCGGGGTGATCCCTGACCGGGACTTGGCGGTGGATGCGCAGGCCAAAACCCGGCGGCCGGGAAACGGCTGGTGGGCGCGTAGGAACGCCCGATGTGGAGGTTGATGCTGGCCATCCCTGGCGCTGGGTTCCGGCATCCGGCCGGAACGACGGACCTAAGCGATGCGGCCGAACGCGGCAGGCGGGGGTGGCTGGCCTGGGTCCCTCAGGGGGGCGAGCCGCCAGCGCTCTGCGGAATCGCGATTACCCGGACCGGACTGGGCCGACCGATCGTCGACCCGTCGCCCAACTGACCGCGCCGGTTGCGTCCCCAGGCCCAGATGTCGCCGTCGATCTTGCGGACCACCGTGTGGTACATCCCGCCCGCCATCGCCGCGACGGCGCCCATCACAAAGGTCGGAATCGCACGATAGGAGACGGGACCGTTACCGAGCTGGCCATACTCATTGTCCCCCCAGGCCCAGAGGGTACCGTCGGTTTGTAGGGCCAACGAGTGGTAATAGCCGCTGGCCACCGCCTTGACCTTGCTCTTGCGCTCGATCTGGACCTGGACCGGAAGCAACCGATCCGTGGTGGTGCCGTCGCCGAGTTGGCCATAGGCGTTATGCCCCCAGGCCCAGAGGGTGCCGTCCTCCTTCAGGGCCAGGCTGTGTCCCCAGCCAGCCGCCACGGCCACGACGCCGCCCATTACTAACTTCGGAGTCGATCGATCGGTGGTCGTGCCATCGCCGAGTTGGCCATACTTGTTCCAGCCCCACGCCCAAAGGGTGCCGTCGGTCTTCAGCGCCAGGCTATGACTCGAACCGGCCGCCACGGCCGCCACCCCGCTCAGGACTGCGACCGGGCTCAAGCGATCCATGGTGGTGCCGTCGCCGAGCTGGCCGTCCCAGTTATTCCCCCAGGCCAACAGACGGTTGTCCAGCGTGACGGCCAGGCTATGGTAGGTCCCGGCCGCCACGGCGCCGACAGCGTCGAGGACACGCACCGGGCTGGCGCGTTTCGCGGTCGTGCCATCGCCGATTTGGCCGTAGCGGTTCCACCCCCAAGCCCAGAGGCTCCCGTCGGTCTGGATGACGAGACCATGCCGCCAGCCAACCGCCACCCCCGCGGCCCGGTTGCGGACCTGGAGTAGCCGCCGTGCCCCCCCTTTGTTGGTACCCGCGCCGGGCGGATCATCCGCGTCGTAGCCCCAGACCCAGAGTACACCGTCGGTTTCGATGGACAGGCTGTGCGACTCATCGGCGGCAATCCTCTGCATATCATATGGATTGAACGGCGAGGGGAAGCGTTCGATGGGGCCGGTCAAACCCGTCGTCCGGCCGTTGCCGAGTTGCCCCCGTTCGTTACACCCCCAGGCCCGGAACACGCCTTGGGTATCGATGGTCAGGGTGTGATAGGTCCCGGCCGCCATGACCACGACCCCGGTGCGGACCTGGACCGGAGTCAACCGATCCGTCGCGGTCCCATCACCGAGCTGGCCATATTGGTTCCACCCCCAAGCCCAGAGACTACCGTCGGTCTTGATGGCCAGGCTATGGAAAGAACCGGTCGCCAGGGCCGCGACCCCGGTCGTGACCGACACCGGGCTGGTGCGCTCGATGGTGGTGCCGTCGCCAAGTTGGCCAAAGCTGTTCTCCCCCCAGGCCCAGAGGCTGCCATCGGTCTTGAGCGCCAGGGTGTGCCAAGCGCCCGCGGCCACGGCCGCCAGCCCCCCGAGCGGAACCTGAACCGGACGCGACCGATCCAGGTGAGTACCGTCACCGAGTTGGCCGTAATCGTTGATCCCCCAGGCCAACAGACTGCCGTCGGTCTTGATGGCGAGGCTATGCCAACCGCCGGCAGCCACGGACGCCACGCCGGTGAGCACCTGGACCGGTGCCCGTCGATACGTCGTGGTGCCGTCCCCGAGCTGTCCGCGTTCGTTGGCACCCCAGGCCCAGACGCTGCCGTCGGTCTTCAGCGCCAGGCTGTGATGAGCCCCCACCGCCACGGCAGCGACCCCGGTCATGACCGGGACGGGAGTCTGGCGGTACACGTCGCTGTTGTCGCCGACTTCGCCACGGTAGTTCACCCCCCAGGCCCACAGGCTGCCGTCGGTCTTCAGGGCCACGGTATGAAATTGACCGGCGGCGACGGCCGCGACCCCGGTCAGGACCGGCACTGGAATCAAGCGGTCGATGCGCGTGCCGTCACCGAGCTGGCCCTGCCCGTTGGCCCCCCAGGCCCACAGGCCGCCGTCCGGTGCGATGGCGAAGCTCTGTCCATCCCTGGCGGCAAGGCGCCACATACCGTTTGCACCGCCCGTTTGCGCCAGGGGGTGACCGAGCAAAAGGCTCAGCACCAGCACGAGACAGCAGGCGAGTATCGGGGTACCGGGGTTCCGTGGTAGGGAACGATGCGGCGCGGGTCGAACAGTCATGGCTCTTTCCTGATCTCTGGGTGCGTTCATTAGGGGTCGCCGCACAACACGAATTCGTCGGCCACAGCATCCAGGAACTGCTTGAGGTCCGCGGCGGGCGCGCCTTCCAGGGCCGGCAGCGGCTCCCGCGTGAGCACGGCAAAAAAGCGCCCATTTGCGGGGCGGCCGGCCGACGAACTGATCCGACCGGGGAGTATCAGCGGTAGCGTCTGACCCGCCAGCACTGGCCAGGGCTTGCGGTTCGGCCGCAGGTCCTCCAACACCCCACCCGCCTCATCCAAATAATAGACATAGAGCCAACCAGCCGCGGCTGGCCTGACCTCCAGCGAAAACCCATCCTCCGCGGAGAGAAAAGTACCGCTCGGACAGTGCCGCGGGGTGCGCTCACCGCTCTGGTGCTGCACCGCGCAGTCGGCCCGCAGGATCACCGGCCGCGGCGCCCAGCAGCGCTCAATGGTGGCGGGGTCCGTGGACAGCCTGTCGCAGCCTATGGGCGGCCGGACCAATAGACCGCCGATCAGGGCGATCACCAAGACCGCCGCCCGAACACGCCAACTCCGGCCGCGTGCAGTGGTCACCGCCGGCACCGGCTGACGCGCCAAGCGTCGCCAACTTGTCAGCAGGCGGCGCCACCACGAGTCCGGCCCCGGCGCGGTCTCCGGGGGCCAGTCCGACCCCATGTGGGCCAGGGCCGCGACTCCCTCACACTGCACGCCCGCGGCGATCAGACCCTGCAACCGCTGCCGCTCGTCGGTGGTGAGCGCGTCCAGAGTGTCTTGCGCCAGGACCAGCAGGGGGGCGGCAAGGGGGCGGCGCGTCAGCTCACAGGCGAGCGCCGCGAGCTTCTCGTCCATCCGCCCGACCGCCGCAATCGCGCCGTCGCGCTTGACCACACCGCTGGCGATGACCATCCGGCCCGCAAGCCGGGGGAGGCAGCCACGGGCGATCCGATCCGCCAGCGCCAGGGCCAGGGTATAGCTCGCACCGCAGATCTGCGCCCCATCGGCCACCACCAGTTCCACCATCAGCTGCCCGGTGGCGCCGCCCGACCGGCAGCCGCCGCACAGGCGCTCGCTGCGGATCGTGCCTTCGATCTCGTCGTCCTTGTGCAATTCATGCGCACGGGGGCCAGCCTGGGTCAACCGTGTGTAAGACCCGAGCTGACCCCAATCGATGACGCGCACCGCGGCCAGGCCCTGCTCGAGGTCGCCGGCCAGCGGGAAATAGATCAACGCATTAGGCGGGTCTGGCCGTTTGGTCACTGCGGCACCAGTTCCAGACGGACGCGATGGACCCGTTGCCACAACGGTTCTTCTCGTTGCCAGAAGCCCACCAGTTCACCGGCGGCATCCGGGTGTCCGGCCAGCCAGACCAGGCCCTCGCTGTCGAGGAGTTGGAAGCCGCCGGGGGTCGCGGCGATCAGCGGCGGCGCGATCTGCACGGCGATGCGCCAGGTCAGGCCCTCCAGATCAACCGGAATCAACGCAACGCTGTAATGCTCGCCGACCAACTGCACGGGGGCCACGGCCGGGGTCTCGTCCGCCGCCGCCAGCAACTGGAGCGGCTGGGGGCCGAGTGCCTGTGCCTGCCAGGCCGCCAGCGCCTGCGCCCGCGTGAGGTGGCGCAACCAGGCCAGGCGGTCACGGGTAGCGGCCGAGCGGGCGAGCAGCCGCCGCTCGGGTGGTGTCAGGGGCTGGCGTCCATCGATCACTGCCCGCAGGCGCTCATCCGCAAGCCGTTGCGTATCCTCCGGGTCCGTCGCCGCGATGGCGTTCAGGACGTCTTGGGTCAGTCGTGCTTGCCCCTGGTTCATCATGTGCTACCTCAGGATTCCAGATCGCGGCGCACGCAGGGGGCGATCTTGCGGACCCCGGCGGCGACGCGGTTGCGATGGGTCTGGCGGGTATGGCCGTAGGTGTCTTGAAAGACGCGGTCGGACATGGGCGGTACCTCGGTCCAATATTCCAGGATCAACGCGGCCCGCTCGGGTGCGGTCAGTCCCGCGGGGCTCGCCGGATGATGAACATAATAGGCGATGGTATCGGGCAGATCGGGCGGCAGTGGCCCGTCGCCTGCCGGAATATGTTCCACATCGCCTATATCCGCGGGGGGTAGGAACTCATAAAGATAAGACAGGACGCCCGCGACGGTGGTGACGTCATCGAGCCGATAGCGCGCACCCGGGCGCCGGGACTCCGCGAGGATGGCGGCCGCGAGCCAGGCGGGGTCTTCCAGTTGCCCCAGGGTCTTTATGCGCTCCGCACCCGGCAGGCCGGCGGCCTGCCGCTCCACATTACCGCTCACTACGACCAACAGGTGCTGGATGCGCACCCAGTTGCGCAACCGATGCTGCCCGGTGGGACCATCGACATCGAACCGGGCTTCGAAAAAATAGTGTGACAGTGTGTTCCAGAGGATCGCCCGCGCGTGCGCGTCCGTGCCCTGGCACCAGGCCGCGCACATCGGCTCAAGGCTGCGCGCAAGTTGCCGGGCCATCCGCTCCGGACTGTAGAAGAGGCGCAGGCACTGCCCCCAGCATGGGTCCGCTCCCGGGGCCTGGCTGCGCTCCTCCAGGTCCCGCCCGACCACGCAGTTGATCCAGGTCGTGACACATTGGATCAGGTGTGCGGGGTCCCCGCCTGAGCAGCCATCACAGACGCAGTCCAGCAAGGCCCGCGCGTGACTGACCACACAGACCTGGTGGAGTCGGCGTTTGTAGCCCCGCCACTGGCCATGCAGGAAGTCATAAACATTGCCCGACATGTGCGCGTCTCCAATCCTTACATCCTTAACGCCTGGGGGGACCGAGTGCCGTCGCGGTTGCTACGGTGACCGGTGGATCGGGAACGGGAACGGGAACGGGATGGTGCTGTCGTGGTTCAACAGAAAGTGGCACCGCGCCCTTTATCCTCTGGGGCGGAGGAGTCACGGGTCACAGGTCGGAGTTCCGCCACCAGCCTACCCTTGCGGTGGCTAGGATACAGTGGCGCACGCAGCCGTCAAGCAGCGCCGCGATCACGCCCCCAAGCAGCGCCGTACATGCCCGAGAAAGCGCCCGGTCCAGTTGAGTCCACCCACGTCGCGCAGGTGGGCGTAACTCGCCAGTAGGTTGCCCTGCACGATACCGTCGCAGCGCCCGTCGATACCGACCCCGCGCAGGACCTCATAGGCGTAGTTCCAATGCGGGTCAGGCGCCACGACCAGCGAGTGGTGGAACTCGTGGGCCTGGACCCGGCGCCCCGTGGGCAGCGGCCCGGGCCAGGGAAAGGCGTCAGTCTCTCGCAGGCTGACATAGCCACGCCCCTGGGGTTTGGACTGCATCTGCGCCTCGGCATTGAGCGCCCCGACCATGGCTCGCCGCTCATCCCCCCAACGCAGACCCCGGCACAGATACATGAGCCCACCGCATTCCGCGTAGACCGGACCGCCCCGGGCGATGAAGTCGGCGACATGGGCGCGCATGCCGCGATTGGCTTCCAGTTCGGCCATCCGGAACTCGGGGAAGCCGCCGCCGAGCAAGAGTCCGTCCACTGCCGGGAGTTCCGGGTCATCCACCGGGCTGAACGCGACCAGTTCGGCCCCGCCGGCGGCCAGTGCGCGCAGGTCGTCCGGATAATAGAAGCCGAAGGCGCAGTCCCGGGCGATGCCGATGCGGACCCTGGTTCCGCTCGGGACCGGCGGGGCCGCAGCGATCGGTGCCGGCGCCGACGCCGCTTCGGCCAGTTCCAGCAGCCGATTGAGATCCAGCACGTCTGCCACCCGGCGATGAATGCGCTCGATCCAGGCCTCGGCCTGCGCCGCCTCATTGCTCGGCATCAGGCCCAGGTGGCGTTCGGCAATGGTCAGCGACTCATCGCGCGGCAGGACCCCCAGAACCTGGATGTCGGTGTAGTGCTCCACGGCCCGGATCAGGTTACCGGCGTGGCGCTCGCTGCCGACCTTGTTCAGTACGACACCGGCGAGGGCGAGGTCCCGATCGAAGGCGCGATATCCCAGGAGCAGCGGTGCAATCCCGCGCGCCATGCCCTGGCAGTCGATGACCAGGACCACCGGGGCGCCCAGGTGCTTGGCCAGTGCCGCATTGCTGTTGGAACCCGCAAGGTCCGTGCTGTCATAGAGCCCGACGTTACCCTCGATCAACCCCAGGTCGGTGCCGGCCGACTCCAGCGCGAAGGCGGCGCTGATCTCGTCCCGCCCCATGGTATGGAAGTCCAGGTTGTAGCAAGACCGCCCAGCCGCCGCGCCGAGCCACAGTGGATCGATGAAGTCAGGCCCCTTCTTGAACGGCTGGACGCGCAACCCCCGGTCGCGAAAGGCGCGGCAGAGTCCGATGGCCACCGTGGTCTTGCCCGAGGAGCGATGCGCGGCGGAGATATACAGATGGGCCATGCATGCCGACTCGGCTAACCAGCCGATATTTCGCTGATATAAGACGCCTTGGAGGCGCCGGCGGGCGCGTCCGGGTCCTGCCCGTCCCCCGGCAGATCGGCGTCGGCGAGTGACTCGGGCAGGAACTGGAGCACCCGCACGCCGACGGCCGTGAGGAGCAGGGCCACCGCCACACCGCCTAGTCCGAGCAGGAGTTCGGGAAGGGTGGGGCGATAGGACGCCGCCCCCACCTTGACGCCATCCAAGAACCCGGAGTCCAGGATGGTGTGCCCCGGGAATATCGGCAGCGGGTAGACCTGGCTGCCGACGAGGATCACATAGAGTGCCGCGAGCCCCCCCAGGATCACCAGGGCACAGGCGGCGGCGATCCAGCGGCAGTCCCGCCTGGTACTCGGGTACCAGAGGATACCCAGCGGCACCAGGGTGCCGGCCAGGACCCAGCCGATCCACAACAGCACCGAATAGCTCCCACCGCCGAACAGGAGCCAGCCCACCAAGTCAGTGTTCTTGGCGCCATAGCCCTTGGTCAGGTAATAGACCAGGGTGAAATACAACACCGCCGCCACGAAAACCCCGAGCAAGTTCTTCAGTCGCCGCAGCAACTGCTCGCCCACTGGCCGTCCCTCCTGATCAAAACTGAACAGCAGCACCAGGATGAAGATGGCCAGCCCATAGGCCAGTGACATGATGATAAACATGGGTGCCAGGAAGGCCGTATCGAAGGCCTGCCGGGCGACCAGGAAACCGAAGATGGAACCGGTGGCGGTAGTCAGCGCGATCCGCCAGCCGAAGGCGACCAGCCCGATCGGCCGCTTGAATGCCAGGCCCATCCGGTCGGCCATGCTCCACAGATAGGCAATGACGAGCGCGATGAACCCCGTATAGAGGTAGATGTTCCAGGCGAAGATGGAACGCAGATTGTAGTGGGTGAGGGCCACCAGCAGCCGGTCCGGACGCCCCAGGTCGAGCACCAGAATGAGGAGCCCGCCGATCAACAGCGCCACCGCGAGCAGTCCGGACAGCCGCCCCAACGGTTGATAGCTGCCTTTGCCAAAGACGGTCGCGATGGACGCGACATTGACCGCCCCGGAGGCGGCGATGATCAGGAACACGGCAAAGACATGGGGGACACCCCACACCACGAAATTGTTCATCCCGGTGACCCAGTGCCCCTGGTGCTCCAAATAGAGCGCGGCCAGCCCCCCCAGCCCGATCACTACCGCCAGTAGCCCCAGGATGCCCCAATAGCGGGTCGGCGGGATACGCCATTCACGATAAACGATGCGTTTCATGCCTCTAAGTCCCCCGGGGCTAGACGCCCGCATACCGCACGCCGGTGTTGAGCGCCAGATCCTCGCGGAGCTGGCGGCTGGGCATGGCCCGCAGGGCCAGGCTGATGGGGCTCGCCGGGTCTTTCAGGTCACCGAAGACGATGGCGCCCTTGCCCGCCGCCGCGCAGGCATCCGCACAGGCGGTCGAGGCGAGTCCGTGGTCGCGCCGACTGACACAGAGATTGCAGCTCTCCACGCACCCCTTGCCGCGCGGAACTTGGGTGAGTTGATCGTGCATGGGTTCGTGGACGAAGCTGCGCGCCTGGTAGGGGCAGGCCATCATGCAGTAGCGGCAGCCGATACAGATGTGACGATCCACCACCACAATTCCGTCCGCCCGCTTGAAGGACGCCCCGGTCGGGCAGACGTCCACACAGGGCGGGTGCTCGCAATGCTGGCACATGAGCGGCAGGTTGGTCACCCGCCCGGTTAGGTCGTCGGCCAGCTTGACCTTGCGAACCCAGACCGCCTTCTGGTCGGTCCAGGCGGCCGGCGACTGTGAGGGCGGCTTGCTCTGGCGATCGAGCCCGTTCTCCCGGTCACAGGCATCGACACAATCGCGACAGCCGGCGGCGCACTTGTTGGTGTCGATCAGCAGGCCCCAGCGCGCGGCCGCGGTGACTGGTGCAGGATCGGGGTCGGCACTGGCAATCTGCAGGATGACCCCGGGCGCCGCCACCGCCGCGGTCACGCCGGCCGCCAGGCCGAACCAGGCCCGGCGCCCGTGATCGATCGTCTCATCTGGGTGCTTCATCATTGACCGCTCCCACGCAGGTCGCCCTCGGGTACGCCGCCACCCTGCCCGCCCGACGAACGCGCGGGCCCACCGCGGGGCACCCCGGAGTGGCAATCGAAACAGTCGACCTTGACTGCCGCGAACGCGTGGCAGGCAGAACAAAACTGCTGTTTTTCGTTGACCGCCACCGGTTGGCCATCCGGTGTGTGACTGACATGGCAGTCGATACAACCGGCCAGGCTGTAGCGGGTACCGCGGATGCCCTGGTGGACCGTCGCGTCACGCTGGTGCTTGATCAGTTCCATGTGGTTACGACGCATGAACGCCGTGGACTCGACGCAGGCGCCGAGCGCGGCCGCCCGTGAGCCTGGCTGCACAAAGCGCGGCGCATCGCCCGCCAAGGCGTCCTGGGCAGTCAGCGTCCAGCACAGCCCCAGCAAGGTGAGGCCAAGGCAGCCCCAGGCCGGGATTGACATTAGCACTCTAGCCATCGGACGCCTCCCAATGTATTGGTCCGCGACCAGTCACTCACCCAGCCCCATCTTGATGTAGCCGGTGGGACAGACATCCGCGCAGATATGGCAGCCGATGCACTTGGCATAGTCAGTGGCCACATAGCGGCCGGTGGTCCGCTCCGACTTGGGCACCCGATAGACGGCGACCTGCGGGCAATAGATCACGCAGTTGTCACACTCAAAGCACATCCCGCAGGACATACAGCGCTTGGCCTCGTCGACCGCCTGCGCATCCGTGAGCCCGATGACCCGTTCCTTGAAGTGACCGAGCACCCCCTGCGCATCCGGCACCTGTTCTTGGCGGTGGTTCTGCGCGTGATAGTTGAAGTGACCAAGGAACAGTTCGTCCTGGCCAATCACCTCGGCGCTGGAGCGATCCTCATAGTTGTGGATCGCCCAATTGCCGTCGTCGGTACCGCGCAGGTCACCCCGGGCCGGCACACTAAAGGACTCGGGCGTGCGCTTGACCTCGGCCAGTTTGTCCAACAGGTTAAAATGATGAACGTCGACCTTGGGACGGCGGCGCTGCCCGGCCTGTGACAGGTAGCCATCAATGGAGTCCGCCGCGATCCAGGCCTGACCGATAGCGGTGGTCAAGAGGTGCGGACGGATGATGTCGCCGGCGACAAAGTGGCCGGCGTGCTCCGGCACCTGGCCGAACTTGTCCGCGTTGATGAGTCCGCGGCCATTGTCGAAGGCCGTGAGGCCGGTGAGGTCCCCGCCCTGACCGATGGCAGAGACGATGAGGTCCGCCGCGAGGACCCGCTCGGTCCCCTCGACCGGGCTGGGACGCCCATTGGTCAGCCGGCAGTCGGCGACCTTGAGACCGGTGGCCCGACCGTCGGCACCCAAGATCACCTCCAATGGCATCACGCCGTCGAGGATGGTCACGCCCTCGTAGGTGGCGTCATGGACCTCGTGCTCGGAGGCGGTCATCTCGGCACGCACGAAGAGCGAGGTCAGGGTCACCTCGGCGCCCTCGGCCGCGGCGCTCAAGGCCGCATCATGGGCGACATAGCCGTCGTGGACCACGGTCTCCGGCAGTTCCTGGTGGCCGGTCTTGGTGATGTGGCCGAGACGGCGCGCCACCGAGACCACGTCGATGGACGTGTCCCCACCGCCGACGCAGACCACCCGCTCAGCGGTGACCTTCATGCGCCCCTCGTTGAAGGCCTTGAGGAAGGCCACGCCCGAGACACAGTTGGGTGTGCCTTCCCACCCCGGCACCGGAAGGCCACGGCCGCTCTGGCAGCCGATCGCCCACAGGACGGCGTCGAAGTCACGCTCCAGGTCGGCGACCTGCACATCCACCCCAACCCGGGTCTTGAAGCGGACCTCGATATCGCCCAAATCCAGAATGCGCTGGATCTCCGCGTCGAGTTGGTCACGCGGCACCCGGTAGCCGGGAATGCCGTAGCGGAACATGCCGCCCAGGCCCTCATTGGACTCGAAGATGGTGCAGGCGTGGCCTTTGCGCCGCAGCTGATAGGCCGCCGCCAAGCCAGCGGGCCCACCGCCGATGATGGCGACGCGCCGCCCGGTCAGCGGCGGGGCCGCCGCAAAGCGGTAACCGTTAGCGATGGCGGTGTCGCCGATGAACTGCTCCACCGCGTTGATCCCGACGGCCGACTCCAGTTCGGTGCGGTTACACCCGGCCTGACAGGGCGCCGGACAGACCCGGCCCATCAGTGAGGGAAAGGGGTTCGCGTCGGTAGCGCGGCGGAAGGCATATTCCTGCCAGGTCAGATCGGCCGGCGGCTTCTCCTGCTGACGCACGATCGCCAGCCATCCCCGAATGTCCTCGCCGGACGGGCAACTGGCCTGGCAGGGCGGCGTCTTGTGGACATAGGTCGGGCACTTATGGGAGTGGTCCTGGGCGAATATCTTGTCGGTCCATGACTCCCATTCCTGGTGCCCGTCCGCGTAGCGGCGCCAGGAGGGCTTGGTGTTGATCTCGTTAGCGGGGGTCGCCATCGCATGTCTCTCCTAACCAGTTTGACCCTGGGTGTTCTTGTCATTGCACAGCCCGGGGCGGCGCGCGACCGCCGCACCCGACATCGAGCGGGCGCCCGGACTCACGGCGGCGCGTCCTCATCCGCGTCGTCGGCGTGGCCCTACGCCCCGTCGCCATCATCAGCGTCGTCATACCGCGGGGTGAGCACGATGGCATTGGACACCAGTTGGTGGAGACTGATGACCTGGTCCATCTCCATTCCGTAGAAAGGCAGAACCTTGGTGAACTGGCTCTTGCAAATCGCGCAGATGGCGACCATGTGCGTGACACCCTTCTCCTGGATGACGTTGTTCAGGGCCTCCATGCGCGGTTTGGCACCCTTGACGCGCAGTTCGATCAGGTCGTCCGTGAGCAACCCGCCGCCGCCGCCGCAACAGAAGGTGCGGTCGCGGATGGTCTCCTCGTCCATGTCAAAGAAATGGTTGCAGGTCGCACGGATGATCGCCCGCGGGATCTCGAACTGACCGCCAGCGGTGTCACCCATGCGTGAGGCGCGCGCGACATTGCAGGAGTCATGGAACGTCAGGACCTTGTCGTCATTCTGGCTCTTGTCCAGCGTCAAGCGGCCCTGTTGGATCAGGTCCCAGGTGAATTCGCAGATGTGCTGCGGCACCGGGTAGCGCGGGTCGAGAAAGTCCCAGGGACCGGCCAGGCTGTTGAGAAAGCTGTAGCCGACCCGCCAGGCGTGACCGCACTCACCGAAAACGATTCGCTTGACTTTGAGCTGGATGGCGGCCTCGCGGATACGCATCGCGACCCGGCGCATATTCTCGTAAGAACCGATAAAAAGGCCGAAATTGGCCGCCTCTGAGGCCAATGTACTGAAGGTCCAGCTAAGGCCCGACTCATGCATGACCTTACCATAACCGATCAATCCATCGACATGGGGCTCGGCAAAGAAGTCCGCCGAGGGGGTGACAAACAGGATCTCGGCGCCCACCTGATCGATCGGGTAACGCACCCGCACCCCGGTGTCGTCGAATACATCCTCCTCGAGCCCCTCCAGGGTATTGACCAGGGCCGGACCGGGCAGGCCTAGATTATTGCCTACCTTATAGACTTTAGCGATAATCTCATTGCAATATTTCTGCCCGACACCAATGGCATCCATGATCTCGCGGGCGGCCATCGAGATCTCGGCGGTATCGATACCACAGGGGCAGAAGACCGAGCACCGGCGACACTGGGAGCACTGATGGAAATAGCCGTACCACTCGTCCAAGACCTCCTTCGTCAAGTCCTCGGCACCGACCAGCTTGGGAAACAGGCGCCCGGCCGGGGTGAAATACCGCCGATAGACCTTGCGCATCAGGTCCTGGCGCCCGACCGGCATGTTCTTGGGGTCCTGGGTGCCCAGGAAATAGTGACACTTGTCAGTGCAGGCGCCACACTTGACACAGGCATCCAGATAGACCCGCAGCGACCGATAGCGACCCAGCAGTTCACCCATCTTCTCGATGGCCCGTTGCTGCCAGTTCTCCACCAACTCGCCGGGGAAACCCAGTGGCGCCTGGAACTCGGGTTTGGACCGGAAGGGCGCACTGTGTGCCATGCTCCCCGGGGTGACCGGGGGCAGCTGCGGATACTGGCTCAGCACTGGGACTTTAAAGGTGGCCTTAGCCATGGTTCAACCTCCTGTGCGAGCGATCAGGGCCGCTCAAGGCGGGACGCCCAGGCAGCCAAGTGCCGGCGTTCCCGGGGGTTGTCCACCTGGTTACGCGTCGGGCTGAAAAAGAGCCCGGGGGCATGCAATAACTTACTATACGGGAAGATGATCATCAGACCGGCGACCAAGGCCAGGTGCAACAGCAACACGGGATCGGTCGGCAGCGGACTGAAATCGAAACGATAGAGACCAACGATGAAGGTCTTGACCGCCACGATGTCGGTATGGACCAGGAAATGGATCAGCAACCCGCTGGCCCCGATCAGGAGCAGCAGCCCAAGCATCAGATGATCCGCGGGTGCGGAAATATAGCGTACCCGATCCACCAAGAAGCGCCGCGCCCACAGGCCCAGGAGGCCGATCATCATGGCGAATCCGGCATAGACGCCGAACGGTTGAATAAACTCGATGAACGCCGGCACCGGATTCAGGAAATAGCGCAGGTGACGCAGGGTCACCAGAAAGAGTCCGAAATGAAACAGCCAGCCAAACATCCAGGTCCACTTGTTACCGCGAAACAGGCTCTCGAACAAGACCACTTCACGCGTCATGCGCAACACCACCCCGCCCCGAGTCGTCGGTGCCGGAGTGGTCGGGACTTTGAGCGGGGCCGGAGCAAGGGTGTACTGGACAACCTTATAGGTCAGCCCGGAGACGAACACCAGCGCGGCGCCATAGAACACGTAGGCATAGAGTTCGGTCAGAAACGACATACGCTACCTCAGTGGGACCGGTCGGGGCCTGGGGCGCGCCGGGCGCGCACGCCCGTGCCCCCGGCAAATCAGCGGTCAGACGCAGCCGGTCGGCTTCGGCAGTCCAGCGAAACGGCACGCCTGCTTGGCCGGGCCGTAAGGAAACAGACTGTACAGGTACTTGCTGTTGCCCTTGTCCGCACCCAGCTTTTTGCCCACCGCCTTGGTGAGCACCCGCACCGCCGGGGCGATCTGATATTCCTCGTAATATTCGCGCAGGAAATTGATGATGTCCCAGTGGTCCTGGCTTAGTTCCAGGTTGTCCTGCTTCGCCATCACCGTCGCCACGCCGGGCACCCAGTCATTCAGGTTGGCCAAATAGCCCTCTTCGTCCACGGCAAATTCCTTGCCATCGACATCGATCGTGTCAGCCATTGCGATTCTCCAGAGACGTGTTATCGGTTAAAAAAGACTACAACCAGGCCTGAACCTTGGCGTGTTGCACGGCCAGGGCCACGAATTGCGCGTAATCGACGACGCCGATACCGGGAATCAGGCGCTCCGCGGCAAAGCCGCGCGCCTTCAGATCCGGGCCCAGCACATAGATTTTAACCCGCTCGAGTGCATCGGTGATCAAGGGCACGGCCGTGGTGCCGCGCAGCCCGGCGTAAACCCCGTCCTCGATCAGCAGCACGGCGGCACCGGGCGTGGCAAATTTGAGGCAGGACGCCAACGAATTCCGCTCGAAGGGTGACTTGTTGACGGTGTGCAGGATGCTCATAGGACCCCCTTAGAAGCTGAAGACCACGTCGGCCGCGTCCATCAGGGCGCTGACGCGCGGCGCGTCGACCACCGTGACGATGTTCTCCACACTCTCGTCGGTGTCGAGGTCCTCCCAGGCGATCTGCAGCAGATCGTCCTGGGTCAGACCGCGCGCCGCCAATGAGTCGCGATCGACGAAGATGTTCTTGACCTCATAGTCACCCAGGGTGCGATAGGTCGGGGAAAAGTTCTTCATCCCGATCCCACTCGGGTCCTGCCCCTTGGTGAGCTGATAGACCCCGTCGTCCATGAACAGCAGGTTCACCTCCTGATCGAAGGCAGCACCGATCAGGACCACCTCCAGCGACTCCCAGGCATAGATGGTGCCGTAGGGTGCCTTGCGATTCAGGTACAAGAATTTCTTGATGGTTTCTGACATGACGTCGTGCCCTCAATCGCCGAAGACGACGAGCCGGTCGGCCTGGATCGCCGCCTCGACCAACTGTCCCAGACCGGAGATCCGAAACCGGGGGTGGATATTCGTCGCGTCCTTCTTATGACGGGTCGCCTCACCCTCGTCCACGACCCCGCGGCGCTGGGCCGCAGCCACGCAGACGACCAGGTCCAACTCATACTGCTCGGCCAGGGCCGCCCAGCGGTTGACGATATGCCGGTCATCCTGGGGCGGGGTGGTGAATCGCGTGGCGTTGTTGACCCCGTCGTGATAGAAAAAAACACGGAAGATCGCGTGCCCCTGCTCCAACAACGCCTTGGCAAAACAGTAGGCGGTATCCGACGCCTGGTGCTGGTAGGGTCCTTCGTTGATCTGAAGTGCAAACTTCATGTCGACCTCGCGGCTCAGAAGCGGATATAGGAAGAGCTGTTGAAGCTCGCGCGGGCGCCGCGCCAGGTATCGATGTGATACTTGGTGAACGGCAGGTCCACTTCCTCGAAGAAGCGCGGCCAACCGATGCGCTCGATCCACTCGTTGATCCGCTCCCAATCCCGCGCTCCGGCTTTGTACGCCGTCAATATCCGCTTGACAATCGCGGTGGCCTCCGGCCAGCGCGGCGGATTGTTGGGGATACCGGCGGCCACCAGCTTCTGAAAGCTCGGCTTACCGCGGGCGTTGGAGTGATTGCCGCCCACCCAGATAGCGAGCTTAGAGTGCTCGGGGTCATTGATCTGCATCGGCGGGCACGGCGGATAGCAGGCGCCGCAGCAGATGCACTTGCGCTCATCGACCTCGAGCGACGGCTTACCGTTGACCATGGCCGGGCGAATCGCCGCGACCGGGCAGCGGGCCACCACCGTGGGACGCTCGCAGATGTTGGCCACCAGGTCGTGGTTGATGCGCGGCGGCTTGGTGTGCTGGACATTGATGGCGATGTCACCCTGCCCGCCGCAATTGATCTGGCAGCAGGAGGTGGTGATATGCACGCGATTGGGCATATTGGCATTGCGGAACTCATCAATGAGTTCGTCCATCATCGACTTGACCACGCCGGAGGCGTCGGTCGCGGGGATGTCGCAATGCAGCCAGCCCTGGGTGTGGGAGATCATCGCCACCGAATTCTGCGTGCCGCCGACCACGAAGCCGGCCGCTTCCAGGGCCGCAATCAGGGGGGCAACCTTGGCCTCAGCGGCGACCAGAAACTCGATGTTGGAGCGCAGCGTGAAATGGACGTGACCCTCGCCAAAGGCGTCACCGATGTCGCACAGGGTGCGCAAGGTGAAGACGTCCAGGATGCGCTGGGTGCCGGCCTTGACCGTCCAAATCTCATCCCCGCTCCAGGCCACGTGTCGGAGCACCCCGGGGCGAGGATGTTCGTGATATTTCCACTGGCCGAAGTTCTTGCGCATCACGGGATGCATATACTGCCAGGGGTCCGGGCAGCCGGATTCGATCGGCTCGCGCGTGTCTGCCATCGCCTGTCCTCCAGTCAATCAGCGAGTTATTCGTCAGAACCCGGTAGCCGCCTGGGCGGCCACGCAGGCGGTCAGAGGTCTGCGCCGGGACCGGCTTCGGCGAGGCGCGCATACCAGGCCGCCGCGGCCTCGTCCCACTCGTCGGTGCGAATATAGGAGGACTGGCGGGGGTGGCTCAGCATGTTTGGGTCGGGCGGAATGCCGATGCCGTCGAGAAAATTGGCGAGCCCAATGCGCTCGATCATCTCACCGCAGCGCTCGTGCTCCAGCCCGTTGTCGGCCCAGAATTCGATGATGGTCTCGGCGAGTTCTACCAGTGAGGCGTAGTCCTCCTCGGTATCCAATTTCTTGAAGGGGACCACCACGGTGCCCATCAGGTCACCGATCTTGAGCGTGCGCTTGCCGCCGATCAGGATGGTCACGCCCTTGTCATCGCCGGGATGCAGGGCCTTGGGCATCACGTTCAGGCAGTGCATACAGCGCACGCAGGCGCGGTTATCCACCTTGAGGGTGTCGTCGTCATTCAGGCTCACTGCTTGGGTCGGGCAGCGTATAACGACATTGTCGATATAATACTGACGGCCCTTCTCTTTGACATAGTTCTGCACCTCAACCTGATCGATCTTCAGATCGTCGCGCCAGGTACCGAGGATCGCGAAGTCCGAGCGCTCGATGGCGTTTTGGCAGTCGTTGGCGCAGCCGGAGACCTTGAACTTGAATTTGTAGGGCAGTGCCGGGCGATGCACGTCATCGACGAAGCGGTTGACCAGCATCCGATGGGCCTTCAGCTCATTGGTGCAGGACATCTCGCAGCGGGCCGAGCCGACACAGGACATGGCGGTCCGCACGCAGGGACCGGCGCCACCCAAGTCCCAGCCATAGGCGTTGATCTCGTCGAAAAATGGCTGGGTGTTCTTGGTGTCGGCACCAATGAACATGATGTTGCCGGTCTGGCCGTGGAAGGTGATCAGGCCGGAGCCGTATTTCTCCCAACTATCGGCCAACTGGCGCAGCATCGCGGTCGTGTAATGGTTGCCCGCCGGCGGCTGCACGCGCAACGTATGGAATTCCTTGGACTCCGGGAAGGCCTTGGCGACCTCCGAGAAGCGCGGGATGATACCGCCGCCGTACCCGAGCACGGAGACGGTGCCTCCTTTCCAATAACCCTTGCGGGTCTCATAGGAGTGCTCCAATTGCCCGAGCAGGCTATTGGACATCTGGTTGATCCGCTCGTCCGGATGCTGATCACGCAGACGCTTGATTCCGGAGATAAAGCTCGGCCAGGAACCGGTCTCCAGTTC
>CAILVI010000366.1 GCA_903837595.1 uncultured Thiodictyon sp.
AGACCTGCAAACCTTCCTGGCGGCTGGCGATCATAAGCCTCTTTTCACGATATTACAAAAACTTAGCAGCCGCCTGAAACGCAGGAAGAGCCTCGGCGTTTAGAGGCCGAAGATCGCATGTTGACCAGGGACTGGAGAAAGTACAACGGTCGACAGGATGTCGTTTTCCGGCCTCGGCATATGAGCACCGATACGTTGCTGGAAGGCTATCGCTATGCCAACCGGCGGTTCTACTCGGCGGCAAGCATCGGTCAGCGCTTATTCCGATCTCCGGTGGGGCTATGGTGGACTCTGCCATTGAACTTAGCGTATATGTCGGCCTTTTTTTCGATAACACGCTTGGAGCAGATTAAGGGTAGCGAAGCGGTTGAGGCCGCTGATCTGCGGCACTCTTGCCGGATAGATCAACCCCATCAGGTTCGGATGGCCGCTTGGATTTTCGCCGCGAGCGCCTTGAGACTCTCCGGGCTCACCTGCTCGCGGTCATGCGCGCCGATGCGTTGCCCATGCTGCATCGGGATGATGTGGACATGATAGTGAAACACGGTCTGGCCGGCCGCCGCGCCGTTGGTCTGCATGATGCGGATACCGTCGGGCGCAAGCGCCTGGTGCACTGCCCGGGCAATGCGCTGAGCCGTCAGCGTGACCGCCGCAAGATCAGTCAGGGAGATTTCAAATAGGTTAGCCGCATGAGCCTTGGGAATCACCAGAGTATGGCCTGGACTGGCCGGCTGGATATCCATGAAGGCGACGGTATACTCATCCTCGTACAGCCTGATCGCCGGGATGTCTCCCCGCACGATGCCGCAGAAGACGCAGTTGCTGTGATCAGACATGGTGGGTACCCGATGGTGTTGTGATCATTCGTTCCCAAGCTCTGAGACTGTGCCCTGGCTCCCGGGAGCCAGTCTCACCGCTCCAGCGGCGCGTAGCGCCTCGGGCCGCTGGCGCGGCCTGACTGCATCCCCATGCTGGAGCGTGGGAACGAGAAGAGACCGGTCAAGTGGCGGCCTCCAGCGTCGGAACCAGCGCAACAAGGTGATCCTGTTGCTGTCCGCCAAGTTTGGTCTCCGGCCGAAGGAGATATCCGGACTGCGTTGATCGATGGTCGTCAATTCTGATGGCGAAGTCGGAGACTTCATGGTCGCGCGAACTTCCTTAGTACATTCACGTCACAGGTTCGCTCCGGACCTTGGGCGACCGCACTCCGGGTAGGTCCTTTTGTAACATACGCAGACGCGCGAAACCATATCGGCAGCATCGGCGGGGCCTTGAACCTTGTCGTCAGAGGGTTTACGCTGGCTGCGAGCCCTGAATATCTTGGAGAAAAAATATGCGCTTTCTGTTTAAGTTGCTGGTGCTGGCCGCGATCGGGTTCTTTGGGATGCAATGGCTGGGCAAACATCCGTCGAACCCAGTCAGTCAATGGCTAGCCAAAAATCCGTCGATTCCAGTAGGGCAATGGGCCGGCAACAAACCGTCGAACCCAGTCGCGTCCAGGTCGGACGACCTGGCGACGCCGGCCGTGCCTACTAACCTCCAGGACGTGAAGGGATTCAAGAAAGACATGACTCAGTTTTACCAGGATGCCGCTGCACAAAAGGCTCGCCAGATGGACACTCAGGAGAAATAGCCTCAGCGGCGCCCGCTTAACCGGTGCCGACCTGCGGCCACGGGTCGGCACGCGGCGCCAGGACATGGGCCTAGTGGTGCGCTCCCTCCGGGACCGCCGGAAGCGGCCGCATTAGCCCAGCCCCCCGACAGACGCTCAGCCTGCCCCCGGGTGCTACTGACCCATCCGGACACCGACCAGGCTTGATGGGAGTTGCATCTTGCGCCTCGGCATCGCGCTCGTGCGCTCGCTCATGCCACTCATGGTGTCCAGGTTGGCCAGGTTGGCCAGACCACACCTGCATCTGCGCATCGCGCTGCGCCTGCGCCGCCCGCGCCTCGGCATCCCGCGCCCGCAGCTCGGCATCCCGCGCCCGCTGTTCAGCATCCCGCGCCTGCGCCTGCGCTTCCCGCTCCCGCGCTTCGGCCCGCGCCTTCGCCTTGGCGGCCTGTTGCTCGTCGATGCTGCGTGCCTGATTGAGAATGGAGTAGGGGTCTGCTGCGTCGGCAGCGGGGGCGGAGTCCGGATTACGGGCGGGGATATCCAGCTCCTGTTTGGCGAAGTCCGCCGGGCAATTGACCTCGGAGTAAGACACCTCGCCGGCCGCGTTCGTGCATCGGTATGTCCCGGCCGTCGCCGTCGATGGGACGGTCAAGGTCGTCGCGCCGCCGAGCAATAGTGTCAGGACCAGCGGACTTCGGGAACAGGACTGCCAGGACCAGTGGGCGGGGGCGTTGGTAAACATGTCGGCAACTCAGCGCGCGCTGTGCAGCCGATTCATGGCCATCTGGAAACGCCCGTCCAGGCAGTCGTCGATGGCGCCCTCGGCGTCGCGCAGCGACTCTTCGATACGCAGTGCATCGTCCCGGGAGGGGCGACCGAGTACATAATTGGTAACCTGGCTGCGGTCGCCGGGATGATCGATGCCGACGCGCAGGCGCCAGAAGTCGCGGCTACCAAGCTGGTTGATGCTGTCGCGCAGGCCGTTGTGACCCGCGTGCCCGCCACCTTGTTTGAGGCGCACGGTACCGACGGCGAGGTCCAGTTCATCGTGAACGATGAGGATCTGCTCGGGGGGAATCTCGAAATAGCGACTGACGGCAGCCACGGAGCGGCCGCTGAGGTTCATGAAGGTGGCGGGCTTAAGCAGCCGCAGGTCCATGCCGCGCCGGGTCAGACGCGCCACCGCACCGTGGAAGCGGGCCTCGGCCTTGAAGGGCTGACCCAGGGCCAGTGCATCGACAAACCAGAAGCCGACATTGTGACGCGTGGCGGCATAGTCGGGGCCGGGGTTGCCCAGACCGACGATGAGACGGATGCCGACGGGGTCCATGGCGCTGTTGGCTCCGGTTGAGCGCTGACCCGACGGGCAGTCCGCCGGGCCAGTCGCGTCAGAGTCCTGACAGAACGCGATCAGGCACCACCCTCGGCCTCATCGGTCGTCTCCGCGCCGGCACGGGGGCCGTGCATGACCACGACCGGCTCATCCGCATCGGGGGTATGGGCCAGGGTGACACCTTCGGGCAGCGGCAGTTCAGCCAGGTGGATGATGTCGCCAATGGCCATGGCCGCGACATTGACCACGATGTATTCGGGCAAGTCCTTGGGCAGGCAGGTGATCTCGATCTCGGTCAGGGCGTGCGAGGCATTGCCGCCAGCCTTGATGCCGGGGGACTGCTCCACGTTCAGGAAGTGCAACGGCACCACCATGCGGAGCTTCTCGTCCTGGCTCACGCGCAGGAAATCGGCGTGCAGGATGAAGGGCTTGGCCGGATGGCGCTGCAGGTCCTTGAGCACCACCGTGGACTCGACATCGCCGATCTTCAGATTCAGCACATGGGAGTAGAAGGACTCATGCTCCAGGTGCCGGAGGATCTGGTTGTGCCGCAGCGAGATCATCACCGGCTCCTGGTGACCGCCATAGACGATGGCTGGGATCAGGCCCTGGCGACGCAGGCGGCGGCTCGCACCCTTACCTGTATCGCTGCGGGACTCGGCGAAGACGTCAAAATTTACGCTCATAGGCGTTCTCCAGTTAAATCACAAAACAATGCGCCGGGGACCCGCGACCAGGTTCCCAGGCACACAAGAAGCGGACCAAAAATATTAGCCAGCAAATAATTCCAGGCGCAGAGCGTCAGATACATGCGTGACACCGCGCAGCGGTGTCACGAGCGCAAACTGAATCACTACTCTTTCTTGGCTTCAGCCAAAAAAGAGGATCAATCCATAAACAACGAACTGACCGACTCCTCGTTGGAGACCCGCCGCATGGTCTCCGCCAGCAACTCGCCGATGCTCAACTGTCGAATACGCGAGCAATTGCGGGCCTCGGGACGCAGCGGGATGGTATTGGTCACCACCAGTTCGTCAAGCACCGAGTTGGTAATGTTGTCCACCGCGACTCCGGACAGGACCGCGTGGGTACAATAGGCGACCACCTTCTGGGCGCCGTGCTCCTTCAGGGCCTCGGCGGCGTGGCACAGGGTCCCGGCGGTGTCCACCAGATCGTCGATCATGACGCAGGAGCGACCCTTCACGTCACCGATGATGTTCATCACCTGCGCCTCATTGGCCTTGGGTCGGCGCTTGTCGATGATCGCGAGATCGGCCTCATCCAAACGCTTGGCCAGGGCCCGCGCCCGCACCACCCCGCCCACGTCGGGCGAGACCACGATCAGGTCGGAGTGCTTCTGACGCCAGATATCACCCAAGAGGATCGGCGAGGAGTAGACGTTATCGACCGGGATGTCGAAAAACCCCTGAATCTGGTCGGCATGCAGGTCCATGGTCAGGACACGATCCGCGCCAGCCTCGCCGATCATCTTGGCGACCAACCGGGCGGTGATCGGCACCCGCGCCGAGCGCGGCCGCCGGTCCTGGCGGGCATAACCCAGGTAGGGGACCACGGCGGTGATGCGCTTGGCTGAGGCCCAGCGCAGGGCATCCATGAGCACCAACAATTCCATCAGGTTGTCGTTGGTCGGAGCGCCGGTGGACTGAACCACGAAGACGTCGCGACCGCGCACGTTCTCCTGGATCTCGGCCATCACCTCGCCATCGCTGAACTGGCCGACCACGGCCTTGCCCAGCGATAACCCAAGGTGTCCGGCGATCTCCACGGAGAGTTCCCGGTTAGCGTTCCCGGAAAAGACCATCATGTGACTGGCAGGCAAGGCGGGCTTCCTGTCTGAACGAGCGGGCTCAGGGGGGGTGAAGACGGCATGAATTGGCTGGGGCGCCAGGATTCGAACCTGGGGATGCCGGGATCAAAACCCGGTGCCTTACCGCTTGGCGACGCCCCAAAAAAAAACGTTGCGCGTATGACTCAGGTCGGGCCGGCCGTCAGCCGGTCCAGCAGCGGCGAGCGGTTAAGCCCACGCGCCACCATAGCCCGAAACCGCGACGTTACCCGATCACGGGCGGCCAGGGCAGCGTCCCGATCCGTGAAGACCGCGAACACGCACCCACCGGTACCCGTCAATTGACCGCCCCCGACGGCTTCTAGCCAATCCAAGGCAGCAGCCACCTCGGGGTAACCGCGCCGTACGACCCCGAGACAATCGTTGCGCCGGTCACCCGCAAGGAAGTCGCTAAGTTTGACTGGAACCGAGTCCCGCGTCAATTGCGGGTCTGCAAAGACCGCCGCGGTGGCGACCTGGCCGGCCGGAATGAGGACCAGATACCAGGGTTCGGGCAGGTCCACCGGGGTCAATTGCTCGCCCACGCCCTCCCCCCAGGCCGCGCGGCCGCGCACGAAGACCGGCACGTCGGCCCCCAGCGGCAAGGCAAGCGCGGCTAACTCGTCCTCCGGTAGATCGAGCCCCCACAGCTGGTTCAAAGCAACCAGGGTGGTGGCGGCGTCCGAACTGCCGCCGCCGAGCCCACCGCCCATCGGCAAGGCCTTCTCCAGAAGGATGTCCGCCCCGCGCCGACACCCAGCGTGGGCCTGCAGGGCACGGGCGGCCCGCACCGTCAGGTCGGCGGACTCGGGAACGCCGGGGATCGCCACCACGCGCTGGATGGCGCCGTCCTCCCGCGGCGTGAACCACAGCCGATCGCAGCAATCGATGAACTGGAAGACCGTCTGCAGGCGGTGGTAACCGTCCGGGCGGCGGCCGAGCACGCGCAGCATCAGGTTGAGTTTAGCCGGCGCCGGCCAGGCGAGCGAATTGGATTCGGGGGTCACTGACGGGCCTCGGTCTTGCTGTCTGGAGAGGTATTTTTCGGGATCGCGGGCGGGGCCGGTGCCCCGGGCGGCGCATGGCTCGCCACCACCTTGAGCAAATAGGCGTGGTCCGGATGGTCCTTGAGGGCCGCGGCCCAGACCGCGCGGGCCTCGTCCTCGCGGCCCATGGCCCACAGCACCTCGCCCAGGTGCGCGGCGATCTCGGCGTCCTTCATGGCCTCGTTCGCGCGAGTGAGGTAGTCCAGGGCCGCCTCGGGGCGGCCGAGCTTGTAATTCACCCACCCAACACTGTCCAGGATCGCCGGCTCCGCGGGCTTGAGCTTGTAGGCGCGCTCGATATACCCCAGGGCCTCCTGATAGCGGTCGGTGCGATCGGCCAGCGTGTAGCCCAAGGCATTGAGCGCGTCGGCATGGTCCGGATTGATCTCGATGATGTGCCGCAGGTCGCGCTCCGCCGACGCGATCCGCTCCTGCTTCACCGCCAACATGGCGCGCCCGTAAAGCAGCTCCACATCGTCGGGAAAGGCGGTGAGTGCATCGGCATAGACCTGCATAGCCGCATCCTGGCGACCCGCCTGATCCAGGATCTCGGCCTCGGCCAGGAACAGGGTCTGGGCCTCGTCCGGCGCCTGGTCGCGCAACTGCTGGATGATCTCGCGGGCACGCTCGAGCTCGCCGGCCTTGGCCCGCAGGACCGCAATGCGGATCTGGGCGTCCATCCGGTTCGCCCCCTGCGTCTTGGCGTACCAGTCAATGGCCGCGCTGCGCTGCTCGGCGCGCTCCTCCAGCTGACCGAGATAGAAGCTCGCGTCGTCCCGCCGCTGGCCGGTCTGGTACAGGCGGGTCAGGTTGCCGCGTGCGGCCTTGAGGTCGTCCAGTTCCAGGGCCAGGATGCCGGCGGCGTACAGGGCCTCCGGGTCGTTCGGCCGGTCGGCGAGCAACCGCTCGAACGCTGAGCGCGCGCCAACATAGTCCTTCTGCTCGAGCAAAAATTGGGCATAGAGCAGGCGCAGACCCTGCTCGTCCGGGTTGGCGGCGATAAACTGCTCGATCAGCGCCCGTGCCTCGTCGCGCTTGCCCCCGGCAAGCAGGAGCCGGACCAGAAACAGGCGTGGTTTGTCCCAGTCCGGACGCAATTGGAGCGCCTGGCGGGCCGCAGCGACGGCGACCTCCGGCTGCTCGGCACTGGCGGCCACGACCGCCAGTGCGTACTGGGCCTCGGCACTGCGCGCGTCGCGCGCCACGAGCTCGCGCATCAATTCCAGACGCTCCGGTGGGCTCGCCGCCCGCGCCACGATGCTCGCCGCCTGCAGGTAGCCGGCCTCGGTATCCGCCCCGGCCAGCCGGACCACTTGCGACAGATAGTCAAGGGCTCCCGCACGGTCGCCAGCCTTGATCCGCAGGAAGGCGGCGACCTGAACCGCCCCCGGTGCAGCGGGCGCCAGCTCAAGCCAGAATGCCACGGCGCGCGCGGCCCCGGCGTCGTCCCCGGCACTGACCGCCGTGCGCACCGCCAGTTCGGCCAGCTGCGGGTCGCGGGCCAGTTCGGCGGCGTGCAGATACTGCGTGAAGGCCAACGCTTGGTCACCACGGTGCGCGGCCACCTCGGCGACCAACACCGAGTAGACTAAATCACTATCCAGCCCGACACGCGCGGCCCGGGCACCCAGGCCGGCGGTACCATCGGTGGCCGGCGACGGCGCGGGGAGCGCGGACGCCGGCTCGCCTTTGACGACCGGGGCGCCGGCGGGCGGCGACACGGGGAGCGGCTCCGCGCGCGTCGCGGTGAGCGCACCGAGGCACAGGACGGCAATGAGCCCGCTGGCGGCGGCGCTCCTGCGGGACTTTCGGGACAGTGTTTCAGTCATGGGAGGGATTCGTGGGAGGTTCCTGGGGGCCGGGCCGCAAGTATACCCAGCCGGTCGGGACTTGCAGCGGAGATCGACTTAGGGTATTTCCCGCAACCCGGGCGGACCGCACGGGCGCACCGACCGACTGGGGGCACGCCCGCGCGCAACCATGACTTGCATCTTGCGCCATAAGCCGGACAATCGCGCAGTCCAATTTGACGGGCTTAACATGAAACTGCTGGTTATCGGTCTCAATCACAAGACGGCCCCAATCGAGGTGCGCGAGCGCATCACCTTCGGACCAGACATTATCGCCGGGGCGCTGCGCGACCTACGGGGGCACACGGGTGTCCACGAGGCCGTGGTGCTCTCCACCTGCAACCGCACGGAGGTCTACTGCGCCACCGACGACGGCGGCGAGGAAACGGTTCGTCACTGGCTGGGCGGCTTCCACGGCGTTGAGCACGAGCGGGTCAACCCCTTCGTCTACGCCCACGCGGGCCGAGACGCGGTGACCCACCTGCTGCGGGTGGGTTGCGGCCTGGACTCTATGGTCTTGGGCGAGCCCCAGATCCTGGGCCAGGTCAAGAGCGCCTTCGCCACCGCCACCGACTGCTCGGCCACTGGCAAGCTGCTCTCGCGCCTGTTCCAGCACGGCTTTTCGGTCGCCAAGCAGGTCCGCACCGACACCGCCATCGGCAGTAGCCCGGTCTCCGTGGCCTTCGCCGCGGTCAGCCTGGCGCGCCAGATCTTCAGCGACCTGTCCCAACAGACGGCCATGCTGATCGGCGCCGGTGAGACCATCGAACTGGTCGCCCGCCACCTGCACCAGAACGGCATCGGGCGCATCATCGTGGCCAACCGCACGGTGGAGCGCGCCCACGAGGTGGCCGCCCAGTTCGATGGCTTTGCCATCGCGCTCACCGAGATCGCCAACCACCTGGCGGATGCGGACATCGTCATTGCCTCCACCGCGAGCCCCCTGCCCGTGTTGGGCAAGGGGACGGTGGAGCGGGCGCTCAAGAAGCGCCGGCACCGGCCGATGTTCATGGTGGACATCGCCGTGCCCCGCGACATCGAGCCCGAGGTGGCATCCCTGAGCGATGTCTACCTCTACACCGTCGACGACCTGCAAGGGGTCATCGACGAGGGGCTGCGCTCCCGCCAGGCGGCGGCCATGGAGGCCGAGGAGATCGTGGCCTTCCACGCCGAGGAGTTCATGGGCTGGATACGTTCGCTGGACGCCGCCAACGTGATCCAGGACTACCGCAAGAGCGCCGAACAGTTGCGCGATGAGGTGCTGGAACGGGCCAAGCGCCAGCTGGAGGCCGGCAAGTCCGCCCCCGATGTGCTGGCCTTCCTCGCCCACACCCTCACCAACAAGCTGCTGCACGCCCCTAGCACGCGGCTGCGCCAGGCCGCCCGGGAGGGCGATGCCACCATCATGGAGGCCGCCAACGAACTGTTCCAACTCGGCCTGGTGGCACCAGCCCCGCCGCCCCAATGAACCGTTCCATTCGCGACCGGCTGGAGCGCATGGACGAGCGCTTCAGCGAGATCACGGCGCTGATGTCAGACGCCGCGACTCAGTCCGACACCAACCGCTTCCGTGACCTGGGTCGCGAGTATGCCCAGCTGGAGCCCCTGGTGTCCTGCTTCGGGCGCTATCGGGAGACCGAGGCGGAGATGGCGGCCGCAGAGGAGATGCTGGCCGATCCCGAGATGGCCCCCCTGGCCCGGGATGAGATCGCCGCCGCGGGCGCCCGCCGGGACGCCATGGAGCCCGAACTGCACCGCTTGCTGGTGCCGCCGGACCCCAAGGACCAGTGTAACTGCTTTCTGGAGGTCCGCGCCGGGACCGGCGGGGCCGAGGCGGGACTCTTCGCCGGCAACCTGCTGCGGATGTACCTGCGCTATGCGGAGCTGCGCGGCTGGCGCACCGAGGTCTACAGCGAGAGCCAGGGCGAATTGGGCGGCTACAAGGAGGTGGTGGTGCGCATCAGCGGCAGCGGCGTCTACTCCCGGCTCAAATTCGAGCCCGGCGCCCACCGCGTGCAGCGTGTACCTGAGACCGAATCCCAGGGCCGCGTCCATACCTCGGCCTGTACCGTCGCCGTGTTGCCGGAGGTGGAGTCCATCGACGCCATCGACATCAACGCGGGCGATCTGCGCATCGACACCTACCGCGCCTCCGGGGCCGGCGGTCAGCACATCAACAAGACCGACTCCGCGGTGCGCATCACCCATATCCCCTCCGGCGTGGTGGTGGAGTGTCAGGAAGAGCGCTCCCAGCACAAGAACAAGGCCCGTGCACTGTCACTGCTGCACGCCCGCCTGCTCGCCGCCGCCCAGGGCACCCAGGCCGCGGCCGAGTCCCAGTCGCGCAAGCTCCAGGTGGGCAGCGGCGACCGCTCCGAGCGCATCCGCACCTACAACTTCCCGCAGAACCGGCTCACCGACCACCGCATCAATCTCACGCTCTACAAGCTCGATGAGGTGATGGAGGGGGCGCTCGATCAGGTCATCGAGCCGCTGTTGGCCGAGTATCAGGCGGAACAGCTGACGATGATGATGGGCGACTGATACTGATTTTCAGTAGAAAATCAGTATGTGAAAACACGAATTGGTGATGCACGACTAACTGGAGGCGGGGCGTTCCGACCCGCCCTTTGACCCTCGTGACGCCGCGCCGGAGACTGGGTCGGCGGGGATTTCATCGGACGCGACAAGCTCAAGGGCGACAGAGGGGCACGCTATGGCAGCCGATTCCATCGATCCGAACGACATCGCGGCATTGAGGCGGCGGCTGGCCGAACTGGAGGCTGAGCAAGCTGCGAGCCTCAGCGGCTCCGGTGCCTTGGCGCAGGGCGGCGGCGAGGCACTCGGGGAGCGCAGCGTCAAGGTCGGAGGCAACGCCAATACCATCGTCACCGGCACACAGATCGCCACCAATTACTTCGCCACAGCCGGCGGGCGCCTGACCAAGGAGCAGATCGCCCGCCAGGTAACTGGCTACCTGCGCTGGCTGCGCTCGCGTACCGAGTGCATCGAGCTGCGCGGCATCGAGCGGGCGGGCGGGGCGCCGGTGGTGATGCTGCCGCTCGAGACGGCCTATGTGCCGCTGCAGGCCAAGTGGATGGCGGGTAGTGGGGAGGACCTGCCCCTGAGCAAGGTGCTGGGGTTAGGCAATCGCCTGGCAATCATCGGCGGGCCGGGGTCCGGAAAGACCACCGTGCTAGTGCATATGGCCTGGGCACTAGCCTCATCACTGCTCACCGGCGAGCCCGAACCGGCGCGCTCGCGTCTTGCACTGAAGAAGAAAATAAAGAAGAAAATAAAGAAGAAGATAAAGAATAAGATAAAGATCACTTCGTCGCCCCAATCCGTCCGGACCAGCCGGGAGCCCGAACTGGAGGACGCTCATGTCGGCGAGGTCGAGGTCGAGGTCGAGATAGATGTCCCCCCAAGCGAATTGCCGCTGCCCATCTTCGTACCGCTCGCGTCCTTCGCGCGCTATCGGCGCAAGCTGCCGGGCAACGCGCCTCCCCGTGAGCGCACCCTGGCCCACTACATTTCGTATCGTCTGATCGAAAAGCAGGCCGACTTCGACCTCCCGGCGGATTTTTTCGTACAGGTCCTCCAAGATGGTCGGGACTGTCTCCTGCTGCTCGACGGACTCGACGAGGTGGCCAATGAGTCCGAGCGCGCTGAGGTCCGGCAGGCCGTCGAGGACCTGGTGGGCGGGCGCGAGTCCATGCGCGTCCTTGTCACCTGTCGCACCGTCGCCTACCGCGGCGGGCGCACCGCCCTGGGGGCCGGCTTCCGGGAGATCCTCGTCCGGCCACTCGACTTTAGGGCCCACATAGCCCCGATGGTCCGCCAGGCCTATGACTGCATCTACCCGCACGATGCCGCCCTGCGCGACGAGCGGTCGGCCGACCTGCTGGAGGGAATCCGACGGCTGGAGCAGGACCGCCACACACGCTGGGTAAGGACGCCGAGGCGTTGGTGGACAGCCCCCTGATGGTGCGCCTGCTGCTCATAGTGCATGTGAACAACCGCCGCCTGCCCGACGAGCGCGCGGACCTGTTCGACAAGGCCATCAATGCCCTGCTGCAGGTGGACTATGGGCGCGAGGAGGGCGACATCCGGGAGCTCTCGACCGACTGGAAGCCCTTCCGCGACATGGCCCAGCACCTCGCCTTCCACATGCACGGTCAGGGCCGCGACCAGGGCCGCGAGATCGAAGAGCGCGAACTGAAGGCCGCGTTGGGCCAGGAGGCGGACTTCGAGCCGCGCATCGACGCGTTCCTCCAGAGCGCCCGCCAGCGCGGCAGCGTGCTGGAGGAACGCACCGGGGTCTATCGCTTCATCCACCTCGCCCTTCAGGAGTTCCTCGCCGCGCGCTATCTGCGGGAGGTGACCATGGGTGCAGGCGGCCACCCCGCCATCGTCAAGCGTCTCGAGGACCGGCTGGACGATCCCTGGTGGCGTAAGCCCATCCTGCTCCTGTCGGGCTACCTGGGCGCCAATGCCGCCAGGTCCGCGCGCGAGTTCCTGGCGGCGCTGGCCCGTGCCGGGGAGACGCCGGACGCCCGAATCGCTGCGGCGGAACTGGCGAGCATCGCCGCGCTGGAATGGCGTGAGAGCGGGGAGGCGCTCAAGGCCGAGTGTGCCGCGCGAATCATCGCGCTGCTGGGCGACGCGAGCGCCCTCAGTGGCTGCAGGGCATCCCAGCGCGCCCGGGTCGGGGAGCTAGTGGCACGCCTGGGTGATCCCCGGTTCGACCCGGCACGCTTCCACCTGCCGGGGGATGACCTGCTCGGTTTCGTGCCGATCCCGGCCGATCCGGAATTCAGGATCGGCACCCGGCAGTCGGACGGGCAGCGGGTCGCGCAGATCATCGGCTATGGCGTGCCCGTCCACGAGTTCAATGACGCCCCCACGCCAACACCGGCCTTCTACATCGCCCGCTATCCGGTCACGGTCGCGCAGTTTAGGGCCTTCCTAGCGGCGACGAGGACTGAGCCCCGCGACCCCACGGCGCTGCGCGATCCGGACAGCCGGCCCGTCCGCTATATCGAATGGCGAGAGGCGATGGCCTACTGCCGGTGGCTGCACCAGACCCTCGCGGGCGCGTCGGTCCTGGCGGGATCCGAGGCCGCCCTGCTGGTGCGGGGTGGGTCCTGGCAGGTGAGTCTGCCGAGCGAACTGGAGTGGGAAGTGGCAGCACGGGGCGGGCGGCGGGACTCTGTGTACCCGTGGGGTGACACGCCCGACGCGAATTCCGCCAACTACGCGGACTCGAGGATCCTGGATACCTCAGCGGTCGGTTGCTTCCCGGCCAATGGCTTCCGTCTATACGACATGATCGGTAATGTCTGGGAGTGGACGCGCAGCCCATGGATGCCGGACTACAGCCAGGTGAACGACCCGAGGCGCGAGGACTTAGACGCAGGGGGGGACCAAGCACTGGTCGTACGCGGCGGATCGTGGAGCAATGTTCGGGACTTCGCGCGCTGTGCCTACCGCTATCGGAATTTTCCCGTCGACCGGTTCGTTAATTTGGGGTTCCGCGTCGTGTTGCGTTCTGCCCCTGTTTCTTCAGCTCCACTTTCTGTCCCTCTGGACTCTGAACTCTAATCCTCCGACTCTGGAGGAGTAATGAAGGTCCGGCAACCACCCCACCATCCATTGGCTCCGGTACACTCGGTATCTCTTCAAGCCCGACAGGAGCACCAGCGACCGGCCACCGGGCAATGCAGAGCCCCTCGCCATCGGTTTGCCCGGTCCGCCTCGCCCGCAAGCGGGCGCGCGACCGGCTAAAGCCTCGACCTCCGGTACTGCCG
>CAILVI010000367.1 GCA_903837595.1 uncultured Thiodictyon sp.
GGCCGCTCCTACGCACGTAGGAGCGGCCCCCCGGCCGCGACGGGGCTTCAGGGCGACCTACGCCGCAGCGGCACCCAGCTCCCGTTCAGTGGTGCCCAGGGCATAGGGTCTGCCCTCGGGGCCGAGCAGCAGCGTGGCCACTAGCGACACCTCCAGTTCGCGCCCGTCGCGGGTACGGCGCCGGGTCCGATAGGGCTCCAGTGGCAACGCGCCGGGCTGACGCAGCTGGGCCAGCATCCGCTCATGGTCCGCCAGCGCGGCGTCCGGGATCAGTTGGCGAATGTTGAGCGCCAGGGCCTCGGCCTCGCTATAGCCATAGGTCCGCACTGCGGCCGGATTCCAGGCCAGGATGTGGCCATCGAATTCCTGCACGGTCATGGCGTCCATCGCATCGCGCACCAGCACCACCAGGCGCCGCTCCTCGGTCAGGGCCGTGCGCAGACGCTCGGCCTCCTTGATCTCATCGATGTCCATGAAGGTAATCACCGCCCCGTCGATGCGGTGGTCCAGCGTCTTGTAGGGCCGTACCCGCACCGAGTACCAGTGCCCGGCGTTGTCCTGAAGCTCCAGACTCTCGATGCTCAGGTGATCAATCACGCGGCGCACCAGTGCATCCAGATTCGGGATGTCGATGTTCGGCTTGATGTTGCCGATCGGCCGGCCCAAGTCGGCACCGATCAGGTTCAGCAGGCGCTCCGCCTGGGGGGTGAACTGACGGATACGCAGTTCATTGTCCAGCATCAGGATCGGCAGGTTGATGCTGGCCAGCATGTTGGTGATGTCGTTGTTGGCGGCCGCCAGGGCGGTATTGCGGTGCTCCAGCTCATCATTGACCGTCACCAACTCCTCGTTGGTGGACTGCAGCTCCTCCTTGGCGGTCTCCAGTTCCTCGTTGGTGCTCTGCAACTCCTCATTCGCCGACTGGATCTCCTCGTTGAGCGAACGCAGTTCCTCGTTGGTCCCCTCCTGCTCGGCGATGGCCGCCTGGAGATAGTCCCGGTTGCTGGCCAGTTCCCGCTCCAGGCTGGCGATGTAATCGTCCCCGGAGAGCCTGGGCACGGCCTGAGCCTCGGCCGGCACCCCGTGCGGCTCGGACCCGGCCGCCTCGAACAACACCAACAGGCAGGACTCGCCATTGACCGGGGTACGCAACGGCAACACCTGCAGATCGACCACCCCCTCACCGCCATTGCGCTCATAGGCCACACCCGGCATGTGCACCGGGGCGTGCGACTGCTGCGCCTGGGACAGCGCGGCACGCAGGGCCACGAACAGCCGGCGGCCGGCCATCTTGAGCAGATTCAGACTCGCCGCCCCCGGGCTCGGGTCCAGATAGCGCCCGACCTGGCCGCGGAAATGCAGGATCTCAAGATCCGCGTTCACGATCACCCCCGGCGGGCTGTAGCGGGCCAGGACCAGTTCATCCGCCTCCTGTTGGGGGTGGCGGCCGAGGCCGACGGGTTTGGGCAGTGGCGGCTCCGTGAGGCCGTCCTGCACCGGAGTACGCGGGGTGAACTCATAGCCCAGCCGCCCGGCGACCGACTTTTTCCCATAGATCTTCGACGGCTGATCCACCAGTGCAAACAGGTCCGCCTGCTGGCCGATGGTCTCGGAGGGTCCCAGCATCAGGAACCCCGTCGGCTCGAGCGCATAGTGGAACACCTGCAGGACCCGCTTCTGCAACACCGGACCAAAATAGATCAGCAGGTTGCGGCAACACACGAGATCCAGCCGCGAGAATGGAGGGTCCTTGGCCACATTCTGGACCGCGAAGATACACAGATCCCGCAGCGCCTTATTCACCTGATAACCGCCACCAACCTTGACGAAGAAGCGCCGCAGCCGCTCCGCTGAGACCTCCGCGGTAATCCGCTCCGGATAGACTCCGCGACGCGCGGTGGCGATCGCCTGCTCATCAATGTCGGTGGCAAAAATCTGGATGGCGACGGGCGGCACCGGGGCGCCCTCCTCCTCGCCCAGGCATTCGAGCAGGGTCATGGCCAATGAATAGGGCTCCTCCCCGGTCGAGCAGGCCGGGCACCAGATCCGCACCTGGGTCTGGGACGGCAGTTGGGCCCCCGCCCGCACCCGGTAGGCGGTGAACACCTGCGGCAAGACCAATGTACGCAGCGCGGCGAAGGTCTCCGGATCACGGAAAAAACCCGTCACCTGGATCAGCATGTCCTGGAACAGGGCGTCCAGTTCCGTCGGCGTGCTCTGGAGGAAGCGCACATAGTCCGCCAGGCGGTCCAACTTGTGGACCAACATGCGCCGCCGGATGCGCCGCCGCACGGTGGTTTGCTTATAGAGTGCAAAGTCGTTACCGGAGCGCGAGCGCAGCAGCAGATAGATCTTCGCCAGCGCGTTAGCCGCACCGTCGCCCGCGATGGCATCCTCCGGCGGAAGCCGCTGGCGCAGCAGCGGGTGCCGGGCCATGCGCGCCAACTCCTGGGCGATCTCCTGGGGCGGCAGGATCAGGTCCGCACAACCGGCTGCCACCGCGCTCCCGGGCATGCCCCAATAGGCCGCGCTCACCTGATCCTGCACCAGGGTGAGCCCGCCGGCGGCCTTGATCGCGGCCAAGCCGGCGGTACCGTCGGAGGCGGTGCCGGAGAGCACCACCCCGATCGCCTGGTCGCCCTGATCCGCGGCCAGGCTGCGTAAGAAGTCGTCCACCGGCAGGTGGCGCCCGCGCTCGGTGATCCGCTCCAGGATCTGCAGCCGCCCGTGCAGGATGCCAAGCGTCACGTTGGGCGGGATGGTGTAGATATGATTGGGCTGCACCGCCAGTCCGTCGGTGGCCTCGGTGACCGGCATCCGGGTGGCGCTGCCGATCAACTCCGCGAGCAGGCTGCGGTGCTGGGGGTCCAGGTGCTGGACCAACACAAAGGCCATGCCGGTATCGGTCGGCAGGTGCTCCACCAGCCGCCGATAGGCCTCCAGACCGCCGGCCGAGGCGCCGATGCCCACCACCGGGCAGGTTGACCGGGCTTCCGAGGACCCAACCGCGCCGCCATCTGGCGTCTCATCGGCAGCCGCAGAGGCGTCCTCATCGGCCAAACCATCCGCCGCTGGCGCGGCATCCAGTGACCCGGTTGCTTCAGGCGGCTGCGTTGGTTCGGACATACAATGGCTCCTGGGTTGGCTGTTCGGTACCGGCGCGCCTGGTGTTCGACAACCACAAGGCGGCGCGGCTCGCGAGCCGGCCTTGATCGTCGTTGCGGCCATAAGCACACAGCAGGTCGAGGCTTTAGCCGGTTCAGCGCGCAAACGACGCTGCTTTCTCTTGGATATATTGGAGACCGCCACCGGCTAACGGCCATGGCGCCCGCGCCACCCCGCAAGATGAAAGTGGCGGGCGCCTTGTCCGTTCCCCCTCTCCGGCCCTCCCCCACAAGGGGGGAGGGAGAAGTGGAGCGCACTCCCGGCGCGACTTTCACGGAAAAGCCTCAACCTCCAGTTGCACCCGGACCGCCGCTGACCGCAACGTTGATCAAGGCCAAGGTGCCGGCGCTCACGCGGCCCCTCGCCCATCCTACGACCTGCGCGCTGGCGGCACCCCCTAAGTTTACAGGATATAGCCCGCTGCGCCCCTCAGGCGGACTGTAAAATCCTGTAAGACGCTGCGCACCCGCTCGCAACTCTGCTATTTTGATACCCTGGCGGCTGGGGCGGCCGAACCGATCGGCGAGGCGGGATGGTGCATACGCGGCGCTGACCCACCCGACCGATGTGGAAATCGCCTACAGTGTCTGCGATCACGATGCCCCCGCACAAGAGCCCCCCATGACTGGCCTTAGAGACCTTTCCGACCGCTCACTGAGCGAAGTCCTGGCCAGGCTGCGCCAGGAGTCCCGGGAGCCCGCCGACCCCGGGCGGGTGTTGCATGACCTGCAGGTCCACCAGATCGAGCTCGAGCTCCAGAACCGGGAACTGCGCGACGCCCAGCAGGCACTGGAGGAGTCGCGCGACCGCTACGCGGACCTCTACGACTTTGCCCCGGTGGGCTATGCGACCCTCACCCGCCGGGGCCAGGTCACCGAGATGAACCTGACGGCGACCCGGTTACTGGGTCTGGAGCGCGGACGCCTGCCGATCCTGTATCTGGGCACACAACTCGCCCCCGGGGCCTCGGGCAGCCTATTGGCCGCCCTGGCGCGGGTACTCGACACCGGCGAGCAGGAGTCGCTCGAGGTCGGTCTGGGTCGAGGGCCGGGACGCCCCGAGGCGCGCGACCTGCGCCTGCTGATCGAGCGCGAACAGCCACACCCCGGGGTGACTGAGCCACCGGCCTGCCGGGTCGCACTCATCGATATCACCGAGATCAAACAGGCCCAGGCCACGGTCCTGGCCGAACGGCAGTTCCTGCAAGCGGTCGTCGACGGGGCCGCCGACCCTTTGCTGGTGGTCAGTCCCGATTACCGCATCATGCTGATGAATACGGCGGCGCGGGCAGCCGCCGACAGGCGTGGCGGCACGAACACCCAACCGCTGACCTGCCATCTGGCGATGCACGGGCGCGAGGCCCCCTGCGCGGGCTTCGAATACCCCTGCCCGGTGCGCGAGGTGCTCGCCAGCGGGCGGGTGGCCAAGGTCGTCCATCGGCACCGGGAGGAGAACGCAGAGGAACACGCGGTGGAACTGCTCGCCTCTCCACTGTGGGGACCCCAGGGCGAGATCATCGGTGTCATCGAGTCCGCCCGTGACATCACCGAGCACCGGCGACTCACCGAACAACTCCTGGAGCGTGAACTGCAACTCGAACACCTGGCCGAGCACGACCCGCTCACCGGGCTGCCCAACCGGCTGCTGTTCGCCGACCGGCTGACCCAGGCCATGCGTCGCGCCCACCGGGAGCGGCATCAGGTAGGCCTGCTGTTCCTGGACCTGGACCAATTCAAGGTCATCAATGACAGCCTGGGGCACGCGGCCGGGGATCGCGTGCTCCAGCAGGCGGCAGCGCGCATGCGCGCACTGGTCCGGGAGGGCGATACCGTCGCCCGGTTGGGCGGCGATGAGTTCACCGTCATCCTGGGGGCACTGGAGCGGGGCGACGCCGCCGCGCGGGTCGCCCACGCGCTGGTCGAGGCCTTCGAGGAACCCTTCGAACTGGACGATCAACGGCTCTATGTGACCGCGAGTATCGGCATCAGCCTCTACCCGCAGGACGGCACCGACGTGGACACCCTGGTACGCAACGCCGACTCCGCCATGTATCTGGCCAAGGACCAGGGCCACGACACTTTCCGCTTTTACACCCAGGACATGACCGAGCGCGCCTTGGCCCAGGTATCACTGGAGACCGCCCTGCGCCAGGCGCTGGCCAACCAGGAATTCGTACTCCACTACCAGCCCCAGCATGCACTGAGCACCGGTCGGGTCGTCGGGCTGGAGGCCCTGATCCGCTGGCACCACCCCACGTTCGGACTGGTCGCACCGCAGCGCTTCATCCCACTCGCCGAGTCCACCGGGCTCATCGTCCCGATCAGCGCCTGGGTCTTGCGCACCGCCGCCGCCCAGATGCAGGACTGGCAGGCCCAGGGGTTGCTCGCGGGGGCCGCCATGGCGGTCAACCTGTCGAGCCGGGATCTCAGTAATCCGCACCTGGCCGAGGACATCGGCGCCATCGTCAGCGAGATCGGGCTCGCGCCCGGCATCCTGGCCGTGGAGGTCACCGAGACCTGGGTCATGGCCAACCCCGAGGCCGCGGCGGAGAATATCCGACGCCTGGCGGAGCTCGGGATCGCGGTTGCCATCGACGACTTCGGCACCGGCTATTCGTCGCTCGCCACCCTCAAGCGCCTGCCGGTATGGGGGCTGAAAATCGACCGCTCATTCGTCGCCGGGCTCCCGGGAGGCGCGGACGACCGCGCCATCGCGGCGGCCATCATCACCCTGGGCCAAGCCCTGAATCTGGAGGTCATCGCCGAGGGGGTCGAGACCCAGGCCCAGGCAGACTGGCTCATGGCCGCCGGCTGCCGGATCGGCCAGGGCCACCGCTACAGTCGGGCGCTCCCGGCGGACGCCTGCGCGGCCTATTGCCGCCAGGCCGCGGCAACCGTATCCGGTGGATAAGACGCGCCCCCACGCGGTCACTGCTTGAGCACGACGCTGCGGCGCGCCGCATCAACCAAGGGCGCGGCCCGCAACACGCCACCACGATGGCGTTTATACTTGAGCCTATCGAACCGCTGCGGCGCCCACCGCACCGCGGCCCTCCCTAACCGGTCCCCCCACGCATCATCCAACGCGAGTGCCGCATGGCCACCCTCCAAGACCTCTCCGACAACACCCTGACTGAAACCCTGGCCACCCTGCGGCAGGAAAGCGTGGACGTCACCGACTTGCGGCGGGTCGTACATGACTTCCAGATCCATCAGCTCGAACTGGAGATCAAAAATCGCGAGTTGCGCTCAGTCCAACAGGCCTTGGCGGAGTCCCGGGACCTCTACGACTTCGCCCCGGTGGCCTATGCCACGCTGGATCGCCGCGGCCGGGTCACCCAAATGAACCTGGCCGCCGCCCGACTGCTCGGCGTGACGCAGGAGCGCAGCACCAGCCTCTTTCTCAGCACGCGGCTCGCCCCGGGTGGGATGTTTGTGCTGCTCGCCGCCCTGGAGCGGGCACTGGAAACCGGCGCCGAGCAAGCAATCGAGGTAGACCTGGCCGCGGAGGCTGAGCGGCCGCGTACCCTGCGCCTGGTAATCCACCGCGGACCGGATAACCCGCCTAGCTGCCTGGTTGCACTCCTCGACCACACCGAGCAGCAGCGACTCACCGAGCAATTGCAGGAACGCGAGCGCGAGCTCGTGCAAACGGGCCACCACGACACGCTCACCGGACTGCCCAACCGACTCTTGTTCGTCGACCGCCTGGACCAGACCCTGCGCCACGCCCATCGGCAGCAACGCCAGGTGGCCCTGTTGCTACTGGACCTGGACGGCTTGACGAACATCAATGACAGCCTGGGGCACCCGATCGGGGATCAGGTGCTGCAAGCCTCAGCGCGGCGTATCAGCGAGCAGATGCGCAGCGACGACACCATCGCCCGCTTCGGGAGCGATGAATTCACCATCGTCCTGGGGCCCATGGAGCACGGCAGCGACGCGTCGCTGGTGGCGCAAAAACTGCTTGATGCGTTCAAGGAGCCCATCGAGTTGCCGGACCGCTCGCTGTATGTGACGGTGAGCATCGGCATCAGCCTCTACCCGCAGGACGGTGCCGACGTGAACACCCTGGTGCGCAACGCCGATGCGGCCATGTACCAGGCCAAGGAGCAGGGCCGCGATTGCTTCCATTACTATACGCAGGAGATGACGACCCGCGCCGTGGCCCAGTTTTCGGTGGAGACGGCCCTGCGCCAAGCGCTGGCCAAGGGCGAGTTTGTCCTCCACTATCAGCCGCAGCACGATCTCGCCACCGGGGCGATCGTCGGGGTCGAGTCCTTGATCCGCTGGCACCATCCCCAACAGGGGTTGATCGGCGCCGAGCGGTTCATTCCGCTCGCGGAGTCCAGCGGTCTCATCGTCCCCATCGGCGCCTGGGTGGTGCGCACCGCCGCCATCCAATTGCACGCTTGGCGGGAGCAGGGGTTGCTGGCGGGCGTGACACTCTGGATCAATCTGTCCCACCGTGAACTGCGCACCGCCAATCTGGCCACACGCATCGCCGCCACGCTCACCGGGGTCCACCTTGAACGCGGCGCCCTGGCGGTCGAGATCACCGACGGTAAATCACTGGTGGAATCCTCCTCAGCACTGGAGAACATCCGCCACCTGGTCGATCTGGGGATCGAGGTCACCATTGACGATTTCGGCACCGGGAACACCTCGCTGGCCTCACTCAAGCGGCTGGCGGTACGCGGGCTCAAGATCGATCACACGGTCGTGCATGGCCTCCCGGGGGACGCGAACAACGAGGCCATCGCCCGGGCCATCATCGTCTTGGGCGAGGCGCTGGGGTTACGGGTCGTGGCCGAAGGCATCGAAACCGCCGCGCAGGCGCAGTCACTTAAGACCGCCGGCTGCCGGATCGGTCAGGGCTACCTGTTCACCCGCGCGCTGCCGCCGACCGAATTCGAGGAGTATTGCCGTCGCATCGCCACGGACCGCACCGCGACCCAGGCGCAACCCACCACGACCTAGTACCGTATTCCGCCTAGTCTTGCGGCTGGTCAAGCCCCGAAGGGGCACGACATACCAGCCCAGGGCAACGCCCTGGGTATGACGGATAACGGACCGCAGCCCTGAAAGGGCGTGACATAAGGAACCCCGCCATTCTGTCACGCCCTTTCAGGGCTAGGCCGAATAAACAACGCTAACCCAGGGCGTTGCCCTGGGCTGGTATGTTCGACACCGTTGGGGTCGGTATGCCGCTCTTTTTCGGATCAACCGCTACCGGGATCGTTCCCGCCGGAGCACACACCGGCGGCAGCAGGTCGCTCAGGCGCTCGGGCGGGAGTCCCAGGCGCGCGCGGTAGATGACCCGATAGGCCAACACCCGTTCCACATAGCCGCGGGTCTCATCGTAGGGGATGGCGGCGATCCACAGAGGCGCCGGCGTGCACTCGCTCGGCAGCCAGCGCGCGACGCGCGCCGGTCCCGCGTTATAGGCCGCGGTGACCAGCGCGGCATGACCAAAGCGTTCCTGCAACTGCGCCAGATAGCGGCTGCCGAGCCGCAGATTAAGTCCCGGGTCGAGGATGGTCGCGGGGGTGGGCGGCGCGAGCCCCAGGTCGGCGGCCACCTGCCGGGCCGTGGCCGGCATCAACTGCATGAGACCCAAAGCCCCGACCGGGGAGGCGACGGTGGCATTGAACACGCTCTCCTGGCGGATCACACCATAGATCCAGTCAGTCGGCAGCCCGGTCTGCTGCGCTTGCCCGTCCACCAGGTCGCGATAGGGGAGCGGAAAGCGCAGTTCCAGGTCATCCCAATAGTCGGTGCGGGCCAGGGTAAAGATGGCCTGGTCATGCCAACGCAGCGCATCCGCCACATAGGCCGCCGCCAGCAGGTCCGGGCGCTCCAGTGACCGGGTCAGGGTGCGCCACTCCCGGCGCATGTCCGCCTCGCGCCCGAGCACGCGCAGCAGCCGAATGCGGACCATCGCGGGCGCCCCCGCCAGGCGACGGATCCGCTCGGGCTCGGCCGGGGCCGGGCGTGGCTCCAAGGCATAGGGTAGCCCCAGCCGGTCGGCGGCCAGCAAACCCCACAGGCTGCGCGCCTCCGCCGCCAGTGTGAAGGTGGCGCGCGCCGCGCGCTCATCACCCAGGGCCGACTGCGCATACCCCAGCCAATAGAGCCAGCGGTCGCGCTTCTCGGTGAGGGCGGGCATCCGCTGCACCCAGGCGGCCACCCGCGCCCAGTCCCGCTGGGCGATCCCCGCACGCAACCGTTGCTCCTGCGCCGCCAGATTGGCCGTCCCGGCGGACATCCCATCCCAGATGGTCAGACCCGCCGGGTCGCCGGCCGCGGTGAGTGCCCGTCCCACCGCGGCCTGGGCCAGGTCCAAGGCCATTGCGTCCCTGGCGAGCAAGGCGCGGCCGGACTGGAGCGCGGCGGCGGCACCGCGCGGGTTGGTCCGGGCCAGCCGCTCGATCCCATCGGCGAGGATGGCCGCGGCCACGGGGTCATCGCCGGCCGGCGCCGGCTCCAGCACCAGGGCCGGCCGCGCCCGCACCGCGAGCCAACGCTCCAGCCGGGGGCGCTCCGCCATCGGGAGCAGCAATCCCAATTGACGCGCCAGCCCGGTCTCCCCCGCCCCCAGCGCGAGGCGGATGCGCCGCCAGATGAGCGCGGCATCCAGAGCGCCGCGCGCGCGCCAGGCGGCGAACAGCGGATCGCAGGCGGCCGGCTGGGGGCGGGGGACGAGCCAGAGTGGCTCCAGCTGTTGCGCCGTGAGCACAAGCGGCGCCTGACCCGTCTCCACGCGTGCGCGCAACCCCAGACAGCGCAGCTCAACCGACTCATCGTCCGGCCGCACCAGCCGCGCCAGATCCGCCCAGCGCCCGGCCGCGGCCAGGCGTTGTATCGCCGCGGCGCGCACCCGCTCGGCCTGGGGCGTGTCCGGGAATTCGGCCAGGAAGGCCGCCAGCGCCCCGTCCGGTGCCGACCTGAGGTCGAGCTCGGCGAAGCGCAGATAGGGATAGAGCGGATCGGCGCGCAGGCCATCGAGTTGCGCGGCGAAGCTCGCCCGGTCCCCGGCTTTCAAGGCCGCCTCGGCGTTCAGAAATCCCGCCAGATCGGGGTCCTGCGCCCGCGCGACCGCGCTCAGGAGCAACACCAAGGCGAGTGACGCGGCCTTAAGGCCGACGGCGGGGTAACGGGACATCAGTGCCTCTCCTCCTGAATCCACAGACGAACACGGAGTTTCACCGATGAATATAGAGCATTTGAGGTCATCTGTGGATTTCAGGATTGGTCATAATGGCGAACCTGCCGCAGCTTCACTGGCCGACACGAGGCACACCATGCACCCCGACCTTCAGCGACTCACGCAGGTATTGCGCGCGGCCGCACACAGCGAGATCATGCCCCGCTTCCACCACGTCAAGTCCAGCGCGAAGGCAGACGGCAGCCTGGTGACTGAAACGGACGCGGCCGCCCAGGCCAGCATCACCGCGGCCCTGACCCAGATCTGGCCGGGCATCCCGTTGCTCGGCGAGGAGATGACCCAGCACGAGCAGGCGCAGCTGCTCGGCACCGCTGACCAGGCCATCTGGGTGCTGGACCCCCTGGATGGAACCAGCAACTATGCCGGCGGCTACCCCGGGTTCGCCATCTCGCTGGCCCTGGTCGAGCACGGTCAGGTCGTCCAGGGCGCCGTGCTGGACCCGGTGCGCAACGAGTGCTTCTGTGCGCGGCGCGGCGGCGGTGCCTGGTGCAACGGCGCGCCGATTGCCCCCTTCGCCCCCGGCCCCCGACTCGGCGATTGCCTGGCGATGGTCGACTTCAAGCGCCTGCCCGCGGCGCGCATCCCGGCGCTGTTCCGCCCCGGGGGCTTTCGCTCGCAGCGTAACCTGGGAGCCTCCGCCCTGGAATGGTGCTGGCTCGCCGCCGGGCGTTTCCAACTCTATCTGCACGGCGGCCAGAAGCTCTGGGACTATGCCGCCGGCCAACTGATCGCCGACGAGGCCGGGGTCGCCTCGCGCGCCTATCGCCCCTATGGCAGCGCGGCGGCGGCGGGGCTCGACCTGGAGCCGCGACTCCAGGTGGCCGCGGCAACCCCGGCGCTGCTCGAACAATGGCTCGCCTTCATCGACCTGCCGTTCATCGCGCCTTAGATCGTCGCGGCCGGGGGACGCGCGTAGGAGCGGCCCCCCGGCCGCGACGGGTTGCCGCACGTGCTGATCCATGGTTACCCACCCCCGAGACCCCCACATGACCGACGACACCAGCGAACACGACATGGCGCTCGGCAGCGGCATCGCCGCCTTTGAATCCAAGCAATTCTCCCGCGCCGTCGGGCTGCTCGGCCCCCTGGCCGCGGCCGGCGAGCCGCAGGCCCAGTATCGCATCGCCATCATGGCCCAGAACGGACTCGGCATGACGCGCAACCCCGCGCTCGCCTACCGCGCCATGCAGGCCGCCGCGGTGGCCGGCCTGGGGCCAGCCCAGCACGGGCTCGGCTACATGTACCTGACGGGCGAATGCACCGCGCAAGACCCGGCCCGGGCCGCCGTGTGTTTCCGCCTGGCCGCCGACCAGGGCCTGGCCGGCGCCCAAGCCGCGCTGGCCGAGCTCTACGAGGAAGGCCGCGGCGTCCCCCAGGACAGCGCGGAGGCCGCGCGCTGGCGCCGACTGGCCGGGCTCGATGAGGGCTGACAATCCCGCTGCCTTTGACCTATAATGCCCGTCTCCTCTGCCGGGGTGGCGAAACTGGTAGACGCA
>CAILVI010000368.1 GCA_903837595.1 uncultured Thiodictyon sp.
AAAGCATGGTCGGCTCGCCCTTGCGACCGGACAGCACTACCACGCCGATGCCGCGCTCGCCCAGCTTGCCCAGCAGCGAAGCCGAGAGCGTCACGTCGCCACGCAGGAAGACCCGCGACAGCGGTGCCAACGGCACGGTGCCGCGCCGCTCGTCGTTTTCGTAGAACACCAGCGCTTCGCCATCCGCCTTGAGCGTCACGCCGCGCCGATCGACATAAAGACTGGTCATCCTGGTTTCCTCATAACACCATGAACACGCCGGGCGAGGGCGGCGAGGCCACCCCCAGGCATTCCATTTTCATGCGTGGATCGAGCTGGAAGATGTGCACGCGATCCTCTTCAGGCACGATCAGCGCCGCCAGTTGCCGCTGCACCGCGCGCAGTTCGGCCGCCGTCAGCCAGCATTCGAAGCAGGATTTCTGGCCACCGATACGGAACCCCTTCAGAAAGCGTCGCACCCGGTACAAACGGCCGGGATCGCAAACGTCATAGCAGACCAGAAAAACGGTTCTTGCCGTATCACGCATGGCGATTCCAACCAGGCGCCGGGGCGCAAGCCGCGAGGTTGAGCGGCTTCGTCGCCGGCCGTGGCGAGCCACGCCGGTACTTGCAGGGAGCGTTGAACAGATTGAATTTCATGGTGCGGAAGTGTGTCTGGGACAGATGCAGGGATGATATTTTCAGCAGGCTCGCAATGCCAGCGCGGCAAGCTTGCCGCCGTGCCGAGAGGACGTGAAAAACTCATTTCAGCTTGATCTTCCCGTAGTCGGGCCGGGAGCACACACCCGATGACCTCAACACCGTCAGCCGCCCGGTGCGGCCCCGCATGCCAGGTGGTGTGGGAGGGGTCGGTCAAGTAATCCGGTTGCACCTGTCCCGATTATTCCGCAAACATTTCAATGGGCACGCCGAATCGCGCCGCCAGCGCCTTGGCTTGGCGAAGATTGATCTTTCGTTTGCCGGCTAGAATCTCGGAAACTTTCGCCTGGTTGCCGATTTCAGGTAAATCAGACTGGCGGATGCCGTCGCGCTCCATGAAGAATGTCAGAACCTCTGTTGCGCTCATTGCGTCAGGGGTCGCCACGTGGTTTCGTTCCCACGCGCTCACCAGTTCGCCGATCATCGCAGCCAGACCGGCCAAGGGGTTTGCTTCATCGGCGCCGCCAGCATCCAGGACGGCATCGAGGGACTCCACCAAGGCCAGGTAGTCAGCCTCGCTCCTTGCTGGCGCCAGCAGTGGCGCAACGTAGCTCCAGTGGGCCAGCGCCACATCCAGTCTCGCGTTCATTGCCATCCTCCTTTGTCGTATTCGGGGTGCGTCAGCACGGCACGAATGAACAGCTTGCCTGTGTTGAAGTGAATTGCAGCGATCAGCCGCAGTTTGTTTCCGCCAACATCGAACACAAATTTGTCTCCGACCTTATCTGTCGCTGGAAAGCAGGCGCGAACCCCCGCAAAGTTGCCCCACTGCGCTCTCTTGGCGAGCCGATACCACTGATCCAACGCGCTATGGCACTCAGGGTATGCGCCCTGAGCATGAACAATCTTCGCGTGAGAAATAATGTGCACGGGGATATATTATCCCGGAATGGGATAACGTCAACCCTTTCCCGTTCCGCGCGGCACTTCTTCCGTCCGCAATTTCTCGCGGTTGGATCAGTGGCGAAAATGAAAGGTCTCAATCCCTCTGGTTTCAGGGCTTCATGCTGACCCGGAGGTGCTGCGGATGCTGCGGATACGTCAAGCCGAGTGGCCCGAACTGTTTCAGGGCTTGCGCACGATGGAGATAGCGGCGCTGCCGCTACTCAATGCGCCGACCGCGCCCGGGTGAGCCAGATGGCCAGCAGTGCGGCTGCCCAGCCGTACGGCGTCCAGCCCGTCACCAGCATCCAGACAAACGCCGGAGCGCCAAGCGGCGAACCGACCCGTGCGGCAATTGCCGACGGAACCAGGCAGGCCAGCAGATAGAGGATGGCGAAACCGCCTAACAGATCGATCATGACGGTACCAGTATAAGCGATGGCTAACGATATCGTATTATCAGTACGGTCAACAATCTCGATGGAATTTGCCGCGTAGTTGATCAAGCAGCGTGATGGACGAGGGGTGATCCCCCTCGGGGAACTTGAACAAACGAA
>CAILVI010000369.1 GCA_903837595.1 uncultured Thiodictyon sp.
TATTGGGGGAGGGCCGGGGAGGGGAACGGCCAAGGCGCCCGCCACTTTCATCTTGCGGGGTGGTGCGGGCGCCATGGCCGTTGCCGTGAAAGTCGCGCCGGGAGCGCGCTCCACTTCTCCCTCTCCTATTGGGGGAGGGCCGGGGAGGGGAACGGCCAAGGCGCCCGCCACTTTCATCTTGCGGGGTGGTGCGGGCGCCATGGCCGTTAGCCGGCCCGGCGTGCAGGTGCCACTGCTTTTCCTTGGATATCGACCGGCTAAGACTCGACCTCCTGTTGTGGACGGGCCGCCGCTGGCCGGAACGATGACGGTCAAAGTCGAGCCGCGTCAGCGCTCGAAATCGGTCTCACGGGTGCGGTGTGGAGTCGATGTGCACATGCGATAGATGGGTGGCACGCAGCAAGGCGCGATTGCCCAGGATGTCCCCCGGCGTGCCTTCGGCCACCAAGCGTCCGGCCTGGAGCACAAAGCAGTAGTCAGCAATCTCGGCCACGATGTCGAGATTGTGGGTGGCCGTGACAACAGTGCGGCCGGTGCCCCGGCAACCGGCGAGGAAGCGGACAACCTCGCTCTGGCTACGCGGGTCCAGCGCGGCGGTGGGCTCGTCCAGCAACAGCACGTCGGGCCGCGTGATCAGCACGGACGCCAGCGCAACCCGCTTCTTTTCGCCGCCCGAGAGCCGGTGCGGCGAGCGGTGTTTCAGTCCCGCAATCGCAAACTGGGCGAGCATCGCGTCCACGCACCGCAGGATTTCCTCTTTTTCCCAACCGAGCTGGAGCGGCCCAAAGGCCAGTTCGTCGAAGACACTCGGATTGAAGAGTTGGACCTCGGGACTCTGGAACACCAGACCGACCCGGCGCCGGAAGGCATAGGCGAACACCTCCTGCTGCATACGCTCATCGGACAGGTCATCGCCGAATGCGGCCAGGCGCCCCCGCTCGGGAAAGCACAATGCCGCGAGTAGACGCAGCAGGGTCGACTTACCGGAGCCGTTGGCACCCAACAATGCGATGCACTGGCCGGCCGGAATGCACAGGCTCACCCCATTCAGGGCGCGAATGTCCTGATAGGCATAGTGCACGTCGACCAACTCGAATGCTGATGCGGTTTGTGGGTGCGGTGCGGCAGCGTGCATTCGGTGCGATCACCAATCAAGGGTAAAGCCATTGCCAGGCGATGGCTACTGCCGCGACGGCCAGAAAGCCAGTCAAGGCAAACCAATCCCAGACGTGGATTCGGAAATCATCGAGCAGTCGAACTTCGCCGCGATAGCCACGCGCGATCATCGCCAGATGGACCTCCGTGGCGAGGTGTAATGACTTTTCGAGCAAGACAACAATACTGGCCATGGCCATCCGACGGCGCTCCGGGCCAGGCAGCGGACCCATGACGCGACTGCGCTTTGCCTCGAATAGTTGCACGCTGGTTTCCAGCAGCACAAAGATATAGCGATGGGTCATGCCCAATATGGCGACCAGCACGAGCGGCATTCCCAGACTGCGCAGCGCCTTGAGCACCTGCGGCCAAGGGGTGGTCAGAATCACCAATAATGCAAAGGTGGCCGCCGTTTCGGCGCGCCCGATCAGGAAGGCCGCACCCCGCAGCCCCTGCCGGGTGATGGCCCAGTCCAGCAACGGCACTACGGCCACCGTGTCGCCTGGGACCAGAACGATGGCCGGAAGCGCCAGCGCCCCCGTGAACAGGAGCACACCGGTCCAGACCTGGCCGGCAAGGCGCCGCAGGGTCATCCGCGAGGCCAAGGCCAGGGCGGTCGCAAAGGCGAACAGCCCGGCCAAGGCGACCAGCGATTTCACAAAGACCGCGGTCACGATGAGCAACAGCAGCCCGAGGGTCTTGATCCGCGGGTCCAGGCGCTGGAGCATGCCGGGACCCGCGGCGAGTTGCTCGGCGTCGACCGCGTGATCCATCGCGTCCAGCAAACCGCGGAGCAACCGTTCCAGAAAGTCACGCCGTCCGCGGCGATGACCACCGCGCAGATACGATTGTTTCCCCACGCTCTCAGCAGGCCCCTGTCGTCATGGATTCGGTGCCGCCCGCGGTCGCCGAGCGCCTGCGAGTAGCCCCCACAGCAGCAGGACGCTCAGCACGACGAGCCCAGCACCGAGCGTGGCGGAGAGGATGTAACCGAAGTATTCGTTGTGCATGAAGGCGGGCGCATAGTCCGGCATAGGCGCCGTCCAAAAACTCGACAGCCGTTCCATCCCCTGCGGGACGGCCGCGGGTGGTGCGACATGGCCCGAGGCTAATGCAATCTGCGCGCGCACCGCCGCATCCCTAAAGCCATCCACGCCCCATTCTCCCCAGGCAATCCCCGCAGCCAGCAAACCCAAAGGACTCGCAATCAACAGCGCCGCAAGCCCGGCCCAAAGGGCGCGGGTAGGGCGCCAACCGGCCGGGGGGGTCGCCGCCTTAGTGCCGCCGATCGCGGTGACTGGCGGCACCGACGGCGACAGCAGACGCGGATCCACCTTCTGCACATAGGCCACGACACCACCCGAGATCACCGCCTCCGCAAGACCCGCCAAAGACAGGTGTCCGATCATCATCGCGGGGATGGCAATTGCCAATGCATAGGGTGCATAGAGTGGCGCGCCGGCGGCGTCATGAAAGAACAACGGCTGGATACCGAACGCAACCGCGGCCAGCAGCGCCGCCACGTTGATCGCAAGATAGCCGGCGGCGGCGGCCGCAAACACGCGGCGCCGGGAGGTCAGCGGCGTGTTGCCGCAGATCAAACGATAGACCCCATAGGCGACCAGCGGGCCAACGATTGCCATGTTGACACAGTTCGCCCCAAAGGTGGTGATCCCCCCGTCACCGAAGAAGAGCGCCTGGATGAACAGCGCGATGGAGATCGCGAGCATCGCCGCCCAGGGACCCAGCAGGATTGGTGCCACGGCGAGTCCGACCGCGTGCCCCGTGGTCCCGCCGGGCAATGGCAGATTGAACATCATGATCACGAACGAGAACGCCGACACCACCGCGACCGTGGGCAGGAGGCGCGTCTGCAGCTGGGCCTTGATCATGCGCAACGCGACGAACCAGAAAGGCGCCGCCACGACGTAGGCACCCGCGCAGGTCAAGGGACTCAGATAACCATCAGGAATGTGCATTGTTCGGCGCTCCTCAGGCAAAATACAAAGGCCAATTTTGTGCTATTCCAAAAAAAGCAGTTTGGCACCCAGCAACCGAAAATGGCATAGTTCCAGCAAACAAAGCAACCCGCCCGCGGTCGCGGTCGGCGCCGCACAAGAAAAAGGCGGGCGGACGACGGTCAGTGAGACCGATCGTGTTATTCCGAAAAAAAGGGGCGCCAAGCGCCCCTTTGATTCACACCACGCAACGCGCTGACCCGTCCGATGGATCAGGATTCGAGGTGGTCAAGCGCCTTCTGGAAGCGGTTGGCGTGTGAGCGCTCGGCCTTGGCGAGCGTCTCGAACCAGTCGGCGATCTCCTCGAACCCCTCGGCGCGGGCGGATTTGGCCATCCCGGGGTACATGTCGGTATACTCGTGGGTTTCGCCCGCGATGGCGGCCTTGAGGTTGGCGGCGGTGGGGCCAATCGGCAGCCCGGTGGCGGGGTCGCCGACCACCTCCAGATATTCCAGATGACCGTGGGCGTGGCCGGTCTCGCCCTCGGCGGTGGAGCGGAACACGGCCGCCACGTCGTTGTAGCCCTCCACGTCAGCCTTTTGGGCAAAATAGAGGTAACGGCGATTGGCCTGGGACTCGCCCGCGAAGGCCTCTTTGAGATGTATTTCGGTCTTGCTGCCCTTAAGTTCCATAGCGGTCTCCTCGGTTGAATGAGGCGGTTGAATGGGGTTGTGCGCACCTGCGCCGGATACATAGTGGCGCGCAGCGCATTTCCCAACGCCTTGGTGCCACCCGCACGGCGGAACTGTGATCAGGTGCCGGACGGGGCGGGCGCCGCGTTGCTATCTTGGCTACAAGGTCCTTGACAGGAGACCCGTCACGCCAATGGCCGATACCAGAATGCAAAACGCAGCACCTTCCGTTCCCCGCCCGCGCCGGCCAGCCCCATTGAGCGCACCGGACGAGACCCGGCCGCCGCCCCATCGTCCCCTGCGACTGATCCAGATCACCGATTCGCACCTGTTTGCCCACGCCGAGGGCCGGCTGCTGGGACTGAACACCCGATGCACCTTCGAGGCCGTCCTGTCACTGGCCTTGGAGGGGACAACCCCCGCCGACGCCCTGGTGATGACGGGGGACCTGGTCCAGGACGAGACCGGCGAAGGCTATGCCTACCTGGCGCGGATGCTGGAGGCCACCGGGCTGCCCTGTTTTTGCATCCCCGGCAACCACGACCGCCGGGACCTGATGGAGCAGTGGCTGGGAGCGGCGGCGATGGGGCCGATCGCCGATAACCGCATCGACGGCTGGCACCTGATCTTCCTCGACTCGACCCTGCCCGGAGAGGATGGCGGACGGCTCACCGCGCGCCAGGTCCACCACCTGGACGCCCTGCTGGAACGCGACCCCAGCCGCCACTGCCTGGTCTTCCTCCACCAGCAGCCGGTGCCGATCGGCAGCGCCTGGATGGACACCATGGGGGTGGCCAACGGCGCCCAATTGCTGGCGGTCTGCAATCGTCACCCACATGTTAAGTCAGTGATCTGCGGCCACATCCACCAGGAGTTTGCGCAGGCCCATGGGCATTACCAGATCCTTGGCACCCCCTCCACCTGCTTCCAGTTCCGCCCCGACAGCCCGAACTTCGCCCTGGATGAGCGCACGCCGGGATACCGGGATCTGTGGCTGCATGCCGACGGTCGACTGACGACCCGGGTCGTGCGCCTGCCGCAGTACCCGCAACCGCCGTCATTCGACGCGACCGGGTATTGACCCGCCCGACGACGGGCGGCGGCACCCAACGGGCTCATGGGATCACCAGCGTCAGCCCCGGCGTCAACCGTTTGGAGTCAGACAGGACGTTGCGATTGGCCTCCCGGATCGCGCGCCACCGGGAACCGTCCCCATAGAAATGGTTGGCGATCACCACCAGGGTGTCGGCTGGCCTTATCTGGTAGACGCTGCGCGCACCGGCCACCTGGGCCGCGATAAACTGGTGATGATGCAGCCGCTGTTCGGCCGCCCGCAGCGCCTGGCGCGCCTGGGGGTCGCCACTGCCCCCGGCCCGGGCGAGCGCCTCCCGCAGGGCCGCGGCCGCGGCGGCCGACTGGGCCTGGGCCGCCTCCAGCGTGAGGGCACCACCCGCGGGGGCGGGGACCTGGGCACGCAGGACCTGGAGGCGCGCATCCCGTTCAAGCAACTGGGCTCGCAGGTCGGCTTGCGACACCTGCGCCTCGCGCAGCCGCGCCTGATGGGCCGCTTCGATCCCCTGCTGGTCGGCCTTGAGTTGTTCGAGTTGGTGCTCCAGCGCCACGCCTTCCTGCGCCTGGGCCGCGCTCTCGGTGATGAGACGCCCGACCTGCGCCTCGGCCGCGGCCAGTTGCTCCTCGACGCGCATCAGACGCGCCTCTAGGGCGGTCTTGGCATCGCGCAACAGGTCGATCTCCTGGACGCCCTCCGCCAGCCGCCGCTCCGCCTCCATGCGCGCCTGATCCGCCGCCTTACGGGCCGCCGCGGACTCCCGCAGCTTGACCTCCAGGCCGTGGACGCGCTCGCTGAGCGCCCCCAACTGGACCGCCGGGTGGTCCGGCAACTGGGCCTGATCCCCGACCTGAGCAGACGGCGGCGGCGGCCGGGCCGGCGCTTCCTGCGCGCGCGCACCGAGCGTTGTGCCAGGAGCGATGGCGAGCAGGGCCAGCCCAAGGCCCAGGGCGCCCCAGTACACCAGGGCGCCGGGGCCGCCCCGCGCGGACGCTCGGGTCGGGCGCAGTCCGTCGCGCATAGGCCGCATGTCAGCCAACCACGGGCAGACCGGCCAGGGCCATCGCCACCTCGGATTCGTCGTACACCAGGTCCTTGAGCTTGCCCGCCAGATAGTCCGTGTAGGCCTGCATGTCGAAGTCGCCGTGACCGGACAGCATGAACAGGATGGTCTTGGCCTCCCCGGTCTCCCGGCACTTGATGGCCTCGTCGATCGCCGCGCGCACCGCGTGGTTGGACTCGGGCGCCGGGACGATGCCCTCCGCCTTGGCAAACTGGATGCCGGCCGCGAAGCACTCCAACTGGTTGTAGGAACGCGGGGAGATATAGCCCAGCTTGGCCAGGTGGCTGACCTGGGGCGCCATGCCGTGATAGCGCAGCCCGCCCGCGTGGAAGCCCGGGGGCACGAAGCTGGAGCCCAGCGTAAACATCTTGCACAGGGGGGTCAGGTGGGCGGTGTCGCCGAAATCGTAGGCAAACTGGCCCTTGGTCAGGGTCGGGCAGGCGGAAGGCTCCACCGCGATGAACTGCATATTGCCGCCCTCGCGCAGTTGCTTGCCAAGATAGGGGAAGGCCAGCCCGGCAAAGTTGCTGCCGCCACCGGTGCAGCCGATCACCATGTCCGGATGGGCCCCGGCCATGTCCATCTGCTGCATGGCCTCGATCCCGGCCACCGTCTGGTGCAGCAGGACGTGGTTCAGCACGCTGCCCAAGGCGTACTTGGTGTCATCGCGCTGGGCCGCCACTTCCACCGCCTCGCTGATGGCGATCCCCAGGCTGCCGGTGCTGTCCGGGTGCTCGGCCAGCACGGCGCGGCCCGACGCGGTGGTGGTGCTGGGACTCGCGATGCACTGGGCACCAAAGGTCTCCATGAAGGCACGCCGGTAGGGCTTCTGGTTGTAGCTCACCTTGACCATGTAGACGATGATCTCAAGCCCGAAGAAGGACCCGGCCAAGGCCAGCGAGGAGCCCCACTGACCGGCGCCGGTCTCAGTGGCGATGCGCTTCACACCCTCGATCTTATTGTAAAAGGCCTGCGGGATCGCGGTGTTGGGCTTGTGGCTGCCGGCCGGGCTGACCCCCTCGTACTTGTAATAGATCTTGGCCGGGGTGTTCAGGGCCTTTTCCAGGCGACGGGCACGAAAGAGCGGCGACGGGCGCCACTGACGATAGACCTCGCGCACCGGCGCGGGGATGTCGATCTCGCGCTCGGTACTCATCTCCTGCTCGATCACCGCCCGCGGGAAGATCACCCCCAACTCGTCCGCCGTGATCGGCTGCTGGGTGCCGGGGTGCAGCACCGGGTCGAGCGGGACCGGCAGGTCCGCGTTGATGTTGTACCAGTGCTTGGGCAGGTGTTCTTCGTCGAGCAGGTACTTGACCGTGTCGCTCATAGCTCTCTCGGGTCTCGTCGGTGGGTACAGGAGTCGGGGGCGGGTGCCGGCGGCTCGTCGGAACTGCGCAGTTTGCCAGGTTCCTTGCGCGCGCGCTTTACTGAGCGTCTGGACGGGCGGTGGTGAGGGTGAGGTCGCGCCTCCCGGAGAGGGTGGTGCGCGCGCATTGTTTACGGCATAGGGGAACCTGCCCGCGCGCTGCGCTGGTGGACACCGCTGCGCGTCCCGCTCTGGTGACACCGCTCCAGCGGTGTCACCCATGTGTCGGCCGCTGAGCGGCCGGCAGCGGTCGGCCTCGCGGCGCAGAGCGCCAGACACAGGCGTGACACCGCTAGAGCGGTGTCACGAGA
>CAILVI010000370.1 GCA_903837595.1 uncultured Thiodictyon sp.
CCGGCGGCGGCGAGGGTGAGGGCCGCCAGCGCGGCGCCGACGGCGTGATGGAGTCCGCTGCGTTTCATCTTCAACCTCTGCTCGGGGTGGGAGCATCAGGCCAGGGGGCCGTGCTGGTGCCGATCTCTCGAAAAGAGCGATTCTCTCACGCAGACGCCGTGACACAAAGGCTGACACGGATCGAGCCGTTTGCGCTGCGGCGTTTTTCGCGGGCGCCACCGCGCGAGATTAGGATCAGGTGGGCCTGACGCGGTAGGGATTTCTCGCGAGGCCGTCGAAATCGGGCCACCGCGGCACCCAACTGAGAAGGTTTCTTAACAACGCCCTTCCCGCGGACAGCCACACCCGCAGGCGACGCGCGGGCGGCCTGAGCGGACGCGGCGGACGTTGAGATTACCCGGTGGCTGGGATGGGCTGAACCAGCGAGCGCATCTGCGCGATGCGACCGTCTTTGACGTGTCCCAGGGCCATGGCCATCATGACCGCCAGCGCCAAGCCGACCCGGGTCTGCATTTTTGCCAAGCCGCGGATGAAATGCCGCTCGAAGCCGAAGCTGTGGTCGATGCGGTTATTGATTCGCTCCAGGGCGCTGCGCCGGTTGTAACCGCGGTGCCAACTGGGGCTGCCATGCGGGGTCGGCACGAAGATGCGTCGATCATGGTCGTCGAGGTTGATCCGCACAATGCGCCCATACTCCCCGGGCGTGACACCGCCGGCCTGGTGGCAGCGTTCACGACCCTGGCAATCCAGTCCATAGACGGCGGCCGGGCAGCGGTATTTGAGTGCATTGCGATCGGCTTCGAAGCCTTGGAAGACCAAGTCGCGCTGTTCTCCGGTCTGCGGGCAAATGCAGTGGACGCTGCCTTTTTCGGTATGGACGATGGTATCGACCCGCGCGGGAAACAGCGGGCGAGTGATGGGCTGGCGGGGATCGTAATCGGGGTGTTGCTTCTCCTCGCGCCACAGTTCGCGGGTGTCGATCAGGGGGCGGATGCCGTAAGTTTCCCACAGCAGGGTCTTGGTCTCGGCACTGTCGAGGCCGCGATCAGCACTGAAGTCGCGGCAACGCTCAGCCAGTTCGGGGGTTTCGGCGAAGGTTTCTTTGAGCATGACGCGCAGTTCGATCTGCTCGGAATGGGAGGCCGGGGTCAGGTGCATCGCCACCGGGATTTCGTACTGGGTGTCGGCGATCAGATGCACGCCATAGCCGAACCAACTCTTGATTTTTTTCCAGGGCTTACCGCTCGCGTCGACTCCGCTGGTCTCGTGCTTGCCCCAGTCGGCGTCGGGATCGGAGGTCTCCCCCGTCAGGCGACTGACCCGCCCGGTGCTGTGGCTGTCGATTCCCTTGCCGTCGTAGCCCAAGTGGCATCCGAACTCCGGCAGGACCTCCATCAGTTGCTCACGCAGCGTCGTGATCATCTCCGTCACCATCCCCAACGTCTCCTCCAGTTCGATGACGTTGGCGAGAAAACGCGAGAAATTCCAACTCCCGGGCACCGCGGCATGGGCCGCTGGCGGCGCCGCATAGGCGATGCTCATCCGCCCCGTGTCAGCGTCCGGCACCAGTTGCGCCACCGGCTTTTTCTGGAGCGGCAACACCGCGAAACCGCAGGCTTCCCGCAACGCCGGATTGCGCCCAAGCTCGCGAATCAGCGCCTCAATCGACGGATGCTGGAACACCACCCCGGCCAGCACCGCGTTCCACATCGCCGCCACCGGATAGTCATCGCGCCCCGACCCGCGCATGACCTCCAGGTATTGCACCAACTGGGCGTCTGGGAGATGATCGCGCACCAGATAGAAGCGATCCAGATCGCTGCGCGCCTCCACCGCGCGCCAGTCAAATAAGCTCAGTTCAATGGCCGCCATGGGGTCCTCCGGCAACGGATCGTCTCGACAACGATATGATCCCTTGGCGGCCGCCCTTTTGTATACACCCGCCGGCTTTGATCAGGATGGCGGCCGGTTCCCGGCAGACCTTCGGCGCGCCCGGCGGTCGGGCCGCGTCGGCGGCATCGCAGCGACCCCGGCTGCGACGGCTTACCGTGAGGACCGGTGGCCCGACCGATGATCCCGCCCCACCCCGCGCTGGGGTGAATTTTCGCTCTCAATCCGACCCCATGCATGTAAGTCGTTGATCGTTCGTTCTGTGCTGGGGTAAACGAAAGTGCCCCCTACTCAGGCAGCTTTCCAATTCAGAGGCTTACCGACATCGCTACCGGCTCGCCGGTGCAGGACGCCAGACGGCGGGCGGAACCTTGATCAAGGCCGCCCTGCGGACGCGCGCCGAGCTGGTGCTCGGTGCTCCCAGGGGCTCAGCGCTCCCGGAACTCCCGGGAATCAGCCCGCGAAATTGGCCGCGACGAAGCCCCAGTTGATCTTGTCCCAGATGGTTTCCAGGTACTTCGGACGCGCATTGCGGTAGTCGATGTAGTAGGCGTGCTCCCAGACATCCACGGTGAGCAGCGGCTTCTTGCCCTCCTTGAGTGGCGTGCCGGCATTGCTCGTCTGTTCGATGGCCAGCGAGCCATCGGCGTTTTTCACCAGCC
>CAILVI010000371.1 GCA_903837595.1 uncultured Thiodictyon sp.
CATCTCCCACCATGGCACGCTCGAAGTCGGCACGATGGATACGGGCAGCACGAAATACTGGTCCGACGGCGGAAACGTCACGTTGGACGGCGACTATGACAATAGCGGGCCGAACGGAACCGCGACGATCACGGCCATCACCACGTCGGTGGGCACCGGTGGCGCCGGCGCCGGCTATGTCTCCATCAGTCCGCTCCAGGTCGATTTGACCCGTCACGGCGCCTTGGCGGCGCTCGGGACCTGGCTGCGGGCGTGCGACTGATGTCCGACTTGAGTCGTTTAGGGATCGGCATGACCTCCCAGCGGACCCGGGAGCGGCTGATCGCGCGCCTGACTGAGGCCGGGATCACCCACCCAGACGTGTTGCGGGTCATGCGTGAGTTGCCGCGGCACCTGTTCGTGGATGAGGCTCTGGCCAGTCGCGCCTATGAGGATTCACCCCTGCCCATCGGGCTCGGCCAGACTATCTCCCAGCCCTACATCGTGGCGCGCATGACCCAGACACTGCTGGAGCATGGACCCTGCGATACGGTGCTGGAGGTGGGGACCGGCTCCGGTTTCCAGACGGCGGTGCTGGCCGCCCTGGTGCGACGGGTCTACAGCATCGAGCGCATTGCCTCACTCCAGGAGCACGCCCAGCAACGCCTGCGGCAGCTCAAGGTGCGCAACGTACGTTGCCGTTATGGCGATGGGTTCCAGGGGTGGCCCGACTATGCCCCGTACGACGGCATTCTGGTCACCGCCGCGCCGCGCGGGGTGCCGCGCGCCCTGGCCGAGCAACTGGCGCCAGCGGGCTGCCTGGTGTTGCCGATGGGCGATGGGGTCAGGCAGGTACTGATGCGGGTTACCCGGACCGCTGAAGGGTTCGATCAGCAGGTGCTGGAGCCGGTGAGTTTTGTGCCATTACTCGCGGGTGTCGCCTGATGGGCAACGGTCGGATTTAGCGTCAATGCGCTGGCTTCACCGACCCAGGCACCCGGCACGTCAGTGCGTCGTTGCGCTGCATTGGCGCAACGCCGGTGCGCCGGGCCGCTGGTGGCCGGTGGCGCTGCTGCGGATCGGTATCCTGGCCGGCCTGCTGATCCTGGGTGGTTGCGCCGGCACCAGCAGCGGGCCCGCCCCGGTGGTGGGCTGGGAGGGCGCGCGGGCGGCCCCGCCGGTCCAGCGCCAGATACCCAAGGGCTACTACCGGGTCCGTGAGGGTGATAGCCTGGGTACGATTGCCGAGCGCCGCCACGTCAGCGTCCAACAGTTGATCGCTTGGAACCACCTCAAGCCCCCTTATGCGCTTTACCGTGGCAAGCTGTTGCGGGTCGTAGCGCCGCGCGTGCCGCCCGCCAGGTCGACGCCCGGGGCGGCGGTTGACGCGCCGGCGCGCGCCGCCGATCGCAAGGTTGAGGTGGCCCGCGAGTCGGCGCCGACCCCAAGTCGCCGCGCCGGTGCCGCCGCCGTGGACTGGGCTTGGCCGCTGGTGGGCGTCGTCAAGCAGGGGTTCCTCGCCGGTGATCCGGCCCGCCAAGGGCTGCGGATCAGTTGTCGCCCGGGCGAGGCGGTGCGTTCGGCGGCCGCGGGCCAGGTGGCTTACAGCGGCAGTGGACTCAAGGGTTACGGCAACCTTATCATCGTGAAACATAACAAGGACTATCTCAGCGCGTACGGCTTCAATCGGCGACTACTCGTCAAGGAGGGGGATGGCGTCACACGCGGCCAGGTCTTGGCCGAATGCGGCCAGGGACCGGATGGAACGGCGCTGCTGCACTTCGAGGTGCGCCGCGACGGCGCAGCGGTCAACCCGCTGCTGTACCTGCCCCCGCGCGAATAGTACCGTCTGAGCGGACTGACGGAGATGTGGATGTCAACCACCGAGAACCTGGACATCGGCGAGCTCGAGCTCGAGGGCGAGCGCGAGATTGATCTCGACCCGGACACTGAGGAGTTGATCCTGAGCGGCGATGAGGACCCCAAGGAGGGCATCGAACGGATCGAGGATGCGGATGTCATCGAGCGCGTGCAGATTCCCCTCGAGGGGGGCGAACGAGAGACTGCGGACTCGGCGAATGAACGTTTCGACACCGGTGACAGCGATCTCGATGCGACCCGTCTCTACCTCAACGAGATCGGTGAGTCGCGGTTGCTGACCGCGGCGGAGGAGGTCTCGCTCTCCCGACTTGCCCACGGCGGCGACAACGCCGCGCGGGCGCGCATGATCGTCTGCAACCTTCGCCTGGTGGTGAAGATCGCGCGCCGCTATCTCAATCGCGGGTTGCCGCTCCTGGACCTCATTGAGGAGGGTAATCTGGGGCTGATCCGCGCCGTGGAGAAGTTTGACCCGGAGCGGGGCTTTCGCTTTTCCACCTACGCCACCTGGTGGATCCGCCAGACGATCGAGCGGGCCATCATGAACCAGACCCGCACCGTTCGGCTGCCCATCCATGTGCTCAAAGAGATCAATATCTATCTCAAGGCCGCACGCGTTCTCGCCCAGCAACTCGACCGCGAGCCGACCACCGAAGACATCGCGATACTCTTGGACAAGCCGCTCGTTGAGGTTAAGCGCATGCTGGGGCTGAACGAGCGGGCGACGTCGGTGGACACGCCCTGCGGCAAGGACGCGGACCGTCCACTGGTCGACCTGCTCGAGGACCCGTCAGTCGATGATCCCACTGATGAAATCCAGGACGAGGACCTCCGGGCGAATCTCGCGCATTGGCTGGGCAAGCTCAACGAGAAACAGCGCGAGGTGGTCGAGCGTCGTTTCGGGCTCCACGGTCACGAGTATTCCACCCTGGCACGGGTGGCGCTGGAGATGGGTGTGACCCGCGAACGGGTGCGGCAGATCCAGCTGGACGCCCTGCGGCGTCTGCGCGATATGCTCGAAAAGGAAGGATTTTCAATCGATTCATTTTTCCAATGAGTCCGTTATCCGCCCCACCACTGGCCGATCTTGCGGTATGGGGCCGGCGCGGCGCTGACCGGTAACCGACTGCGGTTTCGACTCTTTTGGTGGCGACGCCGGGCGGGTTAAGTGCCGGCCAACCGCGCCCACCGCCGCCCGGCCAAATTCCCTTGGTAGCGTTTATCTTGACTTTCAAGTTCCGTTCCAGTGTCATTGCCGCCCTTAAGGTGCGAGTGTTGCTTAAGCGGTTGGCCTCTGTACCAAGTGACTCACACTGACTCGACCGTGCAGAAAGCACGGAGTGCGCCACTCGACTGGGTGGCCTGAGAATTAATAGAAAGGATTAATATAATTTCTCAGGATTGACCGGATCGGCAGTGGCAACACCACCGCTTCATGCTCCTGTTGATCCTGAAGAATTCTGTTGGTCCTGGTGATTTCCGACGCACCGGAGCGGTCTTCGCGGTGCGGTTGGTATCCTGCGGCGCGTCGCTTGCTCGCGCGGCCTCTCTTTAGGGATCGACGTGAGGCAAGGTTGGCCGGAGTGCCCCCGTGTCCGCTGTTGTCTCATCTAACTCCCGGGAGGGCTTATGGAATCCGGATTGGAGCAGAAGTACAACTTCGACGTTGTACGCTGGTTCACCATCATGGCGGTCGTCTACCTGGTGGTGGGGGCGTCGGTCGGCGTCTATATCGCCTCGGAGCTGGCGTGGCCGTTCCTCAACTTCGATAGCCCCTACATCTCGTTCGGGCGTCTGCGACCGCTGCACACCAATGCGGTGATCTTTGCCTTCGGCGGCTGTACCCTGATGGCCACCGCCTTCTATACGGTGCAGCGTACCTGCGGCGTACGGCTGTGGAGCGATAAACTCGCCTGGTTTGTCTTCTGGGGGTGGAATACCGTCATCCTGCTGGCGGTGATCACGCTGCCGTTGGGACTCACCGAGGCCAAGGAATATGCTGAACTGGAGTGGCCGGTCGATATCCTGATCGCCGTCGTCTGGCTCACCTTCACGTTCAATTTCATCATGACCATCGCCACCCGCAAATCATCGCACATCTATGTGTCGAACTGGTTCTTCCTCGGCATGATGGTGATGATCGTCTACCTGCACGTGGTCAACAGTCTGGCAATCCCCGTGGGGCTGTTCAAGTCCTATTCACTGTTCGCCGGGGTCCAGGACGCCATGATTCAGTGGTGGTGGGGTCACAACGCGGTGGGCTTTTATCTCACCGCCGGTTTCCTCGGCATCATGTACTATTTTGTGCCCAAGCAGGCCGGGCGCCCGATCTATTCCTATCGCCTCTCCGTCATCCATTTCTGGGCATTGATGTTCGGTTATGTCTGGCTCGGCGCACATCACCTGCAATACACCGCGTTGCCTGATTGGACCGGCTCGCTGGGGGCGGCGGTGTCGATCGCCATGATCATCCCCTCATGGGGCGGTGCGGTCAACGGCATGATGACGCTGTCGGGCGCCTGGGATCGGCTGCGGACCGACTATGTCCTGCGCTTCCTCATCATGGCGCTGGCGTTTTACGCGATGTCCACCTTTGAAGGTCCGGTCATGGCGATCAAGACCGTCAATGCCCTTTCGCACTATACGGATTGGACGATCGGCCATGTCCATTCGGGGGCACTGGGCTGGGTGGCTGGGATCTCCATCGGCGCGATCTACCACCTGATGACACGCCTCTACCACACCGAACTGTTTTCCGAGCGGCTGGTGAACTTCCACTTCTGGACCGCGACCATCGGCACTGTCGTCTATATCACCGCCATGTGGGTCTCCGGGATCATGCAGGGTCTGATGTGGCGTGCCTATGACGAATACGGGACCCTGGCCTATACCTTCGTCGAGTCGGTGGATGCCATGCACCCCTACTATGCGATGCGGGCCGTCGGCGGTGCGATTTTCCTCGTCGGCGCCATCGTCATGCTCTTTAATGTGCTGATGACCGTTCGCAAGTCTGCCTGCGCGGGCAGCCTGGCGGCGGCACGCACCGTGCCGGCCGCGGCCTGATCACCACCGGAGATTAAGCGAAATGGCTGAGCAAAAAGTCAAAGCGAAGAGCTTCCAGGAATGGATGGAAATCAACATCTGGGGCCTGCTCTTCTTCCTGGCCCTGGCCCTGTCGGTGGGCGGGCTGGTGGAGATCGTACCGCTCTTCATCATGAAGAATACCATGGAGAACAATCGGTTCCCCGAACTTGTCTGGGCCAAGGCCGGCACCGAGCCGATCGTGACGGTGGACGCCGATGGCAAGCCGGTCTGGAACTGGGCGCCGGGCGACGGGGTGCGCCCCTATACCGCTCTGGAACTGGCCGGCCGCGACATCTATGAACGCGAGGGCTGCTATCTGTGTCACTCACAGATGATCCGTCCATTCCGCGATGAGAAGGAGCGCTACGGGCATTATTCGTTGGCCGCCGAGTCGATCTTCGATCATCCGATGCAATGGGGTTCCAAGCGCACCGGTCCGGACTTGGCCCGGGTGGGCGGTAAGTATTCCGATGATTGGCACCGCCAACACCTGCGCCGCCCGCAGAATCTGGTGCCTGAATCGGTGATGCCGGCCTATGTGTGGCTGGACAAGACCCCCGTCGATCCGGATCGGTCAATCAGGATGTTCGGCAAGACACTGTGGTCGCTTCCGACCGGCTCGAGGATGCAGCGGCACATGCGGGGCCTGCGAGCCATCGGCGTCCCCTACGCGGATGCAGATATTGCGGCGGCGGCGCAGTTGGTCGACGGCAAGACTGAATTGGATGCCCTGGTCAGCTATTTGCAGGTACTGGGTACCATGGCCCGGCTGGATGACGCCAAGGCCTACCGTGAATAGCCTTGCCGAGTACTTCCATACCGATTGGGCGGCGATGACGGTCAGCGACTGGGTCGGTACGATACTGACCGTCGTTATCTTCGTCCTGATGGTCCTGGTGTACTTCCAGGTCTTCCGTCCCAAGAACCGGGATCGACTCGAAGCACGCAAGTACATCCCGTTCGAAGACGACAACGAATTCAACGGAGACAAAGATGGCGGAAAATAATCCCTTCCCCGGTGAGAATAACACCGGGCATGTCTGGGACGGTAATCTGCGGGAACTGCGAAACCCGCCGCCCCGCTGGTGGATGCTGGCCTTCTGGGCCTCACTGGCCTTTTGGGTCGGGTATGGGATACTCTATCCCATGTGGCCGGTCGGTCAGCAGCCGACACCCGGCGTATTGGGCTGGAGCCAGATCAGGGAGTACCAGGAGGACGCCGCGGTCCTGACCGCCAAGCGTGCCAAGTTTGAGGACAGGATCGCCGCGATGACACCCGCTGAGATCATTGCCGATCCCGGTCTCAAGCAATACACCCTGGCCGCCGCCAAGGTGCTGTTCGGCGACAACTGCCGCGCCTGTCATGGGACCGGGGGGCGCCGGTAACCCCGGCTTCCCGGTGCTCGCCGATGACGACTGGCTCTATGGCGGCACCCCCGCCAAGATTCAGGAGACCATCACCGGGGGCCGTGGTGGTCAGATGACTGCACACGAGAAGGTGCTGACCGCATCCGAGATCGATACACTGGCCAAGTGGGTGGTGCAGATGCATGACACACTCGGCAAAGGGGGGAGCGAGGAGGGCTGGGCACTGTTCAAGACCAAGGGCTGCATCGCCTGTCATGGTGAGAAGGCCAACGGGCACCTCGTCGACCTGCCCAATGGTGAGTTCGTCACCATCGGTGCCGCCAACCTCACGGATGGGATTTGGCGTTACGAACCGGGTGGCTATGAGAGCGCCAAGTACACCATCACCTATGGGGTCAACCAACCCGGGGTCCCCCAGACCCGGATTGCCGTGATGCCGGTGTTCGGGCCGGATGCGACCCATGGTAACCAGGCCAAACTGAGTCCGCAGGACATCAAGAAACTCGTGGTCTATGTCCACGAACTCGGGGGCGGACAGTAGCGGCCGCCATCGAAGACTGTCCCGACGGGCGGTGCCTGGCGCCGCCCGCCGCCCGAACACTGTAACGAGGGGGGCATTGCCTTGAATGTACTGACCAACCTGATGAACTGGGACCCGGTGGCCTGGATGTCCATCCTGATGGTCCTGGGCGCGGTCGCCATTGTCGTCTTCCTGGCCTTCAAGGTCGCCGCCTTGATCAAGCACGACGCGCAGGCACACAAGAACGACGAGCCGTAGGGTTCGCTGAGCGGACCGATCGCTTGGTCGTGGCGATGATCCGCCCGGGGAGGGGGCTGCCGCAGTTGCGGCATCCCCCTTTTTTCTTGCTGTCAGTTTAGTCTAGTCAATCAGTTATAATTGCCAAAACGCATTGTTTAGGGGGGCTCTGGAGCGTAGGTTTTCGGTTTGACCAAGGCCGGCCGCGCGGCGGTGACGGATGGTCGACCCCTCGATTGGAGATGGTTCGTGAGTACGAGCAAATTGAGTCCGGCACCAACGACGGTGGACGCACTCTACGATGAAGCCGCCCACTGGCATGTGAATTCCGGCGGCGAGACGATCCATGCCAAGCGACTCGCCGGTCGCTGGCGGACCATCAAATGGATGACCGCCTCGGTCTGGGTGGTCTTTTTCTTGGGCCCCTATCTGCACTGGGATGGCCGTCAGGCGGTCCTGTTCGATATCCCGAATCGCCAATATCATCTCTTCGGCGTGACGGTCCTGCCCCAGGACTTCTGGATGCTGTCGCTGGTGCTGCTCTTTTTCGCGATTCTGCTCGCGGTGGCCACCGCACTCGCGGGACGGGTCTGGTGCGGATTTTTCTGCTTCCAGACCGTCTGGACGGACGTCTTCACCTGGATCGAGGAGCGACTGGAGGGTGCACCGCCCCAGCGGCGCAAGCTCGACCAGGCGCCACTGACGTTCAGCAAGCTGCGCATCAGGGCGACCAAGCACCTGCTGTGGCTCATCATCGGCTTCGCGACCGGCTTCAGTTTCGTCTCCTGGTTCACGGTCGCCGCGGATCTGTGGCGGGAGTTCTTTACCGGGCAGGCGGACCGGGTGGTCTATATCACGGTCGCGCTCTTTACCGTTGGCACCTATCTACTGGCGGGCTTCCTGCGCGAGCAGGTGTGCTTTTGGCTCTGTCCCTATGCCCGTATCCAGGGCGTGATGCTCGACAAGGCCACCGTAGTGCCAACCTACGACGAGCGGCGCGGGGAGCCCCGCGGCCGGCTGCACAAGGGGTCGGCCGCGCCGCTGTCGCTCGGCGATTGTGTGGAGTGCAGCCAGTGCGTCGCCGTCTGTCCCACCGGCATCGATATCCGTTTTGGTCAGCAGGAGGGTTGTATCACCTGTGCCCTGTGCATCGACGCCTGTGACGCGGTGATGGACAAGGTCGGGCGTCCGCGGGGTCTGATCCGTTACGCCTCGCTCGACGAGCTCGAGGGCAAGCCCGCCCGGGCGCTCTTCAAGCGTGCGCGGGTGTGGGTCTACGGCGGCATCCTGGTGACCGCGCTGTCGGGTATCGTCTACGGTCTGTCTACTCTGGATGCCGTGGATCTGAAGGTCCTGCACGAGCGGGCACCCCTGTTCGTGAGCCTGAAAGACGGCTCGATACAGAACCGCTACACCCTGAAACTCCTGAACAAGATGCCCGAGGCACTGATGGTGCGGATCAGCGTCAGCGGCCCTGCGGGTCTCACCCTGGTGGGGGCGGACGCACCGGTCGCCGTTGCCCCCGGCGGCGTCACCCCGGCCGAGGTCTTCGTCAAGGTCCCGCGGGCGAGCCTGACGCGGGAGCAGGAGCCGATCCGGTTTGGCGTGGAGACGGTTCGCCCCAATGGTCAGGTCATCCGGGCCGAGCGCACCAGCGTGTTCGTCGGCCCGCACCACTAGCTTAGAGATCAATTGCCATGCAACCATCCACCACCTGTGACACCCTCGACTCGCCCTGGCGCAACCCCTGGGTGCTGGCCTGGATCGGCCTGGTGGCGACCGTGCTGGTGGTCAACGCGACCTTCATCTATTTTGCCATCGCCACCAACCCGGGGCTGGTCGCCGACGATTATTATGACCGCGGCCAGCACTACGAGAAGACCTTGGCCTCACGGCTGGCCAAGGACCCGGGTTGGACCCAGCGCATCGATATCCCGGATGATCTTAAGGCCTCGGTGCCCGCAACCATCCTGGTCACCTTGGTGGACAAGGCCGGCGTGCCGGTGACACCGGATCAGGTCACCTTCTTCGCCTATCGGTCATCTGACAAGGCGCGGGATTTCGCCGTGCCTATGACGGCAGATAGTCCAGGGCGCTACTCGGCTCGGGTGACCTTCCCGCTGTTCGGGGCCTGGGACGCGCTGATCGCGGTGCGCCACGGCGAGGATGAGGTGACGACCGGGGAGCGCATCGACGTCGCGCGTCCCTGAGTGCCCGGTCCCAGTGCCCTCAGCAGCGCTCGCGCCCGCGCCTGGCTGTTTTCACTGCGGCCTGCCGCTACCCCTGGGGTCTGACGTCGCGGCGGTGATCCGTGAGAGCCCAAGGGCCTTCTGCTGCACCGGCTGCCGGGCAGTCTGCGAGGCCATCCACGCGGCCAGTCTCGAGGGCTTCTACCGCCGCACCCAAGAGGGTGAGCCGCTGGGGCCGCCACCCGAACTGCCCAGCGACCTGTCGCTCTACGACTTGGACGCGGTGCAGGAGGAGTTCGTCGATACCACGGTTGCCGAGCGGGAGATCAACCTGCTGGTCGAGGGCATTCACTGCGCCGCCTGTGTCTGGCTGATCGAGACCGGGCTCAAGACCCTGCCGGGTGTCGGTGAGGCGCGGGTCAACCTGACCGGGCGACGGCTGCGGGTGCGCTGGGACAACGCCCGGCTGCCGCTCTCGCGCATCTTGCGCCGCCTCGGCGATCTGGGCTATGCCGCTGTCCCCTTCGACCCGGAGTCCGCCGAGGGCGCCCTGCGCCGGGCGGGTCGCGCGCAGCTCTACCGCCTGGCCTGGGCCGGGTTTGCCATGATGAACCTGCTGTGGGTGTCCATTGCACTCTACAGCGGGGCCGACCAGGGCGAGTTTCTCGGCCTCTTTCAGTGGACCGGCTGCCTGCTGGCCACTCCGACCCTGATCTACGCGGGCTATCCCTTCTATAAGGGCGCCTGGAACGGGCTGCGCAGCGGGCATCTGAGCATGGACCTGCCGATCGCCATCGGCGCATCCATCACCTACTTGTACTCGCTCTATGTCACGGTCAGCGGGACCCGGGCGGGGGAGGTCTACTGGGATACGGTGGTCAACTTCCTGTTCGTGATCCTGCTGGGGCGCTTCCTGGAGGGGCTGTCCAGGCGCGAGGCGGTCGCCGCGACGGCGCGCCTGCTCGACCTTCAGCCCAAGGTTGCCACTGTGCTGCGGGAGGACACGCAGACGGTGGTCGCGATCCGCTCGATCGTCGCCGGCGAACGGGTCCTGGTGCGCGCGGGTGAGCGCGTGCCGGTGGACGGCACCGTGCTGGAGGGTGTGAGCGAGGTGGACGAGTCGATGCTGAGCGGCGAGTCCCGGCCGGTGCCCAAAGCGGTGGGGGAGGGCGTCTGCGCCGGGACCATCAACGGCGCCGGGGTGCTCACCGTGCGCGCCACGGCAACCCTGCGCGACACTGCACTGGGGCAGATCATCCGACTGGTCGAGGACGCCCAGGCGAGCCGCGCCCCCATCCAGCGACTGACGGACCGCATCGTCCCCTGGTTCGTGGCGCTGACCCTGGGGCTCGGCGTCCTGACCTTCGTGGCCTGGGTCGGGGTGGACCTGCAGACCGCAATCCTGGCCGGCACCGCGGTGCTGATCGTCACCTGTCCCTGTGCCTTGGGTATGGCGACCCCGATGGCGGTGGCGGTCGCCGCCGGGCTCGGCGCCTCGCGCGGTATCCTCATCAAGAATGGGGCCGTGCTTGAACGCCTGTCGTCCATCGACCATGTCGTCTTCGACAAGACCGGCACCCTCACCACCGGCCGGCCAGCGGTGACGGGGTGGCGTCGCGGTGCGGCGCCCTGGCAGACCGTGACGTCAGCGCCGCCGGCACTCGACGCGCAGGAGCGCGAGCAACTGCGCCGGGTCGGTGCCCTGGAGCGGCGCTCGGAACACCCCGCCGCTGTGGCGGTGCTGGCCCTGTGCGAGCAACTGGGAATCGCGACCCTCGGTGCCCGGGTCGAGTCGGTGGAGGTGGTCCCCGGCCTGGGTATCCGCGGCCAGGTGGACGGTGCCCTGGTGGTGGTCGGCAGTGCCGATTGGCTAGAGCGCCATGGGGTGGAAGCGGCGGCGTCCGCCGGCGCTGCGGCAGCATCCCCCGGTGAGCCGGACGGCGGCCTGATCCACTGTGTCGTCGCGGGTCATCCGCCCCTGGTCCTAGCCACCGAAGACCGCCTGCGCCCGGAGGCGGCCGCGGTCGTGCGCCGGATGCGGGCACAGGGTATCCGCGTGACCCTGTTGACGGGCGACCGCCGCGCGGTGGCCGAGCGTATTGCCGCCGACCTGGGCGATGTGCAGGTGATTGCCGACGTCCGCCCGGAGGCCAAAGACCAGGTGATCGCGGAGCTCCAGCGGTGCGGGCAGCGGGTCGCCATGGTCGGCGACGGAGTCAACGACGCCCCGGCCCTGGTGCGTGCGGACGTCGGCATCGCCATGGGCAGCGGCACCGATGTGTCGATTGCCAGTGCCGACATCGTGCTGATGTCCAATGACCTGGAGCGGGTGGCGCAGGCCGCGGAGCTCTCCCGCCGTACACTGCGAACCATTCGCCAGAACATCGGCATTTCCGTCGTCTATAACCTGATCATGGTCCCGCTGGCGATGGCTGCCGTACTCACCCCACTCATCGCCGCCATCGCCATGCCGCTGAGTTCGCTCGCCGTCATCGGTAATTCGGCGCGTATTCGTCGCCTGTTCACCGGCCGCGCCGAAGCTGCTGCGATCCCAAACGGAGGTTCCAGATGGAAGTCATCTACGCCCTGATTCCCGGCATGATCATCCTCGGCCTGGCCGCGGTCGCGGTGCTGTTCTGGGCCGCGCGCAGCGGCCAGTTCGACGACCTGGACGGCGACGGCCGACGGATCCTGATGGACGAGGACGAGGAGGAGCCCGGCCGCGTGCCGGATGCCGACCCGCCGCCAGGCTCCGCCAAACCCGGTGCACCGGCAGCGGCAGGCCCTACCAAGTGTTGCGAAACGCAGTCAGGTATCAGATGACATCGCGGCCAAATAGCGTTGGGCCATATTGGCAATGCGGGTTCCTCGATCCAAGCTTTGCCCCCGATCAACGATCACCTTGTCGCCGTTAATGATTTCGCGGGCGCTGCGGAAATCGTTGGTGACTCCGTCAAAGTAATTCGCGAGTTTGTGTTTGCCTCGAAACGCCCCGTCCTTCATGCCCTGGACCAGGATCGTTGCGGCAATCTCCGGGCGGCTGGACACGAGGTCAGGGTGGTTGACGATGTCTTCGCGCAGGCGCTTCCCCCAGGTTTCGTAATTGGCCCGTCCGGTCACTTGGACATAGCCACGTCCCCGGAAGCGGAAACCGTCACCCTTTTGCGTATTGCCTAAGTCCTTGCGGCCCTCATACTTGCGTTGAGCAGCCGTAGGCCCCCAAAGCTCCGACATGAATTTGCCGGCAAGGGACTCATGTTCGGATGTGGCGAGCACATAGGCGACTTGGGCGGGGTTGGTGACACCGCTCGCCACGCACTCGGCGACGATGACGGGAATGGAAACCTTGGCAAATTTGCGTAAGGCGGGGTTGGCGGCATCTATCAAGCTATCGACATCAAAGCCTGATACGGGGCGCGGGGCTTTGGGGGCTGGCTCCGCCGGTGCCGGGGCTGCCGCCGGCTCCGCCGGTGATCGGGCCGCCGGGCCGGCGGTAGGCGGCGCCGCTGCTGTGGGTACCAAGACCAAGTCGCCCGGCTTGATTTTGCGGGCCTTCTTGTCGTCGAAGGGATTGCCGTCGACATCCAGCAACTCCTTCCATCGGCGCCCACTGCCTAAGTGACGGGCGGCGATGGCAGACAGGGTGTCGCCGGACTTGACGACTATCCGGGTGGTTGCCGCCGCTGGCGCAGGTGCCGCCGCGACTCCTATCGCCAAAGTATCCGCGTTACCGTCGAAGGCTATGGGCAGATTCAATTCCTCCGCAAGCTGCGAAGCGAGGACATAGCCCTTCTCCAGGACCAGGGAGACGATCTCGGCTTCCTCGCTTCCCCCGGGTATTGACACCGTTGGTTCCAAGAACTCTGGCGTCAGGTAAATCACGTCCTCCCTGCCTGCCGGGAGCACAACCATGCTATCCGCCGATGCATTGAGCAGCATCCAGCCCAAACCCTCGGTCAGGGAGGAAACTTTCAGGTAAGCCTCTTCGTTGGCTACCAGTGAACCGGTCAAGTGGGCGCCATTGATGCTCGCCTGGACGTTGGCACCCTGGGTTTCGTCCTCGCCGGCGCCTTGTATGAAGGCCTTGACCAATTCGCGGAATCGGTTCCCCACCTGGCTAGGGGATAGTTCAGACTCCCATGTCAAAACCATGGGGTCCCATTTGCCCTTCTGCTTGATATTCAAATTCCGCTGGACCTCGCCATGGCCCAGCACGGTGGTGGGCGTCACTGGGATGTTGTAGGTCTTGCACAAGTCGGCGGCGACTTCGGCCATCTTGCGCCATTGCACCTCGGTCATGGGGAAGTTGCCCGGGTCGAAAGGATGTTCTTGCGCCCCAGCCATGCAGCAAACGGAAATGCCGATGGAGCCCGTGTTGCAGCCTAAGGTATGGGCCGCGTAGTTTCCGTCCCGGGTCGATTCATTGTCTTTGATGGAATGAAGACCCCGTACCAAGGTGCCATCCCCTTCGATGACGATATGGTAGCTTTTTTTCTCCAATGGTGAAGCCCTATGCGCACCGGCGGTCCAGTGGCAAATAATGCGCTTCATGTTGGCCGCAGGCATCCAGGACGTATCGACTGTGTTCATGGTGTGTCCCCTTTGATACTACCGTGTGACGGTGTCTTGTTATTTTGCAGGATTTCTTAGCGCACTGAAGACTCTTGAACACGACTTAGAGACGGCATGTGATGTCTTCATCATCGCTATCCTCAGCCGTCGGGGCGCCGGGCAACCGGCG
>CAILVI010000372.1 GCA_903837595.1 uncultured Thiodictyon sp.
ACCTCCGAACGTTGGCGAAGCGCGACAGACTAGGCCCCGGGGCGGCACGGGACAAGGCTATAGACCCTCGCCGCACCCCGTCGCGGCCTGGGGGCCGCTCCTACGGCGACTGGTCCGCCGGATGAACAAGGCCGCCCCCACCATCGCCAGTGCCAGCCCGATCGCCAGCCAGTTGCCGACCCACACGAAGGGGGTGGCTCCGGCGCGCGGCTGGACCGGGCCGCTGTAGACCCCGCGCACGAAGGGCGGGATCTGCCCGATCACCCGGCCGCGCCAGTCGATGATGGCGGAGATGCCGGTGTTGGTGGCCCGCACCAGGTCGCGGCCGGTCTCCAGCGCGCGCATTCGGGCCATTTCCAGGTGCTGGTGGGGGGCGAGCGAGTCACCGAACCAGGCGTCGTTACTCACGCTGATCAGGAACTGGGCCTCCGGCAGGGCCTGTGCGACCTCGCCCGGGAATATGTCTTCATAGCAGATAGAGGCCCCGGCGGTGTAACCGCCCACCTTGAGCAGTGGGCGCGCCGCCTTGCCTGCACTGAAATCGGACATCGGGATCTCGAACATCTTCACCAGCGGTCCCAGCCACGCCTTGAATGGCAGGAATTCACCGAAAGGTACCAGGTGACGCTTGGTGTAGAGGTCCTCGCGGCTGCCGATGGCGAGCAGTCCGTTGTAATAGGCGCGGGTCGTGGGGTCCAGGACCGGGATGCCGAGTACCATCTCAAAGCCCTTGGCCCGCGCTATCTCGGCCATGGGGTCGATCATCTCCTCGCGGACCTGGTCCAGGAAATCGGGGACGGCCGTCTCCGGCCAGACGATCAGCTTGGCGTCTGGGTGTTCCTTGGTGAGGTCCCAATAGGCCTGCACGATCCCGATCTTGGCCTCCGGGTCCCATTTGACCGACTGCGGGATGTTGGCCTGGAGCACGGCGGCCTTGAAGGGCGCGCCGTTGGCCTGGGTCCAGACGACCGGTTGCAGCGCCGTCCCGCCGAGCCAGATGATGGCGAGCCCCGTGCCCGCCGCCAGACGGCCGCGGCCGGGCCAGCGGATCAAGCCCCACAGGAGTCCGCCGGAGACGGCGGTCAGGAGGCTCAAGCCGTAGACGCCGCCGATGGGCGCGTAGCCGGAGAGCGGCCCGTCGATCTGGGAGTAACCGAGCTTGAGCCAGGCAAAGCCGGTAAAGAGCCAGCCGCGCAGCCACTCAAAGAGCACATAAAGTCCCGGCAGCAGGAACACCGGACCGGTCCAGGAGGGCGTGGGTTGCAGCCATCGGGCCAGCCAGCCGGCCAGGGCGTAATAGCTCGCCATCCACACGACGAAGGTGGCCATCAGTAGATCCGCCGCCCAGGCGTCCATGTTGCCGTACTGGCTCAGGCTGATGCGGATCCAGGCGATGCCAAAGCCCATCAGGCCCAGGCCAAAGGCCCAGCCGCGCCGCAGGCCGGCACCGGGCGAACCGGTGGCCAGGGACTGCGTCAACAGGGCCAGGGCGATGACCGCAAGCGGAAAGTACGAGAAGGGTGCAAAACCCAGGACCGTGAGCGCACCGGCCACGAGTGCGAGCAACGCGGGCAGGGCAGGGCGCAGGCGTAGGCCCAGACGGGAGAGGCTCGGATGCATGGGAGGATCGCCGTGACGCTGACTGGATAGGGGTGGGCGCCGTTCTAACAGTCCAGGGCGTCGCGGTCAATTCCGATCGGTGCCTGCGGGAGCGGCGTCCCGCCGCGACACGCCCGCGCGTCAGCGGCTAGCCGGCTTGCGTATACTCGCGCCCAAACCCGCCAACCTAACCCGCCCTGGGCCGCGAGCGCCGCCCCATGATCAGACACCTGCTGCTCTTTTTCTTTCTGTTCGGCCAGGCACCGCTGCTGTTCGCGCAGCTGTCGCAGCTGTCGCAGCTGTCGCTGCTGCCGGCGATCACTGAGTCTCAGCCGGAGGTCGCTGCGCCGTTGAAGGACATCAAGGCGGAGCGCGCGCGCGTCGCCGCGCATATCGAGGAGGCCACGAAACAGCTCACCGAGGCGAATCAGGCCCTCGCGGCGTCCGACGTGCAGCGCAACGCGGATGACGAGCAAGCGCTGCAAGAGCGGGTCAACCTCCTGCAGGCGCGCGTTCAGGTGGGTCGACGCCACCTCAAGATCGTCGATGAGGCACAGGCGGTGCGGGAAGAAAAGACCCAGCTCCAAGAGGAGTTCAACAGTTGGACCGGCTTTGCGACCCCGCCGCCATACCCGCTCGATGTGGTCGAGGCATTGGGGAGGCAACTGAAGGCGCGGCAGGCCGCCACCCAGACGGATGAGCTGCGGCGGTCTTCGTTTGCTTATGCGCAGGCCCGCACGGTCGCGCAGTTGGCGAGTGATCAGAAAGCCTTTCGTCAGACCCTCGAAGCACTGGAATCGGCCGGCACCGACGAGGTGAAACAGGACGCCCGCAAGAAGCACGCATTGCGCCAGATCGCATTGAGTCTGAGTGCGGAAGGTGTGGCCTTTGTGCAATCGAGCGAGCAAGCCCTCACCGAGAAGCTGGGCCTTGACCGCCTGCGCGAGGAATTCATACGAAAAAAGCTGACGGTGGCGCTGCCGCAGGTGCAATTGACCCCTGGTGAAGTGCAGACGAAGCTCGACGCGCTGGGCCAGGAGTTGCGTGGTGTCAATGACGACCTGACCAAGACCAGCGCCGCCGAGGCCCTGGCCAGCCGGCAATTGGAATCAGTCCGGGCGCGCCTGGAAGGACAGAAAGAGACGGGCGGCGTCGATCCATTACTGACGCTTGAGCAGCAGCTCATACAGGCGCAACGCGATGCGGTGCACGCCACCCTGGATGATGTGAATCTGCATATCGGCTACCTCCAGTTGCAGCAGATCGCCTGGAGAGACCGCTTGGAGCTGCATCAACACTGGGATTTCGCGAAGGCCAGGACCCAGTTGGCCGACCTCGCAGCCGTGCTGCCGACGCTCGAGCAAGGCATTGCCAGTCTGGAGCTCGCCCGCACCGCGTCCGACGGTTTCGAGGTCGAGCCCCGGTTCGCGATTGCGGAACTCGCCGCATCGCGCGATGCCCTGGTCAGCGCGATGAATGAACGCCGCGTGCAGTTGGGTCAAACCCTGCGCAGCGCACTGCAACTGCGCGATTTTCTGACGTTATGGCAGGACGAGATCAAGGTCCGTGTCGGCGAAACGGGGGCGGCCGCCGAGGCGCGCGGGTGGACCGATGTCGTGGTTGAGTACCTGCAGCGGTTATGGTCGTTTGAGCTCCTCTCCATCGAAGATACGCTCGTGGTGGACGGCGAGCGCGTGAGTGAGAAGCGACCCGTGACCATTGGTAAGGTGAGCGAGGCGCTCCTGATCCTGACGGTCGGTTTGCTGCTCGCTTCCGGATTGGCGCGGGTCATCAGTCGGATTCTGCTGCCCTTCGGGGCGGAAAAATGGCGGCGGCGCCTGCTCATTCAGAAGCTGCTGCGGGTGGGCATGACGCTGGCGGTCGTCGTCCTGGCCTTGGTCACGGTCAAGATACCGCTGGCGGTGTTCGCTTTTCTCGGTGGCGCCATTGCGCTGGGGATCGGTTTCGGCGCGAAGAATCTCCTCAATAATTTTATCAGCGGTTTCATTATCCTGGGGGAGGGTACCATCCGCGTCGGTGACCGGATCGAGATCGAAGGCACCCAAGGGATCGTGGCCAGGATCGGGGAGCGCTCCACCCGGGTGCGCCGTCTGGATGGGGTGGACATGCTGATTCCCAACAGCCATTTCCTCGAGAATCGGGTGACCAATATGACGCTCGCGGATCAACGCGCCCGGGTCACCATTGCGGTGGGTGTAGCCTATGGCTCGCCGACCCGCCAGGTTCACGCACTGCTGCTGGAAATCGCCAAGTCGCACCCCTTGGTGGTGGCCGATCCGGTGCCCGCCGTCGTCTTCGAGGATTTCGGAGATAGCGCGCTCATCTTCCGCGTCTATGTCTGGATCGATTTTGGCGCTCAGGATGATTACCGGGCGGTGGTGACCGAGTTGCGCCATACCATCAGTGAACGCTTCGCGCAGGAGGGCCATGAAATCGCTTTCCCGCAGCGCGATGTACATCTGGATGCCAAGAGTCCCATCCGGGTTCAGGTGCTTGCTCAGGCCGAATCAGACCAGGACGATCCGGCATGCAAAACTTAGCGCTGGTCCGTGTTCATGATGTTGAGTGCGACGCCGGTCGTGCGTTGCGTCAGTGCTGGCGCGTCAGTGACCAGGAGCGTGGTGCCTGGAACCAGGCTGTCATAGAGTGCTTTGGCGAAGCGTGGTGGCAGGTGAATGCGGAAAATTCGTAACATGGATATTAAACCTAAGCGACAGTGATTGTCGATTTTCATTCTGGATGCCAAGCGTCCCATGCTTGTGCCAGTGCCGAGCCCGTTGCCGGCCTCGGTGTCAGCAGCGCGGCATAGGGAAAGGAGTCATTGCCGACTTCCACCAGGTTGGCGAACAGTGTCCTTAGGTTGCCGGTGACGATCATGCCGACCACGGGTTCGGCGACTTCGCCGTGGCGAATCAGGTGCCGTTGAGGCCCTCGGAGAACTCGCCGGTGGTCGGGTCGGCGTTACCGCCGGCCCAGCTGGTGACCAGGATACCGTCGCCGACCGCGCGCAGGATCTCAGTCAGTCCGCGGTTGCCGAGTTAGACGATCTGATTGGAGGGCTGGCCGGTCGTGATCGGCGGCCTTGATCATCATTCCGGCCAAGCGGTCGGTCCGCACAGCGGATCCTAAGGTTTGCGCCGCGCCCCTAGGGTCCGCTGTGGGGACCAACGACTTCGCGGCTAGCGCGGTGGCCGGGATTATGACCGAGGCCCGCCGGCCCGGACCGCCAAAGGCAGGTCAGTACAGAATATGGATGGACTGACTGGGGAGCTGATAGATCACCCCCTTGGACCCCAGACCGGATTTCCGAATGACCTTCTCCTTGGTCCCATCGTTGATGTAGGTCCCAGGTTTGTTGCCGACCGGCGAGAACGAAAACTCGCCGGAGTCGGCCAGCACGATATGGACGGCCCCCTGGCGTTGGGTATAGGAGCAGCGTTGCTCATAGCTCAGTGTCTTGCCGGTATAGATTTGGCAGCGGTAGGGTAAATTGGCATTGCTCCCACCGCTAGGGGCCGGCGTATGGCTGGTGGTCGTCGCGGGCTTGTTCATCGCGTTGATCGCCATCCCCCCACCGATCAAGGCGGCGGCACCCAGCGCCGCTGTCTGCGTGGTGGTCAGACCCTTGGGCTTGGGACCGTTATACTCGGCGGTGGTCACATGGCGGTTCTTGACCTCGCAGCTCCAGGGGTGCCGGTCGCCGTCCACCTTGGTGCTGCCTTGCACCTTATAATGATGCTCGGCGTTGTCCATCACATGCGTGGCCGTTGCATCGCGCAGGTCGGTGAGCTTGTACTCGCTGCGGATGCGGTTCTCGCAGTCGCTAATGGCCTCCTTGTCGCCATAGGCGAAGGCGATACCAGGGGCAGCGACCGCCAGTGCGATTAAGGTGGCGAGCGGGGTGCGGATGGTATTGATGTGCTGCATCGTCGAGTCACTCCAGATGGATAGGCGTTGAGACGGATTGAAAGCAGTTCAAGAAAACGAGAGGGCAATCGGGCTACGGCTGATGGGTCGCCTCGCGCAGGTAACGCCCGGCGACCCACCCCTTGGCGCGTGCATCGTTCGGCCGCGCGATCTGGCACCACCGTTGCCCGCGCGCCATCTTGCAGCCGAGGTTGCGCATGACCGTGCCGTTGGCGAGTTCGGCCACCACGCGGCCCTTGGGCGAGGGGCCGGCTCGCAGGTTCAAGGTGTCGCCGCGCGCCACACCCGTGACCTCCCAGAAGTCCGGCCCACCGGCCAGCCCATCGGCAAAGTCACCGGCCTGTGCCACGACCGGCACGGCGGCCGTCATCCAAACGAGGAGCAGGAGCCCCAATTTTTTCATGTTGCTGATTCTCCGATAGCCCTGGTGATGGCGTTGCGGGACGGCGGAACCTTGCCGGGGCGGGGCAGCGTTGTGTTCGACGGGCGCTGCGCTCGACCCTGCGCTCGCCGATAATATCTTCGCACTGGGTTTTGCGGTAGAGCCAGCAGCCACTCCGGCCGAGGGCGCCAAAAAAAAACAGGGTTCCGTTGGCGTCTATAGCACGCACGGGCCCGCCAGTTTTCCTCAGCTGGATTAGGGCTAAGCAGCCAGGTCGGGGTCCTGCCATCCCAGGCTGGACCCCGCGTGGGGCGTCGGGTGACCGGTGCAGGGACTTCGCCCTTCGGGGCCTTGGCCCAAGAACCTGCCGGAGAGACTATGCGAGGGCAACCTGTACAGGCGGCGCCACAGGAATCGCTCCCGTTTAGGTTGGCGGGGATAGAACAGCGGCGGATACTTACGTTGCGCCGCGCTGGAAAAAGTTCTTGCAGCGCTTAAGTCGTCGGAGTGGGGGGTATGTAACTTGCTGTTCTTAAATGGCTCAGGCGTCAATATTAGCCCGTCCTGCGATCAGTTGGGCTGGCTCGGTTTAGTACCTCCTTGAACATCTTCAGCAACGGCAAGAACGTTTCCAATACCTCGCTGAGAGTTTTCATCAACCACAAGCACTTTTCATGGAGGATTAAGAAATGCCATGCGATCGATAATGGAAGGCAGAAAAAGACCTCACAGACCAATATATCTTGCCGGCCTTGATCATTGTTCCGGCCAACCGGTCCGCCTGCAACTGGAGGTCGAGGCTTTAGCCGGTGGCGGTTTCCCGCATACCCAAGAGAAATCAGTGGCGCTTGCGTGCCCACCGGCTAAAGCCTCGACCTCCAGTTGCCGGACCGATGACCAAGGCCATCTTGCCCTTAGACATGCTAGCGGAATATGCTATACCTATTGGTGATACAGGCTCGTACCGTGCCGGGTTGATACCTGAGCAATGCCTAACGGAGGATAATCATGTCTTCACAAGGCTATTTTCCACCCGCCGAGCCAAAGCGGGTCGACTGGCTCGGTGTCTACGGGACCAAGCTGCCGAAATTTGCCCCGCTCATCGGCATCGGCCCGGAGGAGGTCGCCACCACGAAGGCCATGCGGCGTCCGGAGTCGGTTACTTGACTCCGGCCGTATTCGTATCCTCAATGGCAGCGCTCTGGCCATCATTTGCACCAGGGGTGCGGTTCCTAAATGCTGAAGCTATGGACTCCAGGCACTAACTCGGCCTTGATCATCGTCCCGGTCACCGGCGCTCCCGGCGCAGAGCGCCTGACACATGCGTGACACCGCCGCAGCGGTGTCACGAGAGCACTCCAGGCGCTAACCCCTGGCCGGATGGCCGCCATCGGCCTTGGCCGAAGCGGCGCTCAGCGCCCGGCGCAGGTCGCCTTCCAGGCGCTCCAGTTCCTGGCTGGCCAGGGCGCGGGCGCGCTTGCCCTCGTCGGCAATCTTCAGACCCTCCTCAATGGTCGCAATCAGGGTCTGATTGGCCTGGCGGACCACTTCGATATCGAATACGCCGCGCTCGATCTCGCGGCGTGCCTGTGTGTTGGCGGTCTTGAGGTTCTCGGCGTTGGCGCGCAGCAGGTCGTTAGTGAGATCGGTGGCCGCGCGCAGGGTGTCGGCGGCCTGCCCGGAGCGGTAGATGGTGACCGCTTGGGCCAATTGTTGGCGCCACAGTGGCACGGTGTTGACCAGGGTGGAGTTGATCTTGTTGATCAGGCCCTTGTCGTTCTCCTGCACGAGCCGGATGCTGGGCAGGCCCTGCATGGTCACCTGACGGGTCAGCTTCAGGTCGTGGACACGGCGCTCCAGGTCGTCGCGGGCGCCACGCAGGTCCCGCAACTGCTGAGCCATGACCATGTCGCCGCTGGACTCCACCCGCGCCGTCTGGGCCGGGATGATCGACGCGTCGACCTCGCGCAGTTTCGCCTCACCGGCGGCGATGTACTGCTCCAGTGCGCGGAAATAGTCGAGGTTGGCCTGGTAGAGCCGGTCGAGTGCGGTGACATCGGTCAGTAGCTGGGTCTTGTGACGCTCCAGGGTCCGGCCGATGACCTCGATCTGGTCGCGCACCGCCTCGTATTCCTCCAGAAAGCGGGCGATCGGTCGGCCCTGGCCCATGAGCCGGGAGAGTAGCCCGGGTTTGCGGTTGGGATTCAGCGCGGCGACGTCGAAGCCCTTGAGCGTGGTGACCATCTCGCTCAGGGCCGCGCCGGCGGGGCCGACGTCCTTGGCACGCACCCCCTCCAGCATCCGATCCGAGACCTGCGTCAACTGCTCCTGGGCCTTGGCGCCGAAGAACAGCACCGACTGGCTGTCGGTGAGGTCGAGTTCCTTGAGCAGCGCAGTGACCGCAGGGTCCAATTCGGTGCCGGCGGCTGGGGTCAGGGTGGTGGGACTGGTCTGCACCAAGTCGGTGTGTTCGGTCACGTCAGGGTCTCCGGGATGGGTTGCGATGTTCTTTGCTAAGAGCGATTTCCCGACGAATGGCTATCAAAGGAGCGGGGACGTCTAACCCCGACTCTGTGCCCTCATGTCGCTCAGGGAAATCGCCTAGACGATGCCTTCGCGTTCCAGCTGCTTCTTGAGCACCTCGATCTGGATGTCCAGGTCCAGAACGTCGGTCTCCAGCAGGCGCTGGCGCTGCTCCTCGAAGACCTCCTCCACCGTCACCAGGACGTTGCGGAAATTCTGCTCCAGTTCGCGGGACTCGGCGCGGCGGTGGGTGCTGGCATAACCCGCGGCGACCTGCTGGACGCCTTCGAGATACACGTTTAGAAACTTACGTGCCCGGTAGAGGTCGGTCGGTCGGTCCGCAATCTGGTCGAGGATGCCGCGCCCCTGGGCACCAAGGCGCGTGAGCCGCGCCTTGAGTTCAGGATTGGTCAGGGATTGCGCGGTCTGCTCCAGGTCGAGGAGCCGGCCCTCGGCCTCGGCCAGGGCCTCGGCCACCCGGCGCGAGGGTTCATCACCGCTGCGCAAGCTGCGCGGCCGTCCCAGGGGCTCCAAACCGTAGGCCAGATGGAACCCGATGGCAGACACCGCCGCGAAGGCAAGGCTGATGCCCGGTCCGTGACCGGCGGCGAAGTGTGCGGTGACACCGGCGCCTATGGCCGTCAGCACCCCGCCCAAAGTCTTGAGCGGCCAGCGAGCCAGGCGGGCAAAGCGCGGCTGAGGTCCGGCATAGTCGGCGCGGATGCCGCGTTTGGTCAGCCAGGCGGCGGCCATGAAGAGCGCAAACCCGCCGGCATCCGCCAGGAAGCTGTCGAGGTGCCCGCGCCCCAGGGCGATCACGGCACCCAGCAGCAGTGGCGCGGGCAGGACCCACAATAGGGCGCCTTTGCGCCGCGGGACCTGCCCGGGCCGGGGCTGCAACAGGGTCCGGAGACGGCCCGGCAGGGGGATCGACCGGTGCGCCGATGCCGCCAACGGCGATGCGCCCGGCCGCGCGGCGCCGATCAATGAACGCACGAGCGGCGGCAGGTCGTGCAGACGCAAGTTCCGGGATGGTTCAGGGGGAATGGTCACCGCGCGATCCTCGTGCGACTCAGTGGCCGAACAGGGCCTGGCAGGAAACCAGGCCGACGCTCGCCACCAGCAGGACGGTGCCCAGGAGGCGCCAACCGAACGCGCGTCGTGGTGTCTGGTCGGGGATGGGTTGCAGGTTGGACATGATGTCGCTCTGGGCAAAGAAATATCAGATGGTTAGGTTGATGGCGCGGGGCAGCATCGGGCGGGCCTTGATCGTCGCTTCGGCCACCGGAGGTCGAGGCTTTAGCCGGTCCGGCGCGCAGGCGCCACTCATTTCTCTTGCATAGGCAGGGAACCGCCACCGGCTAAAGCCTCGACCTCCAGTTGCCGACGGATCGTCGCTGACCGGGACGATGACCAAGGCTGTCGGCGGTGCGGGTGCCAATGCCCCCGAATAGTGGGGGTGGTGCGGCCCCAATCCAATACGCGCAGGCGCAGGCCGGGGGATCTGCTGTTTGGCCGACAAAATGTCGCCGCTTCCCCGCGCGCTCTTCCCGTTTCCCGCCGTCGGGGGTACCCTCCCGTTTCGCGCGCCGCAGTGCCCACGACCAGCGTATCCATTTCCGGAGGCTCTCAGTTTGAACATCGACGCATTCAATGCCGAATTCGGGATCGACGGCACCCTGCGCATCGTGGCGGGGCGCGGCGGTCTCGCGATGATCGAGGTCTACAATCGCCTGGCTAACGCCACGATCTCGCCCTATGCGGGACAGGTCTTGTCGTACTGCCCGGTGGCGGCGGCCGATGACCTGTTGTTCGTCAGCGAACGGGCCTTTTTTGCGCCCGGCAAGGGGATCAAGGGCGGGGTGCCGATCTGCTGGCCCTGGTTCGGTGCGGGAGGGCAGGGTGGACCCGCCCATGGGTTCGCACGCCAGCTTCCCTGGTCCATCCTGGCCACCGCCAGCCTGCCGAGCGGGGCGACCCGGGTCACCCTGGGCCTGGCGGACGACGCGGATACTCAGGGTCTCTGGCCCTATCACTTCAACCTGTTGGTTGAGATCACCGTGGGCGCCACCCTCACCGTGGAGTTGATCAGCCGCAACGCCGGCGACCAGGCCTTCCAGATCACCCAGGGCCTGCACACCTATTTTCGGGTCGGCGATGCCACCCGGGTGCGGGTCCTGGGATTGGACGGCTGCACCTATATCGACAAGGCCGCCGGGGCCAATGACGCCATCGTTACGCAGCGGGGGCCGGTGACGGTGGCCGCCGAGGTCAATCGGATCTATGAGTCGGTGCCCGCGGTCCTGACGATCGAAGACCCGGTGATGGAGCGCCGCATCCGCATCACGAACCGCCACAGCGCCACCTGCGTGGTGTGGAACCCCTGGGTCGAGACCGCCCGCGCCATGGCCGACCTGGACGACCGGGACTATCGCATCATGCTGTGTGTGGAGACCGTCAACACCGCCTCCGAGGTGATCGGCGTGCCGGGCGGCGGCGAGGCGCGCCTGGCGGCCGAGTACGCCATCGAGCCCCTGTGACGGCCACGGTAACCGCCGCGCTGCACGCCCTGACGCAGGCGCCTGAGCGCTGCTGGCAGGTGTGGCTGGCATGGGCGCAGGCGCAGGGCCGGGCGGTGCCGCTCGCGGCCGACCTGGCGGCCATCCGGGCGCGGGTGTGGGAGGGCAGCGAGTATGTTGCCCAGGCGGCCGCCCGCCATCCAGCGGACTTCGCCGCGCTCCTTGACTCCGGCGACCTGGGGCACGCCGATCGTCCCGGAGCTCTTGCCTGCCGGCTGGACGCGGCGTTGGCCGGCGTCACGGACGAGCCCGCCCTGCACCGCGTCCTGCGGTCTGTGCGCCGCCGCGAGATGACCCGCATCATCTGGCGCGACCTCGGGGGGCTGGCGGGGCTCGAAGAGACCCTGGAAGACCTCTCTGAACTGGCCGACTGCTGCGTGCGCGCCGCCCTGGACCGCCTCCACGCCTGGACCAGTGCGGAACTGGGCATCCCGCGCGACGACCTGGGGCGCGAGCAGCGCCTGCTGGTCATCGGCATGGGCAAGCTCGGGGCGCGGGAGCTCAACCTCTCATCGGATATCGACCTGATCTTCGCCTTCCCCGCCCCGGGCCAGGTGGTGGGTGGGCCGCGCCCGCTCGACAATCAGCAGTTTTTCATGCGTCTGGCCCAGCGTCTGGTGCAGGCACTCAATGCCCAGACCGCCGACGGCTTCGTCTTCCGCGTCGATACCCGATTGCGGCCCTTCGGTGACTCGGGGCCACTGGTCGCGAGCTTCGACGCGCTGGAGGACTATTACCAATCCCAGGCGCGGGACTGGGAGCGCTACGCCATGATCAAGGCGCGGGTGCTGACTGGTGAGCCGGAAGACCGCGCGGTCCTTCAGGCGCTGCTGCGGCCCTTCGTCTATCGCCGCTATCTGGACTTCGGCGCCATCGACTCCCTGCGCGAGATGAAGCAGATGATCGCCAAGGAGCTCTACACCAAGGGCATGGACGCCAATATCAAGCTCGGCCCCGGCGGTATCCGGGAGATCGAATTCATCGGCCAGGCGCTCCAGTTGGTGCGCGGCGGGCGCGACCCGGCGCTCCAGGTCCGCCCGATCCGGCAGGTGCTGGCCCTGCTTGAGGCGCGCGACTTGCTGCCGCCCGCGGCGCTGCCGGCGCTGGACGACGCCTATTGCTTCCTGCGCCAGGTGGAGAACCGCATCCAGGCTCATAAGGATAAACAGACCCACCTGCTGCCGTCTGACGACCTGGGTCGGCTGCGGCTGGCGCGCTCCATGGGTTGTGCCGACTGGAACGTCTTTGCGCCGTTGCTGGACGGGCATCGGTGGCGCGTCCAAGCGCTGTTCGATCAGGTCTTCACCGCCCGTGCGGCGCAGCCCGCGGGTCAGGACCAGGACCTGGTGGCGCTCTGGCAAGGGACCCTGGACGTGGAGCGTGCCCGGGAGATCCTCCTTGCACACCGCTTCACCGACCCCGGGACGGCGGTGGCGCGCCTGGCCGCCTTCCGCGAGGCCAGTGCCCGCAAAGGCCTGAGCGCCAAGGGCGCGGAGCGACTCCATCAGGTGCTGCCCCAGGCGCTCCAGGTGATCGCTGACAGCGAATCTCCGGATTTGGCCCTGGAGCGGGTGCTCAAGGTGCTGGAGTCGGTGGTGCGGCGCACCGCCTATCTGGCGATGCTGATCGAGCGGCCCATGGCCCTGGCCCAACTCGCCCGACTCACCGGCATGAGCCCCTGGATCGCGGAGCAGATCGCCCGCCAACCCCTGCTGCTCGATGAGCTGATCGACCCGGGTCGGCTCTATGCCCTGCGGCAACGCGCCGATCTTGAGACTGAACTGGATGCATTGCTTGCCCCCATCGACCCGGAGGACCTGGAGCAGCAGATGGAGCGGTTGCGCCAGTTTGCCCACGGCAATGTGCTGCGGGTGGCCGCCGCGGATCTCACCGGTGGCGTGCCACTGATGAAGATCAGCGACTACCTGACCGAGATTGCCGAGGTCGCGGTCGGGCGTACCCTGGCCCTGACCTTCGCCCACCTGAGCGAGCGCCACGGCCGGCCCGCCGGGCTCACCGGCACGGACACCGGGGTGCTGGTCCTGGGCTATGGCAAGCTGGGCGGGCTGGAGCTGGGCTATGGGTCCGATCTGGACCTGGTGTTTCTCCACGGCGCCGACCAACCCGCGGCCGAGACTGCCGGCCCCAAGGCCATCAGCGCCGAGCAGTTCTACAACCGGCTCGGCCAGCGCCTGATCCACATGATGACCACCCACACGCCCTCGGGCATCCTCTACGAGCTGGACATGCGCCTGCGCCCGGACGGCAACAAGGGCATGCTGGTGCGCTCCATTGGCGCCTTTGCGGACTATCAGTCGAACGCGGCCTGGACCTGGGAGCACCAGGCACTGATCCGCGCCCGACCCGTCGCTGGGGACGCCGCGTTGGCGGAGCGTTTCGCCGTGATCCGCCGCGCTACCATCTGCCGCCCGCGCGACCCGCAGCGGTTGCGCGAGGAGGTGCGCGCCATGCGCACCCGGATGCGCGAGACCCTGGACAAGAGCGGGCACGGGCGTTTCGACCTCAAACAGGGGCGCGGCGGTATTGCCGATATCGAGTTTATGGTTCAATACTCTGTCCTGCGCTGGGCGGCCGAGCACCCGGACCTGGCGGTGTGGACGGACAACATCCGTCAGCTCGAGACCCTGGCCCGCCTGGACCTGCTGCCCGGCGCGGCGGCGGTGGACCTCACGGAGGCCTACAAGCGGCTCCGTGGTGCCTATCACCGCAGTGCCCTACAGGATCAGCCCAAGACCGTGGCGGACGTTGAGCTGCTCCCGGAGCGCGAGCGGGTCCGTACACTCTGGCGGGAATTGATGGGGGACTAGAGTCCCTGGCGAATCATTTTTAGATCAATCAGGGCGGGGCACCAGGCCCCGCCCTTCGGAGTAACACATGGCAACGATGGCGGACCGTGACGGTCTGATTTGGCTGGACGGCGAGATGGTGCCCTGGCGCGAGGCCAAGGTCCATGTCCTCACCCACTCCCTGCACTATGGCATGGGCGTCTTCGAGGGGGTCCGCGCCTACCAGACCGAGCGTGGCGCGGCCATCTTCCGCCTGAAGGAACATACTGACCGGCTGTTCAACTCTGCGCATATCTTCGGTATGCCCATCCCCTGGGATCGGGAAGCGCTCGCCGCCGCCCAGTGCGCGGTGGTGCGCGAGAACACGCTCGCCTCGGCCTACATCCGCCCACTGTGCTTCTATGGCGCCGAGGGCATGGGCATCCGCGCGGACAACCTCAGAGTCCACTGCATGGTCGCCGCCTGGGAGTGGGGTTCCTACCTGGGCGAGGACAACATGAAGAACGGTATCCGTATCCGGGTCTCGTCCTTCACCCGCCACCATGTGAATGTCACTATGTGTCGGGCCAAGGCCACCGGCAGCTATACCAACTCCATGCTGGCCCTGCAGGAGGCCGTGCGCGACGGCTATGACGAGGCCCTACTGCTCGACGCCGCCGGCTATGTGATGGAAGGCAGCGGTGAGAACGTCTTTATCGTGCGCGACGGCGTCCTGCACACACCCGATCTGACCTCTGCCCTGGACGGCGTGACGCGGCGCACCGTCATGGCACTGTGTGATGAGCTGGGTCTCAAGGTGGTGGAGCGGCGCATCACCCGCGATGAGGTCTATATTGCCGACGAGGCCTTCTTCACCGGCACCGCCGCCGAGGTGACGCCGATCCGCGAGGTCGATGGTCGCACCATCGGCAAGGGCGGGCGCGGCCCCATCACCGAGCGGCTCCAGGCGCTCTATTTCGACCAGGTCCACGGCCGCCGGGACACCCATCCGGAGTGGCTGACGCTCGCCTGACACTATGCGCTCGCGCGACATCGCTCAATCGGTGTCACGCCAGTGGTCGGCGCGATGATCGAGGCCCACACCAGCACCAGACAACGGAGGCCCCATGTCTCAGACCCCAGTCCCGACTCCGGTCAGGACCGATTCACCCGGCGCCATTCCGGTCAGCCGCGCCGCCCTGCCGCTCGCCTGTCCGGGCAGGGGCGAGACTCTCTGGAATATGCACCCCCGGGTCTATCTGCCAATCGCGGATGAGCCCGATGGCGAGGCGATGTGCCCTTATTGTGGGGCGCGCTATCGGCTGAGCGATTGAGCAGATTGCACGCGCGGCCCGCCGGTTGGCAGGCCAGCGTTGCGGGGCCTATTGCAACAGATCAGCGGCGTCAGTCGCTTTCGTCTTGCGGCTGGCAGTCCCGCGGTGGGTGGATGCTCGCACTGGGTTAAGCCGTGGCTCGGAGTTTAACCAGGGCTGCATCGACTTGATGACGCATCGGCGTCGGTCATGTTCCCACTCTGGCGTGATGGCGATGGCCTGTTGCCGTGTCCAGTACCGTGTCGTTGCGTGATAATACAGCAGGGACAGCACCAGGAAGGCCCCGAACTGCAGGTATTCGGGTACGTGCAACCACCGTGCAGCGGCGCCCACGGCGCCCGTGATCAGGGCGATCGCCAGCAGGATCGCGGTCACCTTGGCATCCGACAGGCCGGTCGTGAGCAGCAGATGATGCAGGTGCTGGCGGTCGGCGGCGAATGCACTGCGTCCGGCGCGCAGACGCCGGATCATTACCGCCACCGTATCCAGCAGCGGCAGGGCCAGAATCCAGATGGCCGTGATTGGGGCCATCACGGCCCGCTCGCCTTGGGAGAGATCGACCAGGAACCAACTCAGCGCAAAGCCCAGTAGCGTACTGCCGGCGTCGCCCATGAAGACGCTGGCCCGTTGCCGCCAGGGATGACGCAGGTTCCAGGCCAGGAACCCGGCCAGGACCGCGGCCAGTGCCAGTAGCGTGATGGCGGCCTTGAGATCCGGCACCGGCGCGGTGAGACAGAGGACCGCCAGCCAGCCGGCGGCGATCAGGGCCAGCCCACCGGCCAGGCCGTCGAGTCCGTCGACCAGGTTGAAGGCGTTGATGATTCCCACCATTCCAAACAGGGTGAACGGCAGCGCGAAACTGGCCAGCGCGATGGCGCCATAGCCCATCAGATCACCCAGGTTGGTTAACCACCGGTCGCCCCAGACCATGGCCAACAGGACCACGGCGGCCTGCAACACCAGCCGGATCGACGGGCGGATGTGGCGCAGGTCATCGTAGGCGCCGATCAGGGCGAGCGCGACCATACCGGTCAGCAGGGCCAGATAGCCCGCGGGTTTGTCCGGCAGCAGCCACAGGGTCCCGCAGAAGGCGGCGCACATGGCAACCCCGCCGACCAGCGGCACCGGGTGGGAATGGTGTTTGCGGGTGGTGGGTTGGTCCACCCAGCCTAAGGCCCGCGCTGGTGTGATCAGCAGACCGGTCAGGACGGTACTGAACATAAAGGCGTACAGCAGCGTCCAATAGATACTCATGGCGCTCATTTAACCAGCTTCGCGTGTGTCTTCAAGTTCTGGGCGGCCTTAGACAGCGTCTTGGTCGCTCCGTTTATGGCGAGGTCGGTGGTCCGCCTGAGGGGAACTGGGGCGTGACCTCGCGGCCTTCGGGTCCGCTGGGAGGACCGCTCGCCTGGCCGGAGCGATGATCAAAGCCGTCCTTGGGTCTCATGATGAGGTCCGGACAGGGCATTTTTCTTGTGCGCTAGTTTACTACGTAATCAATATGTTAAGCCAGCTTAACAATGTGACGGACCGCGCATCCTGCAAACAATTGCTGATCGTTCCTGGCCGCCGTCGCCGGTGCATCGGGCGCGCCGGCACGCGGCTGGATCGGCGCCGCTGCCCTAACCCGGCGATCAGTGCACCTGGACCTGCCGGATGACAAACTGTACCCGTTGCCAGGCCACGGCCCGCATATCGAGGCGCGTGAGCTGACCGAGCAGCGGCTGCGCGGCATCAAGCCGCCGGGCGATGTCGGCATTGAGCTGGCGCGGAACATAGCCGATGCGCTCGCCACGCCAGCACAGGGCCACCGCCGCAGGATCGTGCGGATTGTCCGGTTCACGCACTAATTCCAGTGCATCGCCCACGCCCATGATGGGTTCCAACTCGGGTCCGGCGTGGTATTCATAACCGGCGACGAAATCGCGCAGCAACTCCCCTGGGGCGGCGTCCGGGCGCAGTTGCGTCAGCACCGCCGTGAGTTCGCGCTCGCTGGCCGGGTCGAGCCGCCGCGGCGGATGATGGCGGCGATAGATGCGGCCGGCTGCGAACGACGCGGCCAGGGCGGTGCGTACCTCGGTGCGCCCGGGCGCATTGAGTGCGTCCTGGACGGACAGTGCGAACGCCATCATCGCCTCACTGGCCTCCTCATTATAGGGTCCGCGCAGTTGCGCGAGTGAAAAACGTGCCGCGCCCAGCGTGAAGCGGTACTCCGCGGTCGCCCGCTCGGTTGCCATGGCGAGCGCAAAGACCCGGGTGCCGGCCTCAAGGCACTGGTCCCAGTATTGGGCGACGCAGTGGTGCATGGTCTCGCCCTCGTGCGCCAGGTCCGCCGCCGTGCACAGCTCCCGCCCATGGGCCTCGCCGGCGCGGTGCTCGCCCAGGATCGCCGCCACCCGGGTCTGGTCATGCGCGTCCCCCGCCCGGTCCCGCGGGAGTGCATGCCAGCGCCGCGAGGCCGCCAGGAGCGAGCGAAAACCGCGGCTCTCGATCCAGGCCAGCTGCAGCCGCCGCGGCGTCAATCCGGGTGGACAGGGTTGCGTCTGGACCGCGTGGTCAACGGCCGCGCGGATGAAGTCGCCGCAGTCCGCCACCGCGGGACCCAGCGGCGCGAACCGCGTCTGCAAAGGCGCGCAGACCGCCGCGAAACCCTCGCGAAAGACGCGATTGCCCAGGTGCGCCAGATCCGTCTTGTCGTCGGCGAGCAGATTGATGACGACCAACAGGTCCATCGCCGGCACGAAGTCCGCGGGTGCGCGCGGGCGGCGATGGGCCGGGATACCGTCCAGGAGCCGCAGCAGTCGGCGGTGGGCGAGTCCGGTCGGGCCCCACATCTCCCGGCAGATGGGGGAGCGCGCCAATCCCTTGGAAATCCCGTAATGGCGCCCCAGTGCGCCGGCGAGGTCGCGCCCGTGGTCGATCGCCTCGAGGATGCCGTCGTCGTGGTCGCGCCAGGCATGGCGCTTGCCGCCCGCGAAGTCCAGACGCTGATGGGCGCTGAGCAGCACCGGCGCGGCCAGCAGCGGGAAGCGGGTGACGGCCTGCAGGCGCCGCTCACGCAGCTCCGGGTCGAGCGCGGCCAGACGGTTATAGTTGCGCAGCGAGTCCCATTGACGGTGGCGGTTGAGGCTCGCCAACAGGCTCAAGACCTCCTGATCGAGTCGCTGCGCAAAGTCCCGTGCGGCGTGATGTCTGGGATCTCCCCAGGGCAGTGCCGGGAGCGGCGCGGGGGGCGCGGCATAGAGTGGGATGGCAACACCGTCCCCGAACCGGGCCTCCAACAGGGTGCCGCGCTGGTCCTGGGCGAACTGCTCCGCCAGTTCGCCAATGGGTTCATCGTTCTCGAAGTCCGCCGTCGGCAGGCGAAAGGCCAGCACCCGGCCGTCGTTCAGATGCAGCCACAGCAACGACTGCTCATTGCGCTGGCCGAGCCAATCGCCGCGCAGCCACAGGCGCGCGCGCACCGCGGATGGGAGGCACGCGATGGCTCCTCGGGTGGCAGGAAGATCGCTGCCGTGTGCAGATCCGTTCGTGGAAAATCCTCGCCTTTGAATGACCGCGGCTCTTGGCCAGTGTAGGGGCGGGTTTCAAACCCGCCCCTACGGAGTCATCGTACTCCCCCAGCGCCGGCCCGTGAGCCGGACGGGGCATTCGCCCCGTCCCGCCGCCCATAAAATAGCCCCACCCTCGTCACTGCCTGACCTGTACCTGCCAACTCAGGTTGACGGCGCCCTCGGCCGGGACCTGAACCAGCCAGGAGGCCAGGTTTGACGCCTCCTTGGTGTGCGGTTGGCTTTCCTGGACCATCTTCCAGTCACCTGGAATGGGTTCCACCACCTTGACGGTCACCGGATCGGCCTTGGCGTTCTTCAACTCCAGGGCAAAGGCGGCCTCAAAGGCATAGTTGTAGGGGCCGGTGCCGGACAGCTTGTTGAACTCGGTCTGCTTGCGGCGGGCCGTGACATCGAAGCTCTCCCCGAGCTTCAGGGTGACGGTCTCGTGCTTGGGGGTATGCTCGATCCGGTCCGCGCCGATGAACTGGGCGTTGCCGCGGCGGTCCTTGGCGTAGACCCATACTATGCCCTTGGGCAGTGGGATGCCCAGGCTCCCGTCCGAATTCGTGAAGCTCAGGGTGGATTCGACGGTCAGCTTTGTCCAGCCGTCGCTCGACTGGTTCCGATAGGAATAGGAATCGCCGCGAACCACCAACTCCCGCGTCACCGGCACCCGTGGTGCCGAGAGGAGCGCCACCTGTTTGGTCTGGTTGTTGAGGATATCGGTGGGCCGCTGGAGGGTGTAGAGGTGGTACTCGTCCAGGCTTTCTTCCTCTGGCGATGCACCCATCGAGTACACCCTTTCGGGTTCTTCACACAAGAAATCGCCAGTATCCATTTCGACCTGGTTGACCTCACCCGCCACCAGTTGCACCCGCGCCTGACGGTAGGCCACCCCGCTCTGGTTGGTGAGGGTGACCCAGCCGCTCAGGTCCATGACCTTGCAGTCGGCCGACAGGTCAGCGACATAATCGGCCTCCCACTTCAGACCACAAGTGAGATAAGACAGCTCGAAGTCCCCGGGCCCGGCTTGGCCCGCCTCCAGATGCAAGACCAGGGTGGGCTGATCGCGCAGGTCCGGCGGCAGGTCGGGGAACGCGAGGTGTCCGACGGGGCCAGTCTCGATGCGATCGGCATAGCGCAGGATCACGCCCTCGTTGGTGGCGAGGACGGTGGCCTCCTGTAGCCAGCCGCCAAAAATGCGACGAACTGACAGATGATTTGCGACACTGTAACGGGGGTGTTATGCCGTCGCAAATCATCTGTCACACCGACAGATCGTAGCCCGGCATCGTCGGTGCAGCACCCTCGACCCGAGCCCATCTGACCCACACCCACGCACCCGCGCTACCGGACCCACGGACCCGCAGCTGACCGCCGCTCGCCGTGACGCATGAGACCGTCCCGTCCCCGTGATCACTGGCGATCTGGGCCAGGATGCGCGGCGATTGGGGCAGCAACCCCAGCAGCCGTTGGTACTCGTTGGACGTCTCACCCAGCCCCAGTGTCTGCCGCACGCGGGTACCGTTCGCATCCCCACCCACCGCGATGTCGATACTCGTACAGGGCGCGATCTGCAACTCGTCGACATTGAGCCGGATCAAGTCCCCCAAAGCCGCAACCGGAAAGTCTGCCCGCTCGTCAACCGCCATCGTGACTCTAGCCACCCCGGGCGGCTGCGCCCGCGCTGCGAGCAAGCGCCCGCCCAGCGCTCGCGCACCATCCACGTGAGTGATCAGAGCGTCGTTCGCGTCCGGCGCGAACCCGCTCCCCGTCCCATCGCTGCGGGAGACCAATGCCTGGATGCCGCCCACATCCCCGCCGCTGACATGCACCACATCCGCCTGAGTCGGCCACCGATAGCGCCGCCCCAGCGGCCCGAGCAGCGCCGCCGTGGGGATCTGGATGTCCCACACGCTGGTGTTAGCCTGCCACGGCAGGATCGGGTAGACCGGCCGCAGCGTGATCTCCTGGCTATCCCGCGCCGGACAAACCAGCCCCCCCGCGGCCGCAGCCAGGCGCGCAATGGCCTGGATCGGCGACAACTGCTGATAACTCCACGCACCAGCAGGTACCGCCCAATCCGCCAGCCAACGGTTTGCATCCGTCTGCTCCCACGAGATCGTCCAGTCCGTGCCAGGGCGCTCCTGCTCAGCCAGTTGGGCCATCGTGCGCGCGCTGGTCTCCGCGTAGTCCCGCGGCCGACGGTACCGCCCGCTCAACAGCGCCGACAGGCTGCGCCCGGTCACCCGCGTGACCGTCGCCGCGCCAAAGTTGCTGGCCTCCTCCCAGTCCTCTGCCAACAACACCCACACAGCGCCGTTGATCCCGATCTCGATGCGCACCGGATCGTTGCCCTCGGGAGTGACCAGCCCGGCAGCGTCCCGCCCCTTCAGGTCCAGTGACATCTGCCACGCCCAAGTACTCGCATCGCAGCGCAGCGACAGCGCCGTCCAGGGCAACGGGGTACGGTCCGGCAGGCGGACGCAGTGCAGGGCGTGAACGATCATATAAGCATACCTGGTCGGGACGATGCGCGACGGGCGGGCCTCCCACGGTGGCACCACCCCACCACCAGCCCCGGGCGCGCCAGGGCCGCCATAGATGACTGCCAGGTGCGCCCACTGCGGGCGCAGTCCCGTCTGCTGCGGCGTCGCCTCCACCCATGGCTGGCGGCCCCAGGTGGTCAGCGCGCGCGACGAATAACTCGGCGTCGGGATGGAAGTGTAATCGACGATCAGCGGCAGTCCGCGCAGACTGGTACCGAGCCAGACCGGCGAGACGATCAGCGGCAGGGTCGGCGCATAGGATGATGGTGGTGGTGGCGGCGGCCGGAAGTCACAGGCGAAGACGACCCCCGCCCAACGGGCCGGCCCGATCGCATCTTGGGACGGGCGATCAGTGTAGGGACCTCGCGCGACCCGCAGGGCACTGTGCGACACACCGCACCGAGCACGGGCACGGCTCGTGGCATCGGCGTGGAGTATAACCAGCTGGCGTGCCGCCGCGGCGGCAGTCACCCCAGGCACGGGGCCGAAGCGTCCGACCGTCCCCGCGGTGACTGGCGCCGCCGGCGCCGCGCGCACCAACGCCCCCTGTGACTGATGGCTGCCAGGCGCGTCCACGGCCCGCACAACGGCATCCGCGGCCACCGCCACCCGCCAGGCCGCGCCGCCAGGCCGATCGGTAAGGGTGCCCCGGGACCAGCGCGCGCCGGTGCAGGATTCGGGCATGGACTACGCCAGCCCCGGCACAAAGGGACCGTCGATCTGCGGTGTGAAGCCGGCCGGGGGGACCGTCTGCACCCAATACCGATAGGTCGTCGGCAGATACGGCCACGACCACTCACCGGTCACCGCATTCGGTGTCCCTGTGGCCCAGGGCGCCGTCTCGATCACCCCGCCGGCCTCTTTGTAAAGTCGGATCTGGGTAGTGCTCCGATCCACGCCCGCGGGCAGGATCACTTGCCCATACACCTGGTAGGCCCGCAGATCCCACTCGCCGGTGCCCGTATTGCACAGCCAGGAGCCGAAGCCGGCGCCGTAACCCACGGTCTCCGTGGTCACTGCGTCGATCGACAGCGGCGACGGCGCCTGGCCGCCGGTGTAGATGGAGATCGCGTTGGCGCCCCGCCACTTACTCACCTGCAGACTCCACCCATCGTAGCCGTTCAACCAGAAGGTGCGCGATCCGGCATAGGTGTTGGTGCAGTTCGAGATCAGCAGCCGACTACTGGCCTGGCTCCCGTAACCGAGAGGGCCGCCAGTGAACACACATCGGTTAAATTTCCACGTCAGCCAATTCACCCCGGTGGAGAACGCGCTGTCGCTGAATGTCAGCCCCTCCAGCAGCATCACCCCCGACCCGTCCAGCTGCATCCCGCTAGAGGAGCCCCCCAAGGAGTAGACCCGCACCGGATTCCCGATCGGGTCCTCCGTCAGCGCCTTGAACCTCACCTGCTTGGTCACTGCGGCCCCAGCATGCACCGCCCCCCCCGCCAGCGGCGAGATCAGGATAGTATCCCCCGGACTGGCGGCCGCGATCGCCGCCGTGATCGTCGCGTACGGCGACGGTACCGCCCGCACCTGCGCGACCATCAGTCCGCCCCCACCCGATGCCGCAGCCGCACCGCGTCCACCGTCACCGACGGCGCACCCGGTCGCACGGTCCGCAGCGCCCACATCGGCCCCTGCGCCGAGTAGGTCTCAAACTGGATAAAGTTCCCGGTCACCCAGTTGGCGCCCAGCCCCGCCGCGTAGAGCACAAAATAGGGGTACGCCTGGGAGCTGGAACGCACCGCATTCAGCGTCCCCGTACCGGGCCACACCTGGATCACGCCCAACGTCTCCCCCACCACATCCCAGGCCCCATCCGAGCGCTTGCGCAGCTGCCAGCGCTCGCGGATCGCCCCCTTGTTGGTCACCGCCACCGGATAGCCGGTCCAGTCATAGCGCGCCCCGCCGGTGGGTGCCGAGCCGCTCAGATAGTCCAGCCAGGTGCCGCCAAAGGTGTGCTGCTCAAACCCGTTCGCCACCCGCGCCACCAGGTTTCCGTGCAGCAGCATCGCCGAGATCCCCGCCGCCGTGGTGTAGTCATGGGTCAGGGCCGACTGCAGCGTGATGGTCCCGGTGGTCTGCGCCTCCACCACCAGCGTCAGGTCATGAATGCGCCAGCGCGCCTTCAGGGGCTGGGTATAGCCCGCCGTATGGGTGGATAGGGCCGAGACCATAGTGACATGCCCCGCCGTGCGGTCCACGGTGTAGGCGTTCGGGCTCACCAACGGCAGAAAGCGCGCCACAAAGGGCTGATCGTACCCCTCCGCGCTAAAGGTCGCCGGCAGCGTAATCTGCCACAGCGTCAAATCGGCCTGGTACAGCGCCCCCGCGATCGGCCGCGCCTTGGCATCCTCCAGCACCGCATACTCCAGCGGCCCCGTACGGCTCGCGCGCGGGATCTGGATCACCTGCAGGGCCGCCAACCCACCCGGGCAGGTGTAGGACTGCTCCCCCGCGCCGTCTTCCAGGTAAGCGAAGGCCAGCCCCTGCGGCGGCAGGCTGTAGGTCTCCCCGGCCACCACCGGGTTCGCCATCGTCGTCACCCCGTCCTCGTAGACCACCGCATAGTCACCGGCGCGGATCTTCGGTACCCGCCCGTCCGGCGGCAGCCGCACCGGGTCCAGGCCGATGATCGCCGGGTCCAGCGGGACCACCGTGAAGGCCGAGGCGGAATAGGTGATGGACGCGGGATACACCGGAGTGTCGAACGAGCACGCCACCACCCCGATAGCGTGCTCCACCGTCCCGCCGGTCACGATCCCGGTCCCGGTCAAGGCCCCATCCGTGCCGCCGCTCCCCGTGACCGCCGTGCCGCTCTCAGCGGTCGCGCTCAGGGACAGCGATCCGGGCGCCAGCGGCGCCGCGGCCGTGCGGAAGGCCAGCTCCTTGCACGTGAACTGGCCCCAGGTAGAGATCAAGGACGTGATGGCAATCGAGGGCGTCGCCCCCGCCCAGTTGGTCACCGACACACACCGCGCGTTGTAGTCCACGCTCCCGACCACCGTCCCATCAGCCCAATACAGCAGCCCTCCGGCACCGTCGCGATCACTGTAGGCCCGCCCCCCCAGGCTGAAGCGCAGCGTCCCCGGCACCAGCTGATCCTGGCTACTCTGGCCCAGCAGCTCGACCTCCAGCGGCGGCACCGACACCGAGCCGTTGATGACCTCCCCGGGGGCCGACGCCGCCAGGGCATAGCGCACAGTCACCGCCCCCTCCAGCGTCTCAAGCTGCGAACTGGCGCCCCAACTGCCGGTCTCATAGGTCCCGGGCTCGGGGCTGCCAATACCGTAGGACTGGGTGTCGATCGTGTAACTGTTCGCGCTATAGCTGCTGAGCAGCGGCAGAGCGACCGCGCCGGTGGTGTAGCTCACCGTGCCAGTGGTGAGGATCGCCCCGGCCCCATCATCGGCGGCCGATTTCGTCAGTAGCACCTCAGTCGCGCTGCTGCTGGTGCTCCCCAAGGCCAGCGGGATGACAGCCCAGCCGTCCGTATTGTCGGCGACATAGACATACTGATCCTTGTTCGTCGCCGAGGTGACCCGCCGCACCGTCCAGGTCACCGTCAGCGACCCCGCCCGCGGCAGTGCCGCCAGCGTCACGGTCCCCACGCCGCCGGACACCGTCGGGGTGAGCGACTCCGTGACGGTACTCACCGGCTGATAGCTGTAGAGCACTGTCGCATTGGCGTCGGGCAGGTACGTGGACAGGATCAGCACCACCTGGGTACCCACCCGCCAGCCCGTAGCGTGCCCTGAGAGCCCCCCGGGCGTCGCCTCGGTGGCGGTGCGCGTCACCCCGCCGCTGGTCCACGTCAGGGTCAGCGTGCCGGTCTCCGGCACGCTCGGCAGCGTGATCTGCAGCCGCAGCGGATGCACCGCCGTGGTCCCCGCCCGGTCCGTAAAATGGATGCCGCTCGGCCATTCCCAGATGACCCAAGTCCCAGCGTCGGGCAGGGCCGTCAGGGCCAGGAGCGAGGACCCATCAGTGCGGTTCACCGTCAGGCTCCCGACCGTATTCGACTCCCCCTCCACCACGCTATACCAGCGGTCGAGTATCCGGACGTACGCCCGGGCTGCGCCGCCCGTGGCCGGGATCGGCCACAGCGGGCGCGTCCACAGCGTGCGCCGATTGCCGGTCGTCACCGCCACCCGCCCGGTATGCACCGGCCCCGACACGCTGAACGACTGCCCACCACTCATGATGGTCTGAGCCCCGGCCGCAAGCGCATCCAGCGCCACCAGGGCACGCTCGCCGCGCGCGCAGGGTGCCACCTGGGCATAGATGCTGGCCACCTGCACCGCGCTGGCACCCGCGCTCACCGCCGCCGCCAGCGCGCTGCGGCCGTAATAGCGCGACCCATCGGCCACCATCGTCTCGCGGATCAACACCAAGCCAGTGGTCGCTTGCCCGACCTCTGGCCCGGTAAAATCGGCGGTGAGTCCACTGGTGAGCGTCAGATAGATGATCCGGCGCGTATACAGCACATCCACGCCGTTGTTGGTCGAGGACAAAAAGCTCTGAGTCTCGTAGCGGAAGTCGGCGATCTGCACATACTGCCCATAGGCGTTACTGGCGCCCTCGTTGGCCGACAGGTACAGCGTCGACCCCACCTCGGGCAATCGGACCGCCTCCAGGCACCACAGCACGAGATGAGACATCCCCTGCACGTGACGCCCGCGCAGATACCAGGGCGCCTGGCCCGACGCGATCTGATATCCCTCCACATAGGCGCGCGTGTCCGCGCGGGTATTGGTGTGTCCGGAGCGCACCCCCACCCCGACCGGGCGCAGCAACACACAATCCACCAACGGGTCCGCCGGCGACTGATCCAGATAGCTGTAACAGTCGTCCCCCTGCTCCGCCCCGGCGGATTCGATCGACAAAAAGCACTTGGTCAGGTCCACCCGCCCGCCGGCATGGTCCACCTCCGTCAGCTTAGGAAACAGGCTCCCGACCTGGTTGTGCTCCACATAGGCCGTGGGATGGATGCGCCCGCCGGAGTTGTCATATTGGTCCGCCACCGCCGCCTGGCGGGTCTTGATGTCGGCGCTGTAGATTGGCATTAGGTCGCCCCCGCCTGGGTTTGTAAGGTTTTCAACAACGATTCCGCCGAGGGCGGGAAGGTCCCCACGGTGGACTGGCCATTAGGCAGGACAAACTTCACCTCCAGCGTCGGGCGGGGGGTGGCTGCCGGCGCTGTGGGGGCCGGCGGCACGGGCGCAGCCGCGGGCTCGGCGGCCTTCGGCGCGGCCGGCACCGCCACGGACTCACCATACATGCTGTCCGCGCCCGGCGCGGCCAGCGCCTCCTTGGCCGCCCCCGTGGGGGTCGGGGCGCCGCCGGCCTGGAGGCGCAGCCACTCCTTATAGGCCGCCACCATCTGCGGCACATAGTCCGGGTTCCCGCTCGCCCTGTAGGTGCGCTGCATACTCACCTGATAGCGGCCGAGGTCGGTCCCGTAGGTCTTGAACACCGCCTCCCAATCCGTCTGGAACGTCACCGGCTTGACCTGTCCGCGCAGCACGTCCTGCTTCTTCTTGATCTCATCGAGCGCCGCCTGGTAGTCCGCTGCCGCCAGGGCGCCGCGGTCAAAGGCGGCCTTGAGCGCGGAGCCCAGCGCCTCCAGGTCCCCGCCGCTGGTCACCGCACCGATGGCCGAGCGCACGTCTGACATGGACTTGACGCCCTGCACGCCGGCCGCGGCAAACGCCGCATTCAACACCTGCGTGGCCCGCGCCGCCTCCTCGGCCGCCACGGCCATGGCCTGCTCATTGCGCACCACCTCCTTAGCGGTGTCGGCCTGCAACTGCATAGCCTGCGCCGACAGTTCGGCCTCCCGCACCGCCTTGAGCGCGGCCGGGGCCGTCTCTTGTTCCATGCGGGCCTTCTCCGCCAACGCGTCGGCAAACGCACGCGCCGCGTCCGCCTCCTGTTGGGTCGCCTCCGCCACCAACTTAGCCGAGGCGATCGACTCCCGCGTCACCGCCAGTCCCAGGCGCTCCGCCTCGCTCGCTTGCCCGCGGGTCAGCGCCTCCGCCTGCAGGTTCTGTAGATGGGTCACCCGCGCCTGGCCCTGGGCGGTGATCAGCGCCGTGGTCTTGGCCAGGATATCCATCTCGGCCGTCTGCTTCTGGATCGTCTGGTTCAGGGCCTCCAGCTGCTCTGCGGCCTTCGCTTTGGCCTCAGCCTTGGCGGCGTTTTGCGCCTTCAGCGCCACGGTGCTCTGGTTTGTGGCGGCGGTGCCGGCCTGGGTCTTCTGCGTCCCCTGCTCAACGGCGGCCATCTCAGCTTGGCTCGCCGCCAACGCCACCGCCCCCTCCGAGGTCTTAGCCCGCTGCGCATCCGTCAGCTTGGCCTGCGCGGCGGCGGCCTCGTCGGTCGCCATCACCCACTGCTTGGTGGCCGCGTCCCACGTCCGCACCGCCCCGACGCTCATCTCCAGTGCTTGGCCCTGGCCTTGGATGGCGGCGGTGTGCGCCTGGCCCGTCGCCGTCGCACTCGCCGACCGCGCTTCCAGCGCCGCGACTGCCGCTTGGGCGTTGCGGTACGCCGCGGCCGTTGCCTCAACATTCGCCGTCCCCGCCGCCTGTTCGGCGTGCAGCTGCAGCTCCACGCTGGCCAGGTGCTGCTTCATCGCGGCCAGCTCGGTGACCTGCCGGCCCTGTTGGCCCAGCGCCGTCGTCTGGACCTCGGCCACACCGGTCCCCGCCCTGGCCGCGGCCGCCAGGTCCTTAGTAGCCGCGGCAGCCGCGGCGGCGGAGGCGGAAAACGCCTGTGTCTTCGCGTCGAACCCAGTCAGCCCGGCGCCCAGTGCGTCCAGCTGGTCGGCCGTCAGGCCCAGCGCCAGGGCTTGATTCAGGGCGCCTTGCACCACCTTCTTGGACCCATCATCGGCCGCCGCACCCGCCGCGGCGGCCCCCGTCTTCTGCTCGGCAAACAGCCGCGCCCATGCCGCTTTGGTATCCGCAATCCCCTGGTCGACCGCCTTGCCGGCGTCGGCATAGGCGCGTTTGTACTCCTCCGCCGTCTTACGCGCGGCGGCCGCCTCCTCGCGGGTCGCGGTGCCCACCTTGACGCGCAGCTCCAACAGCTTGGAGTAGGCATACATGACATTCGCGGCCAGCCCGTTATAGGTCTGGTCCACTTTCAGTATCACGGTCATCGCACCAGACCACAGGAGATCGATCTCCGCCAGGATGCGCTGGGTCACATCCCGCACCCGCCCGATATTGGCCGTCCAATCGTTGAAGACCGTCTTGGAGTCCTGACCCCAGCTCGCCAGGCGCCCGGTCAACGCCTTCAGGTCGAACTCCGCAATGAACACCTTGACCGCCGCCGTGGCCGCCTCAAAGGCCGCCACCAGCCCGGCGCGGATCTGCTCCAGTTGCCCGGAATCGATCCAGGCGCGCAGCTGCGCGGACAGTGAGCGCACCTCACGCTCCAACACCGGCAGGAAGCCCTCGCCGAACTTCTGCTTGATCACATCCCAGGTCGATCCGAGATCGCCAAGGGCGCCCTTCAGGTTCGTCTGCATCGCCGCCGCGGCATCCTCCGCGGCGGTGGTGGCCCCCTCCAGCTTCAGGCGCAGGTCATCCACCCCCTTGGTGCCGGACGCGATCAAGGTGCGCAACGCCGGCCCCGCCTCCTGCCCAAAGGCCACGATGGCCCGCTCTGCCATCGGCGATCCGGTCGCGAGCAGCCCCAGCACCTTGCCCAGATCGCGGGTGGTAATCCCCATATTGCCGAGCGCCGCGCTGGCCGCACTCGCCGGGTCCTGGAGCTGCGAGAGGATCGAGTTCAGCGCCGTGCCGGCGCGGCTGGCATCCACGCCGCCGTCGGCCAGCTTGCCGATCATCGCCACCACGCGCTCCAGCGAATACCCGGCCGCGTAGGCCATCGGCCCGGCGTAGCTCAGTGCCTCACTGAGCCCCTGCACGCTGGTCTGGCTGGCGTTGGCCCCGGCCACCAGGGTGTTGGCCACCCGCGCCGCGTCCTCTGCCGGCAGCTTGAAGGCGGCCAGCGCCGTGGTCATGATCCCGGCCGACTGCGCCACCTCCATCTGCCCGGCGCTCGCCATGGCAAGCACCGGCGGCAGGGAGGCCAGCAACTGTTTCGTCGTCTGCCCCGCCTTCGCCAGCTCAATCAGGCCGCCCGCGGCCTGGCTGGCGGTATAGGGCAAGGGCGAGTTCGCCGCCGCCTCCGCCGCGGCCTTGAGCTGCGCCAACTCCTCCGCGGTGGTCCCGGCCACCTGATTGAGCACCGTCAGCTGCTGCTGCAGGTCCGCCGCGCCACTGACCGCGCCGCGGAAGAAATCCACCATGGCGGACACGCTGAACCACGCGGCCATCGCCGCCGCCAGCTGGGCCACCCGGCCGGTCAGCGCCCCGAGCACGCCACTGGCTTGGTCCCGGGCGGTGATCAGTAAGCGGACAACGATATCGCTACTGGACATCAGGCGTTCCCCGGCACAACGCCACTGAGGACTGTGCTGGCGCGCCCGCCCGCCTTATCGAGGATGAGGATGTCGTGCTCGGCCACCGCGCACTGGATAGACCAGGTCCCGTCGGGCGCCGATGTGGTCCACCGCGGCGCCACCCGTTAGCGCTCGCCTGCGGCTGGTAGTCGTGGTGGGACAGGGCCAGGGCGTTCGCCATGCCCAGGGGGACCGGGAGCAACGGGACGGTGGCGGTCGCCGCCATTACGATACCGCTCGCGCCGCCTCAAACCAGGCGTCGATGGCGGCATCGTCCATGCCCAACAGTGCGCCCAGGGTCGCCACCATCAGATCGTTACGGCGCCAGGTCTTGGCGCCCCGGTAACGCTCCTGGTCTGATGCGGTCAGGTTGACGGCCACAAATAGATCAATCTGGGCCAGGACATTGGCCGCCGGGTACGCCGCAAGCGGGCCGTCGGTCACTGGCTCCTTCGCGGATAGAATGTAGCGGCCTTGCCAGGCGTCGATGGCGGATGCTGCACGCGCCATCCGTAGTGATTCAACTGCACGTTCCTCGGCGGTGCCGACGCGCCAGCCGCCGGGTATCGCGGGATCGGCGATGGCCGCATACCAGGTATCGTCCACCCAGCACCACCCTGGCCCCACTGCCATCGGCGGGGCTGGGATGGCGCGTAGCGGCGGGGCCGCGTAGCCTTCCGGCGGTACCCAGTCGGCGGGGCGATCGGCTTCCACGGACTGGCACAGGCCAGCGGCATCGATCAGCGCGACGCGCATCACCAGCACCTCAAGAGTATCAGCCCAGTGCCCCCCGGCCCTCCCTGTCCGCCGCGATAGGCACCTCCGATGCCCGCCCCGCCCCCGCCGCCTGAACCGCCAGGATTACCTCCCGCCCCCCCAGCGCCGCCATACCCAGCCGCATTACCGCCGCCACCGCCGCCGCCACCGCCGCAGAGCATAGGGTCGACGATGGCCGACGACGCATCAGTCGCGCTACCACCCGAGCCCCCCGCTGTGCCGCCGGCAGCACCCGCCACGCCGCCATCCAGATTGACTATCCCTCGTGTATATCCTCCTGTGCCTCCCGCATATGCGGTACCGGCAGCGCTCACGGCGCCCCCAGAGGCGCCGGACGGTCCACCCCAGGTATTATTGATGGATATGCCCGGGAGCCCACCCGTAGTGGCTGACGCTACTCCAGCCACACCGAGATATTGAGAATTGGTTGGCGCGGCCGCGGGCGCTGCCGGCGCGTTTATGGCGCCGCTAGCGCCCCCAGCGCCAGACCATGCGGTGATAGTCCATCCCCTAGTCAGGTCTTGCACCTGACCTGACCGGTTGCCCGTGCCCGTCGATCCAAACTGGGGGTGTCCCCCGTAGCCGGCAGGCTGCAGCCAATACGTGAGCGTATCGGACACCAGCGACCGCGGCATCACCGCGCGAGCGACGGACGCCCCAGCGCCACTGCCGCCGCCGGTGACGAGGGTACCAACGGATGTGGTCGACTTCCCGGCGCCGCCGCCAGCACCGGGAGCGACGACGATGATCTCGACCCACCGATAGCCAGCAGTGGGCAGGGTGACGGACCCCTCCAAGGTAGTAGCGTCCTCAGCGGTGGCTCCATCCAGGCGCCATACCCATAGCGGGGCGCCACCACCGGCTTCGCCCTGGACACCCTGGGCGCCCTGCGGCCCCTGGATACCCTGGTCGCCCTGCGGCCCCTGGATACCCTGGGCGCCCTGCGGCCCCTGGATACCCTGATCGCCCTGCGGCCCCTGGATACCCTGGGCGCCCTGCGGCCCCTGGATACCCTGATCGCCCTGCGGCCCCTGAATACCCTGGTCGCCCTGCGGCCCCTGCGGTCCAGTCGCGCCTGTCGCGCCTGTCGCGCCCTGCGCTCCCGGGGTGCCGCCGCCGCCGATGGCATCGGCGCCGGTGAGGATGCGATTAGCGGCACTGGGCGGCAGCGTGGCCGCATCCAGCGCCGCGCGCTCATCGGCGGTCAGCACCCGCCCCGCCGTCAGGCTCGCGGGCGGGATCAACTCGGCGCCGATCAGGTCGGCCAACTCCTGCACCGCGGCGGATTCCGGCACGCGGATGAACCGCACATCCGGATGCCCGGGCGCGCCATAGGCCACCCGATACCAGGTCGGCGCCCCCAGCACCGTCCCAATCTGCCGCTGTGGCACCAGGTCCACCAGCACCCCGGCCGCCGTGGTCACCATCACGGCGCGGGCCTCAGCCAAAAATGACAGGCCATGGAGACCGACCACCGGCGTCCGCTGATCCTCGCCCACCAAGGACCACGTGACCCGCGCGGCCACCACCGCCCCTGTGCCATCCAACTGCGCAGGCAATCGCACCATCGTCATGCCGGGATCTCCAGCAGCCGCAGCAACTCGATGCTATAGGCCGCACCGGCGCTCGGATTGGCCGCCCCGGAGTCACCCACCACCGGCCAGGGGAGCGCCTTCAGCCAGCCGTCACCATCGCGCCGCGGGGTCACGCGGAAGGTGCGGCCGTCGTGGTGGGTCAGGGTCAAGACCACCCCGGCCGGAGCGCCCAGCGCCTGCAGCGCCAGGAGCGCCGTGCGGGTCAGTTGCACCCACGGCAGGCCGCCGCGGTAGCTAATGGGCCGCCCCGCCGCGCGCGTAAATTCCTCCACCAGCACCGCGCCGGATAGCGTCTGCTCCACCACCTGGGAACACGGGTCCCACGCCAGCTCGTCCTCCCAGAGCAGGTTGCCCGGGAGCGTGATGGTAGTGGTGCCGTTGGAGAGCGAGAGCGACATCAGAAGGCCGAGGCCCAATCGCTGTAGACATACGACCAGGGGCTGGTGCGGTCGCTGGGGGTCAGCAGATCGCCCTTCACCGAACCCTTGAGCGCGCCGCCGGCGGCCGGGTCGAACTTACCCTCGGGCGCCAGCACCGCGCGTTCCACGATGATGGAGCAGCGCTTCTTGGTGGTCTGCTCAGTGCCGGTGCCGACCAGATAGATATCCTGGCTCAGCGCCTGGCCGGCGTGGTACGACTCGCCCGCCGTCACCTTCACGTTGTAGGTCGCCGCCTTGCTGCCGACCGCATCGGCATGGGTCGCCTTCACAAAGCCGTTGACCGCGTCCAGTTCGTACTTGGTGCTGGCGATGGCCACGTCCGGGGTGCCGGCCGTCTCCAGGACAAAGGTAGTCGCATCGATCCAGGCGTCCGGCAGCTTGACCCACATCCCCAACACCGTCGTCACCGCCTCATTGGTGACCGTCTTGGCACTCACCGCCAGCTCCGCCACCGTGGCGCCCAAGGCCAGGGCCAGGAAACCCACCGGCGCGGCGTCGAACTCCGCGGTGAGCACGCCGGGCTCGCCGGTAGGACGCTGCAGCGAGCCCAGGGCCTGGCCGATGGAGCCCTCCATCCGGGAGGTGATACGTTCGGTCTTCTGCGGCGGCGGCGTAAATTCCAGCTTGGTGAAGTTGGTGGCATCAAACAGGCTGGTCGGGCGGGTAGCGCCGCTGAAGGCGCCATACTTCATGGCCACGTCCAGGAACATGAACCGCCGCTGCGTGAGGTCTAAGGCCATCAAGGCTCTCCCAGTGCGCCGCGCGAGAGCACGCGGCAGGTGAAGGTCAAGGGCAGATAGACCGCCCCCTCTTTGCTGTAGATCGGTGCCGGCGCGGGTTGCCGGCGCAGGCGGCCCAGGCCGCCCTCGGGGCCGCGCGGCAGCCAGCCTTGCAGCTGTGCGATCACCGCCGCCGCCAGCTCCCCGACGCTGACCCGCCCGGCCTCGGGCTCGCGCAGATCCCGGTGTGAGACCACCACGCCCCAGCGCTGCACGGCGCCCACCAACTGGTCTTTGCCGTCGGTGGACTCCACCGAGGCATCCCCCCCGTAGAGCACGCACAGGGCGGGTAAGCGCTGATCCTTGGCGAGTACTCCGGCCACATCGCGCGCGGCATCGATCCGCAGGGTGGGCCAGTCCGCCTTGAGCGGTTCCAGCCGCGCCAGGATCAGCGGCTCCAACTCCAAATAGTTCGGCTTGCCCATCAGCCCATCCCCGCCAGCGTGTCCGCCGTCAACAGCCGGTCAGCGGCCTGATAACGCACCGTTGCCGGGGTGCTGACGCTCGCCGTGCCCAGGGTCAGCGTGCCGTCGCGCAGTGCCACCAAGGTCGCCCGCGCCGTCTTGGCCCGCCGGATGATCCCGGAGTAAGGCCCGTCCGGCGCCGCCGTGCGTGCGCCCAACAGATCCTCCAACGCCAACCCGACCGCCGCCGATCGCACGATGGCCGGTACCGGCGAGAGCCCGCCCGGCCAGCGGCTGGCCAGGTGCGCATCCACCTGGTCCCCGCCCTCGGCACAGGCCCGCACCAACCGGGCCAAGGCCCCCGCCGCGGCCTCCTCCTGCTCCCCGCCGATCGCGCCGCCCGCCACCGCCAGGCGCAACAGCGCCCCGGATACCGGCGGCTGATCGGTGGGTGCGGCCAACTCCGCAATCAGGTCCGTATCGGACTCGGCCGCCAGCAGGTCAGCGGGGGTGCACCACTCCATCAGGTGATCTCGCCCAGGGTGTACTTGGCCAGCACGTACTGAATGAACTCCTCGGTATCGTTGCGGATGCGCACGATGTCGGCGCGCCGGGTCTCGTCGCGATAGGTCTCCACCGTCAGGATCTGCGGTGCACCGCCGGTCCACAGGATCGTCCGACCAAAGCAGGGCTCCAAGACGTTGGAACTGCCGGCGCTGACGCGCAGCAGATGGACCTTGGTGGCGTCCCACACATCGGCCAGCACCGCCGCCTTGCCCTTCTGCGCGCTGTCCTTCTGCGCGCCGGCCACCAACACCTGGTCGATCCCGAAATAGGCGGCCACCGCCTGGCGTTGCGCCTCGAACCCGCCCATCTGGATGGGGCTGGTGTACTGGAGCGCAGTCTTGATCTCGGCGGTATTCACTACCGCCCAGAAGGCGGTAAGGCTCATGGCCAGCGCATTGGGCAACAGCCCGGAGCGGCCCCGGAAGGCCGCCTTGGCGGTGTCGACATCGCCCTTGGGGGTGGCTGTGGCACTGGTGGACCAGGGCACCGTCACATTGGCATCGGCCCCGCCGGCCTCCACCTTGGCGGCGATCCGGCGCTCCAGGTTCAGCAGGACGCCATCCGTCACCGTGTCCGCGGTCGCCTGCTCCACCTCGATCACCGAGCTGTAGAGCGCGCGCAGTCGATCATCGATCCGTCCGGTCAGCCCACGGTCTTCGGTGGAGAAGGCACCCATCTCAAAGCGCCAATCGATCTCGTTGTAACTGCCATCGGCGGCGCGGGCATCGTCCACCAGTTTCAGGCCCACATCCTTGGGAATGATGGGGAACCGCGCGGACGAGATGCCGGACTCGAACAGCGGCAGCACCTGCAGGCCGATGTGGCCCTCGGCGCCCGAGCCGCGCATCCGCTCATAGGCCACGCGCCCGAGGTCCTGGCGCAGTTCGGCCGCGGTGGCCGTGGTTTGGGGAGAGGCGGGCATGGAATGCTCCTATCGATAGAGTGGGCGATCAGGCGGCCAGGACCTTGCGGGTGTACTCCACCCAGGCCCCGTACAGATAGACGGCATCGCCATCGTTGGTCCCGCCCAGGGTGAGGATGGCGGTGAGCGTGGCCGGGGCCGCGATCAGGCCCGCCGCGGCGGCGGCGAAGGTCAGCTCAGTGACCGCCTGGGGCCAAGCCTGGGCGGCGGTGGTGCAGGCATCGGCATTGCCGGTATCGCCCGGGCCCGCCAGATAGACCTCGCAATCGAGCGTCAGGGTGTCCAGGTTGCCGCCCTTACCCACCAGGGCATGGACATGCAGATCCCCGGCCTCGTCGTAGTCCTGCGGCAGCGGCAGGCAGAAGGCCAGGGCCTCACCCGCCGTGCAGTCCACCGGGATCTCGATCCGCTGTTCCTTGTTGGCGGCTTGCGCCAGGCCGGCCACCGTGGTCGCCTGCTTGGTGAGTGCCGTTCCGTCCTCCATCGTGATCGCGGCGAGCGGGATGGGTAGGGTGGCCTGAGCGGTCTGCCGGTCGACATACAACTCGGCCAGGGCCGCCTCCACCGTGGCGGCAGCGGTATGCCCGCCGGCATCCGCCAGTGAGACCGTGGCCGCCGTGGTGCTCAACACGCCGAACTCCACCACCTCGACAATGGCCCCGCCGGAACCCGCCGCCTCGATCGCCTGGGCGAGTGCCGAGCCGTTGGCCGAGTCGGACACCTTGCCGTCCGCCGCGCCATAGAGCACGGCACCGCTGGCAAAGCTGTCCGCCGCCTCGATCTCGACCGTCCCGGAGACCGTGCGCAGCCGGGCATTGGTGAAGCTGCCACTGGCCGCGGCCTGGGTGGTCACCCCGATGTGCTGCTCGCCCGCATCGGCATAGACCACCGTGGGGGGCATGGTGCTGGAGGCATCCGCGATCCGGACCCGGCGCGAGACGGCCAGCGCCTCACCCGCCAGAAAGGCCCGATAGCCTGCGTTTTCGCTCATGTCTGGACTCCTTACGCGCGCTGCGTCTGGGGCTGGGTGGACTCGATCCAGGCGCGGTGCGCCTCGGGGTGGGCACGGGCGATCGCCATCATGGCGGTGCCGCGGCTGACCTTGTCGCTGGCCATGGTGGCGGTCACCAGGGACTCGTAATCACTGCCGGCGGGGTCGGTGCCCGGGGTCTGGTCGGTGCGGCTGAGCAGGATCGGGGTGCAGCCCTTGAGATAGTCACGGAAGCCCTGCGGGTCCCGCTTGGCATAGCCCTGCGCCCAGTCCCGCTTGGCGGGTTCGATCAGCCGCTCGCGCAGCGCTTGGGCCACCGTCTCAGTGGCGTCGCGTTCGGCCAGGGTATTGGTGAGATCCGTGATGCGGGCGTGCGCCGCCATCAGCACCTGGTGCGTCTCCACCTCCGGGGCCACCGCGCACAGTTCGCGCAGACCGGACAGGCCGCGGCCCATCTGCGTCATTAGCACGATCCTGTCGGCCGGCGTGGCACTGGCCGAGACCAACCCCGCCGCCGCAGCCGGTTCGCCCTCGGCCTTCAGCCGCTCGGTAAGGATTTGCAGTTGCGCACCAATCTCGGCCGTGGTGGCCAGGGTGGGCAGGTTGAAGAGGTAGCGCAGCCGCTCCAGCAGTTCGTCGGCATCCATCTGGGGCTCCAGGTGTGGGGGCAAGGCGCGATGGGAGAGCGCCCGCAGGTAGAGGTTCGGCCGGTGAGTCAGCCCGGCGCCGGACAGACCGACGATGGCATTGCTCTCGGGGTCCACCAGCAGTTCAGGGGAGAGGTAGCGGTACTCACGCGCCGCGATGTGCGCCCGGGCGCGCTCGGTCCATTCGATGCGCCCCTCGATCCCGCCGTTGCCGGACAGGCGCAGCTCCGCCAGCCAGCCGGCCGCGGGGGGCAGATCGGCACCCGGCGTGCGCTTCAGGTCCGCGTGGTCGTAATCGACCGGGGCCGCCTGGTCAGAGCCGGGCGGGAAGTCGATGGCAAAGGCCGCCACCACGGCAGCAGCAGCGGCGAGCGTATACGGGCCGCGACCGTCACGGGTCAGGCACTCGCCGGGGGGGATCAGTTCGCACCAGTCGGTAGGCAGTGCCGCCAGGGCCACACCGGCCCCCTGGCAGGACAGATAGCCCGCGGCGGGAACTCCCGCCGCGGGGCCTCGATCCGCAAAGACTGCGGGCTGCGCGCGCTTCGACGATGGGTGGGGTGCGTTTGGCATGGGGTGCAGTGTGCGCACGCCAGGCCAATCAGGGGACGGGGAAAGCTTTCCCCCGCGGGGTTACGGGGGGGGGATCGGGCGGGATCAGGCTACGCCCGCCGGGCGGTTTCGGCAAGGCGGCGAAGGGGGTCTCACAGGGGGCTCACAGGGGGCGGTGTAAATGGTGTAAATACCCCGTCAATTCGCCCGCCACGGCGTTGGGCTGCAGGGGTCAGTACGGTAGCCGCACCCGGGGCGTCCGGCGCGTCAGGCGGCAGGGTTCAAGAGGCGGGTCAGGATATCCAGCACCCGCTGGGTATCCTCCGCCCCCAGGGTACCGGCGTCCGGGTCCGCCGACAGCAGACCGCGCCGCGCCATGTGCTCGGTGCCCCACTCGTGATAGGCGGCATAGGGCACGCCAAAGCCGATGGTGGCGGTGTCTGCGGTGGCACTGGAGTTGAGGCTATCGAGCATATCGCCGTAGCGGTCCAGCAGGGTGCGGTTGCCGGCGGCCGGGTAGTTCTGCTCAGTGGATGGCTTCCAGGCCGCCCAGGCGTTGCCGGCCGGGTCGGTCTTGGTCTCGAAGCGGCCGGAGACCGCCGCCCCCAGCTCGGTGGCAATCCCGGCCATGGCGGGGCTGAGGTCGCCCAACTGGTGCAGGAGACGGTTGAGGTAATCCGTGACCTGCTGGTCTTGGACGGTGATGTTGATCATGGCTATACTCTACCTAACCCGCGAAGTCGTTTCGGACGTTTAGAGAAGGGGGCGCAAGCCAGCATGCACTCGTCGCGGGTGTTACCCCTCACTTCTGCCACATCCCCATTTTCTTCCGCAGCGAATCCAGCGCGACCAAACGGGCACGCGGTCTGATCTCTTCGACGTAACGATACCCCACGCCGTCGATCACCTTAACGAACACGATCACATCCCGACCGATGGCGTTTTTGCCGTCCAAAAACACGCGATCCCAAGCACTGGTGATCAGTTCGACCAACGCGAAGTCGTGCTCAGACACGGCGATCTGACCGCGGGCGGCTTCGCGCGCGGGGTTGCCATGTTGCTTCAACGTGTGGCGGACCCCGTAGTTATCCATTGCGCGAGCATAGCCGGTCAGGTCTAAACCGGTCTCGCGCAGGATTGCCTCCACACCGGTGACCGGGCCGAAATCGATTTGCATCTGCCGGTCTGCCACCGAGCGGGCATCAGCCACAAAGGCGGCGACATCCGGGGTCGGAAGCGTCACGACGGCCTTGTTTGCCGCTGCGGCTAGCACCGGTGGGACCGCCGCCAGCTTGGCCTCCACCTGCTTGGCCAACTCAGCGGCCCGTTGGGCCGCGATGCCGACATTGTAACCAAACCCCGGATCGATCCCGGCCGGCACGTCGCGGGTCTCACCGGTGCGCTTGTCCTTCCAGGCCACCCACTCGACCTTCGGCGCGGTCTTGTCCAATTGAGCCATGCGCAGTTCACCCGTCTCGCGATCGCGGTACGGGACCTGGCCGGCCTCGTATTGGGCCTGACTCACCGCCATGGCCCGGCAGCGGCAGTGCCAGCCGCAGGGTGGATAGTGGGTCTTCCAGACGGGGTGCCCGATGGGCAGGGTGACGTTGTGCCAGGCCGCGTGGCTCGCGCGTACCCGCTCATCGCCCTTGGTGATGTAGCGCAGGTAAGGATGGGTGCCGGCCGACTGCTCGAACCGCTGCCAGCGCCCGGCGCTGTGCGCCATGCGGGTGTTCACGTCATAGATCAGCTTGACCCGGTTGGGGTCGAAGCGGGTGTTGAGTACCTCCCCGGTGTTGGGGTCTACCACCTCGACCTTACCCCACCACCCGGACTCCTGGAGCAGCTTGGTGGTGCTGCGCTCAAAGTCCCGCCGGGTCAGGTCCCCGCCCACGCTCTTGGTGATGCCGTCTTGGATGGCGGCCAGCAGGTCCAGGCGGGCCAGGCGGGAGACGGTGAACTGGTGGGCGTGTTCCTCCTGCCACAACTCGCGCCAGTCATAGGTCTGCGTCAGGCGCTTGCGGCCTTCCAGGTAGGTGGCCGCGCCCTCTGGCGTCTGCACGAACAGCCGCGCGAACTCGGCCGGGGTCAGGTCCTCCGGGACCGGTGTCGTGGGCGGTGCGCCCGGGCCGGTGGCGAGCGGCATCAGTCGGGCTCAATCCCCGCGGCACCGGCCAGGCGCGCGGTATAGGCCAGTTGGGTGAGCCGCGCGGCCAAGGGGTCCGCGTCCATCCTGGCCAGCAGACCAGGCAGCATGGCAATGGCATCGGCCGCGGTGGCGTCCGGTCCCAGTGCCGCCATCGCGGCGCGCAAGGGCTCATGCAGCGGGGCCAGGTCCGCCTCCCAATCGGCCAGCGCCGCATCCACCAGGGCGTCAATCCCGTCGGGAGCAGGGGCGTCCCGCCCCTGTGCTTGCAGCGCCCGTTGCGGGACCGGCACCACCGGTACAGCAGGCACCGCGGGATCAGGCCCCGGCGCCGCCGCCGGCGCCCCCAACACCGCCTCCCCCTGCATGGGCTCCGGCACCGCCCACTTGCGCCGCACCCAGGACAGCGGCGCATCCAACCCCAGCGGGGTCAGCTTCTCCAAGGCCGTGGCCAGGGCCACCAGGTCCTCCGGCCACTCCACCGGCATCTCAATCTGCGGATACACCGGTTGCGGCCCAAAGTTCAGGTCCACCCAGGGGCGCACCACCTGGCGGTTGATGGTCCGCGTGAGCGCCCGGGCATCCGCGCTCAGGATGTCCAACCGCACCTCGTTGTGCACCTTGGCCTGGCTCAGACTCGCCCCGTTGTCCGCCGTCATGGTCTGGCCGACCACACACTTGCTCACCTGCTCATCCAGATACCGACACAGCCGCTCCTGGATGTCGGTCCCGTTGGCACCCTTGGGCGCGATGACATCGAGCATCATCGAGGCCGGGAACACCGCCGACCCATCCAACCCGATGGCCGCCACCGCGGCCTTGAGGATATCGATATCCTCATCCGGCGTGCCGGCCGGGTAGCGGCCGGTGCGGAACACCCCGGACAACTCACCGGCGATGGACCAGCGCCTGAGCGCGAGCATCTTCAAGAGATAGGCCCAACCGGCGGCACGCGCCAGCCCCGCCCGGATCGGCAGCCCGGCCTTGAGCGCGGGTTCATGCACCACAAAGCCGTACGGCTGTAGGTCCAGCCCGCGCAGGGTCCCGTCTTCCAGCCGCAGGGTGCGCCCATCGTCGCGGTCATAACGGAACCAGCGCTGGGGCCGCAAAATGACTTCACCGGGGCGCCATTCGGAGCCGCTGGTGTCCCACAAGACCTCGGCGACGCCGTAGCCCTTGGCGATGCCGTCGGACAGGGCCGTGAGGTCACCCCACCAATCGCTGCGGGTCATCTCCTCCAGACCCTGGGACAGGCGCCGCGCCATACCGCGATCCCCGGCCGGCGCCACCCGCACCTCCAGCCCTTCCAGCGCCAGGCGCCGGGTCTGGATCTGGGAGCGGTAATGCAGGTCCGCCTCTTCCATCCGTTCGGCCAGTTCCAGATAGTCCCGGGCATTGGAGTAGATGGCGGAGCGCAACAGCGAGGTGAGGCGCGCCGGGGTCAAGCCGTCCAGACTGCCGGTGGGCAGCACCGGGCGTTGCGCGCTGGGCACGGCCTTGGGCTCGCGCAACAGACGGGCCAGGCCGGACTGGGCGGCATTGAGCACGCGGGTCAACATAAGCGGGCCTCATAGAGTGGTGCGTTATCCGCCCCGCACGGCTGCCCGGCACTGATGGCGGTCTTCCAGGCCACCGGCAACTTGTTCACCGGATGGATGCACCAGGGCTCCTGGTGCTGGATGCGGTAGTGCTTGCAGGTGTAGCACCCCCGGTGGTGGTGATCCGGGACCACAAAGGCGCGCATGGCCCGGAGCGCGTCCATCCTGAGAACCGCGCGCTCAGTCATGGCCCTCGCCTTCCATAAACTGCAGCGCGGCCACCGGCCCGCGGTCACCGAGATGCAGCGGCCCCGGGTATTGAATGGACTGGTCAGACATCAAAAGGCTCCCGGGCCAAACAGGCCCTCGGTGGCAGGATTGGGGGTGCGGTGCAAGGCGTAGCTCTGCGCCCGGCTCGCCGCCAGGCCCCAGAGCATGTAGAGACAGCACAGCGCCTCATAGTCGTGGTGCGGCTGCGCCTCGGGCCAGGTCTCAAGCTCAGAGACCAGCGCGGCACAGGCCGGGTGGATCAGGATGGAGGGCGCAACCGGGTCGGTCAGGTAGGGCTCAAGCGATTCGATGCGCACCACGCGGTCCTCGATCGCCGTCACACCCACCAGCGGCAGCGGGCAGCCTTGTTCCAGTCCGTACTGGATGGAGGTCCGGCGGCTGTCCTCTTGCGCCTGGTTGTTCTCCCAGGCGATGTGCCGCGCGTGGTGGCGGCGCTGGCCGGCGACCAGATCGGAGCGCAGCTTCGACGGCGCCCGGCGCTTGACGCTGTCCTCGCGCACATGCAGGGTCTTGTGCGTCGGGTTCCAGTAGCCCCAGAGGATGCCGCTGGGGTGATTGCGCGGGCCGCCGATGCTCATGTCCACGGCACCGAGCGCGATCCACCCGGCCCCGGGCTCGCCGTTCCACCAGGTCCAGGAGGCAAAGACGCGGTCTTCGGTCTGGCCGTCGCCCTGCATCTCGGTGGCGAAGGCGCGGGGGGCGCGCACCCGCTTGGCGATCAGCTCATATAAGGAACGCACACCCGGCCAGGAGACCCGGGCGCCCTGGTCCATCTGCTTTTGATGGCGGATGTAATAGCGGTGGCTGGGCAGCTCAGCGACGGGCAGTTTACGGCCCGCGTCCGCGGCGACCAGCTCCGCGCGCCGGTCCTCATTGCGCATCAACTCTTCGCACTTGCCCCACAGGTCCTTGCGGATGGGCTCCTGCTCCAGGGCGCGGAAGTGGTGCACCAGGTGCCCGGGGGTCTTCTTGGCGCGGCTGATGGGGTCATCCTGGTGCAGGATGGTCCCCACGCCCAAGACCTTCACGCTGCCGTCGGGCGGCCCCAAATACTCCACTGCACGAGTGACCCAGGTCCAACGGTTCTCCCGTTCGGTCGGGCTCTTGGCCTCGCTGTCGGTGATCAGGTCATCGGGCAACAGCAGCTTGGGCCGGGCGGCACCGTGGGCGGAACCGCGTACCGCCTGTTCGGCGCCGAAGGGTTCGATCTTCACCCCGCTGGCGGTGAGCACCTCCGCCACGCGCCAGATGCGGCCCTGGCCGCAGACCTCGGGCCAGTCCAGGGCCAGGCTGGCGTTGCAGGTGAGTTCCGTCTTGATCGCATCCAGGGCCTTGGTGGGCAGGCGCGTCTCGGCGGAGAGTAAGAGGATGTAGTCAATCGGGGGCGGGACGCCCCCGCTCCAGCCGACCTCCGCGCGCACGTCCGGCTGTTGCAACAGGATGTCGATGGCGCACCAGAGGGGCAGCAGCTTGGTGGCGAGGCTGGTCTTGGCCTCGCCGCGCGGCGCGATCCACCATTCCACGCAGCCAGCCGAGCCGCGCAGCAACTGCGGCGCACGCTGGGCAAAGTGGCGCTGAAAGCTGGACCCCTCCCCGCGCAGGTAGTGCGGAAAGTAGGTGGTGGCCCACCACCAATAGTCTTGGTCTACCAGCACCCGGCGGCGCCGCGCGGTGCGGGCCTCAGGGCTCGGGTCCAGATCGAGCCGCCGCGCCTCGATGTCGCGCTGCAACCGGGCGCGGTCGTCGGCCAGCTCACGCAGGAAGGCGCGGGCGGTGAGGCTCATGCGGTGCCCCGCGCCAGCTCCAGATAGAGCTGCAAGGTGTGCGCCGCTTTGGCCAGATCCTCATCACCGCCCACCTGGTGCCCGAGTGCGGGCGCATCACTCACCGGCCTCTGGCTCCCACGCTCCAGCGTGGGAGCAAGTCCCGACGCTCCAGCGTCGCGTAGCCCGCTCATCCGTAGAGCTCCACGGCACTCTGACAATCCACGCACCGGATCGCCCCAGGCATGGCGTTGAGCCGGCGCGGGCTTAGCACCTCCCCGCAGTCCAGACACAGCCGGCGCCCCTGCTCATCCTCCCACGGGGTACCCAGCGGCACCTCGGTACGGGCATGGTGCGCCGCCAGGTCGGCCGCCAGGTCCTGGTCAATGCGCTCTTGGGCGCGGTCGGCGTCATCCATGATCGGGTACCTCTCGGATCAGCCGCCACTGATAGTCGCGCATAGCGATCCAGCGCCACGGATGCCGCCACCACCGGACCGGCGCCCAGTGATTACCATGCGGGCCGCAGTCGCCATGGGGTAACCGCAAGTCCTCGCAATCGGGGAGCGGCATGACAAAAGCGGAACCGTCGATGGGCGAGTACCGCGGTTGCGGAATCACGCGAGCGCACGCGGTCGTAAGCAGTCGCTCAGGCCCCCGATGATCGCAGTGGATGCACAAGTTGAACGGTCGCTTAGGCACGGGCCAAAGTCTCCGTAAGACGGGCACCGAACCCTTCCAACAGCTCCGCGAACACCGGGAGACTGTCGGGCCGTTCGGCGCCGATGTATTTGGCCAGTTCGCGCAGCGTCTCCAGCGCCACCGCCAGGCGGCTGATGGGGGTCGCCACCTTGGCGGCGCTGGACATCATCTTGGTGTAGCTGTCTGACAGGCGGGCAAGGATCTCCGCGCGCTCGATCGGCCCCAGTTGGGTATTGCCCTTCAGCCCCTCCAAGGTTGATCGGAACTGCAACACAAACTGTTCCAGCACCATGGACGCGACGGCCAGTTGGCCCTCGCGTGACAGGCTGGCGGCGGTGCGGCAGGCGTCCCAGTCATCGCCATCCTGGCGGCTGCAGCGCATCCAGGTGCGCGCAGTGCCCTCCGCCACACCGGCGGCGGCAGCGGCATCGGTCAGCGGCAGGCGCTGGTAGATGTAGGCGGCACGCACCGCCGCGCGGGTCTCTGGGGGGTAGGCCATGGGGTATCAGATGGGCGGCCAGCGCTTGGCCATCTCCACCACCACGGCAATCCCCCCGGCGGCCAGGGTGCCCATCAAGGCCCCCGCCCGCCCGCTGGCGCCCACATGCCCATCGAGCCGGGCGTTCACGGCGCCCACCCCGGCCTTGGCCTCCGCCACGCCCTGCTCGATGCCGGCCAGGGTGCCCTCGATCCGCCCCAGGGCGCGCAGGATCTCGGGGCCGTCCACGTCATAGCCACGGCGGCCGGTGGGGGTGGTCATGCCGCACCATCCTTGGGCTTCCAGAGCCCGGAGAGTTCCGGCCGGGCCTTGGTGCCCCAAATGGCCAGGCCAAAGCCGAGCAGGTCAGCGCCATGCCCGGCCAGCACCTCCACCTGGGAGGCGTCGACGGTGGGCCAAATGGTTTGGGCCGCGGTGGTCAGGGCCAGGATCAGCAGGCCCCAGACGGTACGGGATTGGAGATAGCCTTTGGGATTCACACATGCCTCCGGGTCGGATAGACGGACCGGGTGGTCCGCGACACGGAGAGTGTGGGGGGAGGGGGCGCAGCGGGGGACGGGGAAAGCTTTCCCCCGTTCAGTCGGGGGGCTCAGGGCTTAGGGTGCGACCTGCGGCGGCGGGCGTCAAGTCACAGAAGCACGAGGTAGGCGATGAGCGAACAGCAAGGCGATTTCTGGCAGGACCATAAGCCCGCGGTTGGGTGGCAGACCACGATGACAGACAACGGCGACCAGTCACAGCGCACGGTCACTTTCACCTTTCCGGCCCCTGAGCGGCCGGCTACCTTCACCCTCTCGCGGGAGGAAGCCGAGACCCTCGCGAAACAGCTGCGGGCGACCAAAGAAGAACACGATCAGCGGCAGGCGGATCGAGCGCCGGATGCGTTCATCCTGCACTACCCAGGCTACCCCCGTGGGTACCGACGCGGCTTTTTGCGCCGCGCGGTACGTGCCGTGCGCGACGCGTGGGGGTGGCCGCGCCGGGTGATTATCGAGATCAATCTAGCCGGGTACGCATTGATCAAAGATAACCCGCAGGCGCTCCACGACGCCCTGGACGCATTGACCCGGCAAGCCCCGACCGTGTTCACGCAAGGGCTCACGGAGGCAGACGCCAAACGGCTGGGGTTGGTTGAGCCTTATCCCGACTCATTGGGAGATGCCGAAATACAGGCTCAACAGATGCTTAAGGATCAAAAGCAGCGCGCCAGAAATCAGCGCAATGCCAATCATCCCAATTGGCTTTTTGTGCCAGCCGTCATCTTTTACAGCGTGTTCGGATCGCTGTTCCTGTGGTGGCTGCTGTCCCTTACCGGCCTGGTCAAGTTTTAGCCGCAACGCTTCGGCGAAGTCCAGACCGTTGGCCGTGGTGCGCTGCCACACCAGGGCCAGGATGTCGCCCTTCGAGCCTTCCATGTTGGAGCGGCGGCAGTCGCCATGGCCGTAACCCTTCTCGATCAGGTAGGCCGCAGCCGGCCAGTCGTCCTGGCTGGGCCGGCCAGTGGTGAGGACGCGTAAGAGTTGGGCGTCGCGGGTTTCGTCGGTCATGGCTTGATCCCCCATCGTGCTCTCCACTCTGCGATTTTTTTCTTTCGCTCTGCCTTCACCAGCGGACTGACCTCGGCCCGAATCGCCTGTTGCTCGTTCGCCAGTGCGGCAAAGCGCGCGGCATCTTCCACGCGCTTCTCGCGTCGGCAGGCCAATGCCATCTTGTCGTAGATCTGCATCAAGTGAGTGGCCTTGGACGCGCGTCGGCCGTTGGGCGTCGCGTGGGCCAAAGACCTGTTGACCGTGGGCTCCACCGCCTCGACCAGTCCGCGGAACTCCCGCATGGACTCATCAAAGCGCCCGGCCTGCTGGAGATAGAGCGCCAGCCGCACGGACGAGGGCTCACCCCGACGGGCGTTCACCTTGCGCAAACAGGTGATTGCGCGGTCCCAATCCTTGGCCTTCTTGGCGGCCGTTGCCTCGCGGTCGAGCGCGGCGGCGACCGCGTCATATTTGTAGATCGCTGACAGAAACAGGTCTCTGAGCCGGTGGAAGAAGGCGACAAGCATGGTCTCTCCTGCTGTGCGGCGCGCGGGGAATAACCCCGCGCGGCTTGGTACCATGCGCAGCGCGCTGCGCATGGTACCAATTTTTTTAAGGTAATCGGCGGGTGTCACGCGCGACGCTGTTCGTCCATCTGCTCAAGCCTCCGCTCTAGTTCCGCGAGCCGTTGAGCCGCCTCAGCGCGGGATAGGCATTCGGAGAGCACCGCGTCTTGCGCCTCGGGTGACAGGGCCGCGACCACGCCCAACAGCGCGGCCACCCGTGGCTGACGGCCAGCCATTTGCGCCGGGTCGTCGGGTAGCTGGGTCGCGGTTACAGGCACGTCGTCATGGATTGGCCGCCGCGCCCCCGCATCCGGCGCTGCGACGCCTGTCGTCAACCAATCGAGACTCACCATTCGGGAGCCAGCGAGAGGGATCACCCGATCCCAGGGTATCTTTCCGCGCTTCTTCCGCTGGGCAAAGTCGCCCGTGGATAGTCCAAGCATCCGCGCCAGTGCTGCATCGGTCCCTGCACCAGTGGCGTCCGCAAGCCTGCCCATCACCGCCTCCCATTCGGGCGCCCCGTCACTCATAAATCGTATGTCACCCTCTTGCGCGCTCCCGTTTCGTGAGTCACAATGCATTCATCGTAACCAACACCTGTTGGCCAACAAATCAGAGGATACCGCAACCGATGTCAGACGACGCCTACCGCGATGCAACCGGGTCGCCAGCCCAGCGGGTGCTCGATGCCCTGCACGAGCGCGGCACCACGGTGTACGCCTGGGCCAAGGCGAACCGCTACGAGGTCGAGACGGTGTACCGCACGATCCACCGCTGGGCCGGGCGGACCGACCGCGCGCCGCAAGGCGTGCTCGCACACGAAATCATGCGCAAGCTCAGGCGAACCCTGGGCACGCGTGTCCTGCCGACCCCGCTGCCAGTGCAGCGCAAGGCGGCTTAACCGAGGGGAGACGAGACGATGGGTTTTGATTCCTTTCTTTTGCTGTTGACGGCCGTCTCTGTGATGGCGCCTGACCTGTTGGCGTGGCTGGCCGGTGAGTGGCAGGGGGGTGCGCAATGAGTGCGATGACCCTGGGACGCAATAGCTTTTGGTGGTTCGACCTGCCGCGTGCCGAGCGCACGCCGGACCCGCGGGCGAAGAGTGCCCGACCGACGGGCGGTTGGCCGCTGGGCGTGACGGTGGAGAGCGCCTCGGCGCGGTACCTGATGGACAACGGCAGCGGGTTGCTGGTGCGGCCCACGCTGACCATGGCGATGGACCAGACCACGCGCCGCGTCTTGGCCGCCCGGCTGGGGGGTGCGTGATGGGCTCACAGGCAAAGGGGCGGTGCATCAAGCCGCAGGCCAAGCCGGCCGGTGCGCGCTTTGTGCTGGTGATCGAGGACCATCCCCTGCCGACCGACCTCCCGGGCATCGGGAACGTGAGCATCAGCCTGGAGGACGGCCAGGACATGCTGCGGGCGCGGACCCCGGCGGCGTTCCTGATAAAGCGGCTGAGTGACTGGCTGGACGATCAGCAACAGATGGCGGCCCATCTGAACGACCAGTTGAAGGCACTGTCATGAGCGCCCCGGCAGTGAGTGGCCCGATGATCACCGCGAACGACTACATCGGGCTGATCGCGGCCATCTGTGCCGCGGGGCCGGTGGCCCATCAACAGGTGCGGGTGGGGGCGGACATGGCCATCGTGGCCAGTGGGCGGCCCCAAGCCCGGGACCTTGGCGCCTCCTGGGGCTCCGCTGTGTCCTGGCTGCGCGGGTCCGGGCGTCTGGTCGACGATGGGGTGACCTGGCATTACGTGGGCACTGGCATCGATACCGGAGAGTGGCCGCGGTGGCTGGGGGGCTATCGGTCCCCCGTGCGCATTGAATGGGACTGGCTCAAGCTGCCGTTCTGCGGACTGATCGGCGGAGTGAACCCAGACGATTGCCTGCTCACTGAACTGGTGAGCGGCATGGCGAGCCTGGTGCAGTTGCAGCGGAAGCTGCAACGGGCCTTGGCGGTGGCGGTGAAGGTACAACAGGGGGATGAGGCATGAGCAAGGCAACTCGGCGGATGGTATGGGCGCACCTGGGGGATCACGGGGTCTCGCCCGCTGAGCCCCCGGCGGCGAATGAGGGGCTGATGGACCTGGGGGCGGAGTATTTCGAGGCGGAGCAGCCGCACCCGGATAGCGTGGTGATGGCGCATCACATGCTCGGGTTCCTGGATGGGTTCTGCGCGGGGCATGGGGTGCAGATCCGGGAACTGGCGGATGCGTTGGAGGAGGCGCTGTGGCAGGAGCGGTTGCGGGTGGAGGATGGGCGCGGGGGCACGCTCTATGGGCTCACCGTGGTGCCGGGGGTGCGTCGCGGCCTGGGGGCCGCTCCTACGGCGGCGGCGGCGGGGCTCAAGGAGGAGGTGGTCAGCCGCTATGCGGGGCTGGCGGCGCTGTGCGATGCGTGGTCGGCGCAGGTGGCGGAGCCGCTGCGCACGGTGCTGGAGGTGCAGTCCGCCCAGCTGCGGTGCGGCCTGAACACGCTGCTGAAGGCGTTCCAGCAGTCGGTACCGGGGGCGCAGTCCAGTCTGGTGGATGACCTGGCGGTGTGTTACGGCAACCTGGCCCATCTGCACATGACGGCGGCGCGCCAGGCCAGGCGCACCGGGACGCTGGGGGCGACGGTGCACGCCGAGCAGGTGCGGGTGTTGTTGGATATGTGGGAGGTGGTGGAGGCGACGCTCACGGGCTGTGCCGAGGAGCCGTCGCGGGCGGGGGCCGCTCCGACGGGGTGCGGGGCATGCTCCTGCGGGCGGCACGCCGCCGGGGGTGCCTGATGTTCATGGAAGCGCCGAAACCCCAGCCGGTGCATTCGCCGGCAGAACTCGCGCTGGTGCGGGTGATCCCGCCGGGGGTCTGTGGGCAGACCGCGGACCGGCACCGGCGGGCGCCGACGCTCAAGCCGGGATCGGACGTGCCGGCGCAACGGGCGCGGCGGGCGCGTGAGGTGGGCGTGTTCACCGAGAAGCTGCTGGCCTTTGTGCGCCAGGCCGGGCGGCCGGTGACCTATGCGGAGGTGAAGCTGGCCATGGGCCGGGAGGTCGGCGAGCCGCTGGCACACCTGACCGAGCAGGAGGTGTTGCAGACGCGGCGGGTCCGCGAGGCACGCACCAGCCGCACGCATCTGGAGTGGTTGCCGGCCGACGCGGTGTGGCCGGCGGTGGCCGCGGGGTTGGTGTTGGTGCAGACGGAGGCGGTGCCGGGAAGACTGTCAAAGAGGGCAGCGTCATGCGGTGCGTAATCATCTTTGAGGATATCGAGGGCGCCCCGAGGATGCACCGGACGTGGCGGTACGGGTGAAGTTCACCCGGGCCGTGGCGGAGGCCGATCGGACGCACGCGGAACTGATGGCCATCGGGGTGATGGAGATGCTGGAAGTAATGGAGCGACGCAATGAGCAAATCAACTGAATTGGCAACAACGGCAACGGCAGAGCCGTTGCCGTGGGACCTGCGCATCGCCGCTGAGCGCCTGGCGCTGGTGGCGGAGTCCGTGGACTGGGAGCTGCCGCAGTCCAACGGGCAGCCGCTGCAAGGGGAGGCGCTGCGCTTCTGGTGCGCGGACCGCAACGCGGGGGTGAGTCAACGCCTCTCGGAGCTGGGCCTGGGGCTGTGGATGCTCAAGCGCGAGATGGGCCAGGGGGCCTATGTGGGTTGGTGCCAGGAGGCGGGTATCCCGGCCCGCACCGCACAGGATGCGATGCAAATGGCGCGGCTGATCTTCGGTGCGCCGGATGCGGCGGTGCCGGTATTGACGCAATTGCCCCGGCGCAATCTCCAGGCGCTGGCCCCCGGCGGTCAGCAGTTGATCGAGGCCCTGGTGCAGGACGGCACCATGGCCGAGGTGCCGGCGATGGATCGGGATTCGATCCGGGCCTTGGTCCGTGAGCGGATGGAGACCGCGGAACTGCGGGCACAGCGCGATGAGATCGCGGCGCAGCGTGATGCGGCACTGGAGAGCAACAAGCGCCTGGCCGCGCTGCCGGCCCCGAGTCGACGCCTGTCGGCCCTGCGGCTGGCGGCGTTGGAGGAGGTGGAACGGCTGCGCAGCGTGGGGCTGGCGATGCAGCGCATCGTCACGGAGCTGACGAACTTCCCGGCCAGTCTGGATGACCTGGGCTATGACGAGGCCTGTCACGCCATCGTCTATGGGCTGCAAGGGCTGCAGTCGCTGGTGGACCGGGGTATCCAAGACGGCTATGAACTGCGGGAGCATTACACGCCAGGGGACCGGGTACCGGCGCCTCTGATGTCGCCCCAGGAGGAGGCGCGGGTGCGCGACTGGGCGGCGCAGTTCCTGGCGGATGCGGACCTGCGCCACGCCGCCCGGGTGGCGGACGCGAGTCTGGATGACGTGCGGCCGGGACGGCGGGCGGCGGCGAAGCGGAGGGAGCGGAAATGAGCCAACTTGATCTGGTGATGGATGCCAAGGAGTTGCTCGCGCAGTTGTCCGCTGAGTTGCTTGATCTGAACACGGGGGAGACCTGTGAATGGGCCATCGCGGAGATTGATGGGGCGCAGGTTCAGTTGGTAGTGACGATGGACCCGGACCGGCGACTGGATACCCCCGATGGCGATCTGATCAGGATCGAATCATGAGCCGGTTATCCACAAAGCAGCGCCAGGCCCGGCGGCGGGGCAGGCTGGGGTTGTACCTCTGCCTCCTGCTGTGCGGTGAGAGGCTCGCGGCGGCGTGTGAGTTGAACACGCTCAAGGCATCCGTCAAGCGGCTGAGCAGGGGGCGTACATGAGCCGACAGATATCCCCCAGAGCGCAGCACCAGGTGCGCTGCGACCACTGCGGCGCGGTGGCCAAGGTGTTGGACGTAACCGACCTCCCCAACGATTGGGGCGCGCGGGTCGTGAGCGACATCGTCAAGCACTTCTGCCCGCTCTGTGATGACCGTAGGGGCGGGTTTGAAACCCGCCCCTACGCCCGGAACGCCCGCGCTCCCACCGGAGGCTAGCCGTGGCCAAGGTTGCCGCCATCCGCCCCCCCATGCATCTGGTCACTGCCGATTCAACCGCCGCCCGGCTGGTGTCCCCCAAGGCGGGGGCCAAGCGGCGGGTGTGTGAGCACCTGCTGGGGTTGGCGGGGCGGGCGGGCTCGGAGGCGGCAGCCGCGGGGATTGCACTTTTTGAGGCGGCCTGGACGGCGGGCACGCTGCCCACGGATGTGGCGGCGGCCTGTCGGTTGATCCGGCCGAATCACGCGGACTGCCCGGACCGGGCGACGCTGTATCGGTGGCTGACGCAGTACCGGGAGATGCGGGAATCGGGTTCGGTGGCCGCCTTGGATACGAAGCATCGGGGACGGGAACGGGCGGTGACGGGCTGGGAGGCGCGGGCGCTGCATCTGTATCAGCAGCCGTCCAAGCGGGCGGCGGCGGAGGTGGCCAATCAACTGCGCGAGGAGGGGCAGTCGACGGCGACGGAACAGCGGGTGCGGCGCTATCTGGCGAGCCTGCCCAGTACGGTGCTGACCGATGGGCGCATGGGTCCGCGGCTGCGTAAGGCGGTGCATGGGGACTATGTGCGGCGCACCACGGAGGGGATGCGGGCGGGTGACTGCTATGTGGGGGACGGGCACACGATCGATGTCTATCTGCAGCACCCGACGGGCCACAAGGTGTGGCGGGCGGAGATGACGGTGTGGCTGGACTGGCGCTCGCGCTGTGTGGCGGGGTGGTGGATCAGTGAGAACGAGTCTGGCCTGACGACGCTGTTTTCGCTCAGCCACGCGATCAAGGAGCACGACCATGTGCCGGCGATGATCCATGTGGATAACGGCTCGGGCTTTAAGGCGCAGATGCACACGGATGAGGCGACGGGCTTTTTCGCCCGGCTGGGCATTACGCCGATGTTTGCCCTGCCCTACAACGCGCGGGCCAAGGTGGTGGAGCGGTTCTTCAAGACGCTGGAGGAGAGTTTCGGGCGGCGCTGGTGGAGTTATTGCGGCTATTCGATGGACCCGGAGGCGAAGGATGCGCTGCTGAAGAAGTTCGAGAAGGACCCGTCGGCGCTGCCGACCCTGGAGCAGTACAAGGAGGGGCTGCGGTCCTGGTTGGTGGGTTACCACCAGGGGGAGCACCCGGAGGTGAAGGGGAAGAGCCGGGGGGAGGTGTGGGCGGAGTCGTTCGTGCGCACGCCGCTGGGGCCGGGCGAGGGGCTGTGGTGGCCGCGCGAGGAGCGAGTGGTGAACCGCCAGGCGGTGAGCCTGAAAGGCCGCGAGTACAAGCACACGGCCTTGGCGCCCTACAACAAGACGGCCCTGCGCGACGGCAAGGTGTGGGTGGAGTACGACGTGAACGATGACCGTTCAGTGCGGGTGCTGACGCCGGACGGACGTTGGATCTGTGACGCCTTGCTGGTGCATCGCCGGGCGGCGCTGAAGACGAGTGTGCTGGAGGACGTGCGGGCGAATCGGGAGAAGGGGGCGTTGAAGCGCCTGGAGGTGCATGTGCAGGAGGTGAAGGACCGTGCGGCGGTGATGGTCGACGCCGCGCAGTCGCTCCTGGCGATCGAGGATCAGACCGGGGAGGTCTCGCTGTTGGCTGACGAGTTGGCCCGCGGGGAGATCGGGGTTTCTAAGACCAGTCCAGATGAGCTGGACTTGGATATTTGGGGGGATGACTGATGGTTTAGAACGAGCGGTTTACGCCACGGCACCGCGCGCTGTTGGCGCAGTTGGAGCAGCGGCGGGAGAACGGGGTCAAGGTCGGGATGTTCGTCGTTGGCACGGATTACACGGCGGCAGAGGACTTGGCGGCGGCGGGGTTGGTCTTGATGGAGATGAGGGATCGCAGGACACGCACCGCGAAAATCTCGCTGATCGGGAAGATTGAGGACCTGGCCGACGCAACCGGCCAGGCCCTCTGAGCACAGCCGGCGTAAGCCGGCCCAAACCAAACGAACCGGAGAATATCACATGGCACAGGCGGCAACAGTGACTGATCTACACCCGAACAACGGCCCGTCAGCACGCACGTGGGCGGCCCATTACACCCCGGAGGACCAGGCGGCGGCGCAGCGTATCGCGCTGTGGCTGGAGGCGTCGCCGGAGCGCTCCATCACCAGTCTGGCCCGGCTGGCGGGGGTGGTGCGCGGGACGCTCAGCATGTGTCTGTCCGGCACCTACACCAGTAGCCCGACGGAGCAACTGCGCCTGGCGTTGGCGGCGATCGAGAGCGCGACGGATCGGGAGTCTGAGGTGGTGGCGGTGCCCTATGTGGCGGGCAGTGTGCATCAGATGCTGGGGGTAGCGATCCGCCGGGCGCGCACCTATCGCAGCGTGGTGGTGTTTGCGGGGGATGTGGGCACGGGCAAGACCCGGGCGGCGCGGGAGCTGGCCCGCTCCACGGCGCAACTGACGCTGATCGAGGCGACGGGGGAGATGTCGACCAGCGATCTGCTGGCGGAGATCGGCACCTCCTTGGAGCTGTCGCTGGCGCCGGGGGCCTCGGCGGCGGCGCGGTTGTCGGCAATCGTGCGCAAGCTGAAGGGGTCGGTGCATGTGCTGATGATCGATGAGGCGGATACGCTGGCGGCGCCGCATCGCCGGGACCGCGGGGTGCGGTCGCTGGAGGCGCTGCGGCGTATCCGCGATCTGGCGGAGGTGGGTCTGGTGTTGATCGGGACTCCGGCCATTGATGACGTGATCGGCCGCGGGGTGTTCGACCAGTTGCGCAGCCGCACCAATCTGCGCCCGGAGACGGTGCGCGGGGTGCCGCGGGAGGATATCGAGGCCGTCGCCCGCGCGGCCCTGGCGGATCAGGGGGAGGCGGTGACGCTGGATGTGCTGAACGCGCTGTGGCGGGCGGCCGGGGGGCGGCAGCATAAGGACACGGGGGCGCAGACGCGGGGGGCGTCCATGCGGGTGTTGGTGGAGGGGCTGTTGCCGGGGTTGCGGGACTTTGGGCTGGCACGGGGGAAGGATCTGTCGCCGGCCTTGGTGCGGGCGGTGGCGAAGCAGGCGCTTGGGCTGAGTGTGGAGGATTAGTCATGGCCTTCACCATTGCTCAGGCGCACGCGACTAACACGCTAATACTGTGGCTTGCTGGGGATGCCAGTCGTGATGCCGGAGAAGCGCACCGCGCATGCAATGTCCTGGTCGAACATGCCTCCCGGGCGCTGTCGGCGGGGTTGTCTGTGGAGTCGATGGACACGCTGTTTCCGCGCATCAAAGCCCGTCTGGATGGCGAGACTGAATCTCGCGCCCCGCACTCCGCCCCCGCGAACGAAAGAGAAGAACGGCTGGCCGATGCGATCCAATCGCTGCTGGCGTATGTCCTCGATCAACCGGGGGCGTCTGATGTGGCTGCGAAGGATGCGGCCTTGGTGCTGGCCCAGCGGGCAGCAGAGACGCTGGGGACTGCGGGGCTGTCGGTGCGTGAGGTGAATGCCTACTGGACGGTTGAGATGCCGGCCGGCGCGGCGGATCGGCTGCGGCGGGTGCGGGACGTGCTGGTGGATCTGAGTGCGGAGGTCGACCGGGCGACCCGGCTGCATGGGGCCTACCGCGGTCCCCATGAGGGCTATGCGGTGATCCTCGAGGAGTTGGACGAGCTGTGGGACGAGGTGAAGGCGAAGCAACCCAGCGCCAGCAAGCTCTATCGGGAGGCGCTCCAGGTGGGATGCACCGCCGTCAAGTTCTGCGCGGAGGTGGCCTTCTCTGGCCGGGCGGCAGGCGATGCCCGCTGAAGTCGTCTGCACCGTCTGCGGCGCCCGTCAGCCCTTGGTCGCCGTCCTGGAGTCCGCGGCGGCGCGGGAGGCATGGACGGCGGCCTTGGCGCTGGTTTCGGTCTCCGGGGCGCAGTTCGCGGAAGCGGTTGCGGCCTATGTCGACTGGTTCGCGGTGCCGGAGAAGGCGCCCCAGGCGCGCACCGTGGTGCGGGTGTTGGAGGACCTGACGGCACGTATCCGGGCCGGGTCGGTGCGCCAGAAGGGCATCGCGCGGGCGGCGCCGCTGCCGACCTGGATCGATGCCATGCGCCTGATCGCGGGCGGGCATACCGAGGCGACGCGCCCGCTGACCACCAACGGCTATCTGGCGGGCATCGTGTGGAACCGGGCGGAGGCGTCTGGCGGGCAGCATGCTCCGGCGGCGCCGGCACCGGTGGCCGCGGAGCGCGCCCGGCCGGAACTGGCGCGCGCGCATCTGCAAGGGGAAATCAGGGGGCTGCGGGCCATGCTGGCCGGGGCTCATTCGGAGCTGGCGCAGGAGTCTCTGCACCGGCAAATCGCAATCGCTGAGAGTCGGCTCGCGGAGTCGACGGGAGAGGATCATGGGACTGGTAACTGACGTGCTGGCGGTCTTGCGGGGCGGGGCGACGCCGGCGGGTGCGGTGGAGATCGAGGACCAGGAGGGCCGCGAGCCGGGATTTGTGGCGGTCGATCTGGGGCGGCCTGACGGGCGGCCGACGCCGGTCGGCATCCTGGCGGTGGTGGATCGCATGGCGGATACCATCGCGGAGGCGGTGGTCGGTCTGCCGGCCGGGGAGGAAATTCCGGACGGCTGGATGATGGATGCGGCCGGGCGGCTGGTTCGACTGGCGAACGTGCGGGAGGCGGATCGGCTGCAGGATGAGGTGGCCCGTAGTCTGGCCCTGGAGGGGCTGTTGCTTCACGAGCTGCTCAAGGACTACAAGGCGCGCTCGCTGGGGGACATGGCTGATCTGGCGGCGACTGTCGCGAAGGAGTATCAGGCGGTGATTGGGGGAAAGCGGGGGAACATGACGCTGACGACCTTCGACGGCCTGTGGAAGGTCCAGCGGACCTACCGCGATGTGATCTCGTTCGGGGTGGAGATTCAGGCCGCGAAACAACTGGTCGGTGAGTGTTTTGAGGCGTGGGTGGCGAGGCTCCGGGCGAACGGGGGAGGTCCAGAAGTCGACGCGATCGTGGGGAACATTGAGGCGGTCATCGATCGGGCATTCGTGGCGAACAAAAAGGGCGATTTGAGGACTGGGCCTGTGCTGGAACTGCTGCGTACCGAGATCGATGATCCTCGCTGGCAGACCGCGATGGATGCCCTGTCTGAGTCGATCGAGGTCTCGGGGTCCGCGGTCTATGTGCGGGTCTACCGGCGCGGGGAGGCAGATCAGTATCTGCCGATCCCGATCGATCTGGCGTCTGTGTAAGGGGGTGTCACATGGCCGCTAAGCGCCAGTTGTCGGACCGTCAACGCGCCTATGCGCTGCTGGGGATCGCCCGGCGGGACCTGGGCTGGACTGAGGATCAGTATCGGGAGCATCTGGCCGCCCATGGGGCGACCATCTACAAGGGGCGTCCGTCGGCCTCGACCATGGACTATGCGCAGATCGAGGCGGCGCTGGCGGCGATGGAGACGGCAGGCTGGCAGCGTTCCGGGGGTTCGGAGTCGTCGATCATCCAGCGCTGCCACCCGGCCCGCCGGGCGCAGTGGCGCAAGGTCTGCGCGCTCTGGATCGCGCTGGCCGCGGCCGGGACGGTGCGCGACCGCAGCGAGGGCGCCATGCTGAAGTGGTGCCGGCGCTTGGTGACTGAAGACCGCATTGAGTGGGCCAGCGTCAGGAGCCTGCATCTGTGCATCGAAGGGCTCAAGGATTGGGCCGCCCGCGAAGGCGTGAGCCTGGAGGCATAATGGAGCGTCTGGACCCCTCGCTGTTGCCCCCGCAGATCCGGAAGTTGATTCGCCTCCTCGGCACCGAGGATGCTGTGAACCTGCTGAAGACCTGGGGCGGGCAGCGGCGATGGGTCCCGGCGGACCCGACCCTTGCCACGCCCCAACTGCGCGCCTGTCTCTCCCCCGCGGCCCTCGCAGCCCTCTGTCAGTCCGAGTTCGGCGGCCTGGCTACCGACTGGCCGAAGGTCGACAAGGTGCTGCGCCAGTCCATCTGGGCCGCCATGCGCGCCGACCGCGCCGCCGGCTGCACCGCCAACGATCTTGCCGTCCGCTACGGCTACACCCGCCGCCGCGCACGCACTATCGCCCCCGCTCACGCCCCATTTTCACCCGATTTACAGCGCGACCTGTTTGATTAACGCCCGATCACGGTCGTTTCTGTCGCAAATCATGTGATAGTCCCGAGACCCCACCCCCCTGTTTTTTCTGACTTTCGCGCCTTTTTGGTTTCGCATTTCTAACGACGCTTTACACCTCCTCCACGGTGCGCTCCCCGGCGGCGTTGGTGCGGATGACCTGGACCCGGCGGCCCAGGTATTTCCGCAGCAGGCTCTCGGGGGTGAGCAGGTCGAAGTCGAAGTTCTGTTCCAACAGACTGAACTGGAGCGTCCCGGAGGTCTCGGACAACAGGGCGGTCTCCGGGCGGATGCGGCCTGAGACATTGCGCCAGGCGAGGCGGTTTTCGCCCAGGGTCAGGGTGAGGCGGCGCAGGTCCTTCACCAGGGCCAGACCGTCGTTGTAGATGGTCACGGCCAGCGCCTGCTGGGCCGAGTCGTCGATGCGTTGTTCCTGAACACTCATGGTGACCTCAGTTTACGGGTTTACCAATACCAGTTGTGAATAGACTTTTGCAGCGAGCGCAAGTGATGTCCCCAGTGCGAATAAAATCCCAGTTGGTAGTGGAATAACGCATCTGCAGATGATGTGTTCTGGAATCGCCAGCTGATTTCTGTCATGTCGTCGACGATCTCAGACAGGTCCATGATGGCGTCAGTGGCCATAAAGGTCGATTTCTCATCTGGTTGCCGCATGCCTCTTAGCCATTGATCGGCGATCACCAGACTGGTTCGACGATCAAACGGTGTTGGCTCGGGATAATCGCGCTCATCGAACTCATATTTCACACCGTGGGCCAACCAGGCGAGCCGGTCCAGAACTTCTATGAGGTGCGCAAGGCCCTCGTCAGACGCGCTTTCCGTGTGAAAGACCCGAAGAAAGTCACCGATTGCTATGGCTACTGCGCTTTGCATAGGTGCGGCTATCCGGGCAGGTAACGGCCATCTTCCAGCCGGCGGGCGTGGCCGAGGCTGGCGAGCGTCTCCAGGAGTTCGGCGACCCGGGCACGCGGTGCGCGGGTGAAGCACTGGGCCAGGTCCGCGACGCTGTTGGGGCCGGAGCGGGTGGCGAGTACCGCGCGCAGGGCCTGGAACTGCTCGGGCAGGGTCTTGGGCCAGTCGGGCTTGGGGCCGCTTGCGGTGGGAGTAGTGGCGGCCAGTTCCGCCCCTGTCTGGACGGTAGCGGCGCCGGGCGGCTGGCCGGGATTCTGGAGCGCCGGGCGCAGCCAGCGGATGAGGCCGCGGCGTTCCTCGGCCGCGCGTTCGGCGTTCAGCGCGACCAGGCGTTGCAGGATGGTTTCTTCCACACCGGCTGCGTCCAGCTCAAGCGGTGGGAGTGACCTGTTCTGGCTCCTACCCTCTGGCGTGGGCTCGTAGGGGCGGGTTTCAAACCCGCCCCTACGGGCGCGTGGGAACGAGACGGGGTCGGCGAGCAACGCGGCCGTCAGGTCCGCCCAGCCGTAGGCGGCCAGCACGGCGGCGTCGAGTTCGTCGTGGAGTTGGCGCAGGACCGAGACCAGGCCCTGTTCGTGGATCTGCTTCTCCTTCGGCCCCAGGGGCTCACCGCGGCGCAGTTGTGCCAACACGTTGTACATGCCGGTCATGGTCAGCCCCGGGTGCAGGGCCTGACGCGCCTTGCGGTGGGCGTCCAGGTCTTCGGCCAGTTGCCTGATTTCCTTTTCCGGCCCCGCCGGGGCCGGAAAAGGAAAGGTTTCGAAGCAGCGGGTCTTGGTATACCGGGGGTCGTTGCCGACCCCCAGGCGGGCGCCGGTCGCCAGCGCCCAGTACACATGGACCCGGCTGGAGAGGATACCCAGGGTCCAGGCGTCGTCCAGTGCGATGGCGATCAGCATGTTGTCCGGCAGGATGCCCTGGTCCAGAAAGACGAAGGTGCGATGCTTGGCGGTCTCGACGGTGGCGATGTAGCGGGGCAGCCCGGTGAGTTGCCACCGCAGTTTCGGATTGGTCTCGCCGAAGAGCCACCAATTGTCCTTTCTGCTCTGGCGCTTGTTCTGGTCTCGCTCGGGTTTCACCCGTTCCAAAACGCGCTGATAAACCTCCGGAAAGCGCGAGCGAACCTGCTCGGCAGTCAAACCGAACAGGTCGATGACCATCACGCCGCGCGGGGTCTGGGTCAGGTCGCGACCATTCAAATAGGCCCGAATGTGGGCGTCCAACCCAGGCACCCGCCCGAGACCCAGGGCACTTGCTTCATCCGGCGTAACGATGAAGCCCGCACCGTGGAGCTTAACACCCGGGTTGCTGATGTCCCGATTGGCCCGTAGCGGCACGGCGGAGGCCACGTCCGCGCCAATACGCAGGTCCGCATGGATGCGACCCTCGGTCCGCGCCAGGTCCACGTCCAGGCCTTCGCCCTGGCCGCTGCGTTCAGTCACCACCTGGTCGATCACGCCGGGCCAGTCGCCCGCCGCCGCGACGGTCATGCCGATGCGCACCGCGGCCCCATCCGCCGCGTCCACCCAGGGGTGGTCCGGCACGGCATAGAGCAGCGACAGGGGCTCGGCGGCGGTGAGGTGCCGCTCCAGCACCCGCCGGTTGAAGGTCTGCCGCAGGCTGTTGGTGGTGATGAAGCCGAAGCGGCGCAGCCGCCCGGTGCGGGTCAGCTCGGCCGCGTTCTCCCACCAATACATGACATAGTCCGCAGACTCCGGGACCTCGGACCAGACGCCGCGCAGGGCCTCGACATAGCCGTCGCCCAGTGCACGGCGCATGGGGCCGGCGCCGATGAAGGGCGGGTTGCCCACCACGAAATCGGCCGCCGGCCACTGCGCCCGCCGCGGGTTCACATAGCGTTCCTGGGGTACCTGGGCGGCCTCGTCCGGCACCGCCTCGCCGGTGATCGGACTGGCCTTTAGTGTCCGCCCGTCCCAGCGGGTGATGGGGCGGCCCGCCTCATCCGTCACCCACTCCATCCGGTCATAGTCGAGCACCGCGTCGCGGCACTGGATGTTGCGGAAGTCGCGGATCACCGGCTCGGGCGGTTTCACCGCGCCATGCGTTCTGAAATGCCATTGCAGATAGCCGATCCACAGGACCGTCTCGGCGATGGCGGCGGCGCGGGGGTTGAGTTCCAGGCCGAGCAGCTGGTGGGGGTCGACGCTGATGCCCTCCATCGCCATCAGCAGTTGGCGCTGGCCCAGGGACTCCAGGGTGTCCAGGACCTCGCCCTCCAGGCGTTTCAGGTGTTCCAGCGTCACATAGAGGAAGTTGCCTGAGCCGCAGGCGGGGTCCAGCACCCGGATGCCGGCCAGGCGCACCTGGAAGGCGCTGACCAGCTTGATGGCCTCAGTGTCCTTGCCCTGTTCATGTAGGTTGAAGGCGGCGCCGTGGACCGCCGTCCATTCCTCCCGCAGCGGATCGATGACGGTGGGCAGGACCAGGCGCTCGACGTATGAACGCGGGGTGTAATGGGCGCCGAGCCGGTGGCGCTCCAGCGGGTCCAGCGCGCGCTCCAGCAGGGTGCCGAAGATGGCGGGCTCGACCTGGCGCCAGTCGGCGCGGCCGGCGTCGATCAGCAGATCGAGCTGGTCGCGATCGAGCGGCAGCGCCTGGCCATGGGCGAAGAGCCCGCCGTTGAAGCGCGGCACTCGCTCGCGCAGGATCACCGAGAAGGCGGCGCCGGTGTTCATGTCGCGCCACAGGTGTTCGGTGAGCGGGACGAACTGGGCCGGGTCCGCCCGCACCGAGCGCAGCAGGTCGCTGAAACCGTTCTGTTTCAGTAGCCCGACATCCTCGGCGAAGAGGGTGAAAAGGCAGCGGATGAGGAAGGCGGCGGTCACCTCCGGCGGGTGGCCGGCGGACTCCAGTGAGACGGCGAGCCGCGCGAGCCGCTCGGCGATGTCGCGGGTGACACGGGCGGCGCGGCGGCTGGGGTCAAGGCTCAAGGGGTCGAGCCAGAGTGCGCGCAGCCGGGCGCGGATTTCGGCGCGGCGCAGGTCTTCGAGCCGCAGCCGATGCGAGCGTGGGTCAGGGTAGGGAATATAGGCCCCGCCGCTGCGGCTGAACTCGCTATAGACCTCGAGGCTGCGGCCCACATCGACCACCACCACGAAGGGTGGACGGCCCTCCGACGGGGGCAGGGCACGCACATACTGTACCGCCTGGCCGTGGGCGCGCAGCATCGCCTTGTCCCAGCCGCTGGTGTCGAGACCTAAGCCGGTCTGCTTGCACTCCAATACGTAGCAGGCGCGACGATAGAGATCGATGTAGCCCAGGCTCTGGGTGCCGTCGCCGTGCTGGAAGACCACCCGGTGCTCAAAGCAGTAGGCGTTGTCCTCACGGTCGGCGCGCGCCGGGTCCGGCTGGGGCAGGCCGAGCAGGGCGCAGAGCTCGGTCAGGAAGAGCTGATAGTTGGCCCGCTCGGTGCCGGTGGCGGTTGACCAGCGGGTGATGAAGGCGTCGATGAGCGCGGGCGCCAGGCCGTCGTCGGCGTCCGCCGGGTCATCCGGTAAAGGGGGCATGTCGTCCATGGCGGTGGGACTCCGGGACCTATGATGAACCCATGCTAACCGGGGTGTCCGGTCCATTCAATGCGACCGGCCGCGCGGCGGGCGATGCTCCATCGGTATTAGGCATCGCGGGGTTACGTCCGTTGTTGCAGCGCCGCGACCCGGACCTTCGGCCACCTAGCGAGGGCGCTCTCCAGTGGTTTCTCGCCCGCGATGCCGGAGTCAATTGTAGACCGCCGCCGGATTTCGCGGTCAACCGCCTTCCGCGTCAGTCTCGATCTCCGTCCGCAAGGCGGTGGGTGATGACGGTGGCTCGGTTTGCGCCCCGCGCCCGTTCCAAAGCCGCGAGGAGTCGCTCGGCGTTCCTCGGCGAGCGTAGCAGGTGGGCGGTCTCGATCAGGCTCTTGAGTTCATCCGCACAGATCAGGGCCACGTCTCGGCCCTGGCGCCGCCGGATAATGACGGGTTCCCGCGTCGCGGTGACTTGGTCGCACAGTGACGCCAGGTTGGCGCGGGCCTTAGAGTAGGTCGTGGATCGAGTCATCAAGGGCTCACAGCTCGTCCGCCGCGTCCGCCGGTGCCGCACCCGCGCGCTCCAGAAACTCCCGCGCCGCCACCGCGTCCAGGTCGATCTGGCGGCGCAGTGCGTCGAATGAGTCGAAGCGCTGCTCGTCGCGCAGCTTGAGCCGGAATTCCACCTCCAGGTGGCGGCCGTAGATCTCCTGGTCGAAGTCGAACAGGTGCACCTCCAGCCGGCAGCCCTCCCCGTCAAAGGTCGGGCGGGTGCCGATGTTGGCCACCCCGGGGCGGGGGCCGCCGGGCAGGCGATGCACCTGGACGGCGAACACGCCGAGCAGTGGGCTCACCCGACGGTGCAGGTCGAGGTTGGCGGTGGGGAAACCGATGGTGCGTCCGCGGCGATCGCCATGACCCACGCGGCCCTGCATGCGGTAGGGCCGGCCCAGCAGGTGCGCGGCCTGCTCCAGGTCCCCGCGGGCCAGGGCCTCGCGCACCCGGGTGCTGCTCACGCGCTCCTCACCGTGGGTAATGGTGTGGTGGTTCTCGACCTCGAATCCCGCCTGCGCCGCCTCCATACCCATGCGCCGCAACAGGGCCTCGTCACCACTGCGCCCGTGGCCGAAGCGGAAGTCGTCACCGATCATGAGGAAGCGCACGCCCAAGCCATCCAGCAACAGGCGGCGCACGAAGTCACGCGCATCCACGCTGGCCAGGCGCGGCCCGAATTCCAGGAGCATGACGCGTTCGATCCCACAGTCCAGGATGGCCTTGAGTTTTTCGCGCAAGCGGGTGAGGCGTGCCGGGGCCCGATCCGGGGCGAAGAACTCCATCGGCTGGGGCTCGAAGGTGATGACCGTCGCGGGGAGCCCCAGGGTGCGCCCGCGCGCGCGCAGGCGCTGGAAGACGGCGCGGTGTCCCAGGTGGACCCCATCGAAATTGCCGATGGTGGCGACGCAACCCCGGTCAGTGGGGCGCAGGTTGTGTAAACCGCGGATGAGTCTCATGGAGCGGATGCCCTGGTGAAGGGACGGCGAAGTATACGCGGGTCGCCCCCGGGAGCGCAGCAGGATCGGGGCGTCGCAGTCACGGGCTTGTATCCCGCATGGCCGCCTGCAACCCGAGATTGGACAGCGCCAGTTTGATGGACTTGCTGACCGTGACGGCGAGTGTGTGCAGTGCCTGGAACTGCCCTGGTGTGAGTGCCTGCGTGGCGCTGACGTGCAACAGGCCAAGGGTCGCGCCGCGCACGTTCAGTGGCACGCACACATAGGCGGGCGGCGGGGCGGCGGGGAAGTGCCGGCAATCGATGTCCGCGCGGGACGTTTCGACCTCATGCGGGTGGCCGCGCCGCAAGGCCCAGCAGTCGTGCAGTGCGAAGGTTGGCGGTACGCCCTGCGAGGGGCCCCAGGCGGCGACCCGCTCCAGGCCGGAGCCTGAACCGTTGTTGACCGCCAAGGCGCCGGAATAGGGGGCAAACAGGACTGCGGCGCCTTGGGCGATGATGGCGTAGACCTCGGCGCAGGTCTCGCAGTAGAGCAACATGTCGTTCATCTGGTTGAGCGCGTCCGTCTGGGCCTCATGGCGCCGGCTCTCGGCCAGGCTCTGGCGCAGTGCCTCATCCAACCGGCGGCGTTCGGTGATGTCGTTGTGGGTGCCGGACATCCGCAGCGGTTGGCTCAGTGCGTCGCGGGCCGTTACCTTGCCGCGATCCAGTATCCAACGCCATTCGCCGTGCTTGGCCAGCATCCGGTATTCGCTCTGAAAATGCGGCGTGGCGCCGGCCAAATGGGCCTGCACCTCGGCCCGGACCCGCGGCAGGTCATCCGGATGGACCAGCCGTTCCCAGGTGCGTGAACTCGGCTCGAGCTCGGCCGGGTCATAGTCCAGCATCTGCGCCCAGCGGGGACTCAACAGCAGTTCCGCGGTGGCGATGTTCCAGTCCCAGAAGCCGTCGCTCGACCCCTCCAGCACCCGTTGCAGGCGCTCCTCGCTGGCGCGTTGGGCCTGCGCGGCCAGTCGGTGGCCGGTGATCTCCTCATGCGCGATGACCACCCCCGGGCGGGGACCGCGCAGCGGCCACACCCGCATCTCAAACCAGCGGGCCTGCGTGGGCGAATCGCACGGATAGACCAGGCTGAAGGCCCCTTGCTCCTGGTCCAGTACCTGTTGGATGCCGCGCAGTGCGGCCGTCGCCTCCATCCCGTCCTGGCCGGACAAGACCTGGCGGCATACCTGAAGATAATCCGCGCCCGGCAGGCAGTCCATACTGCCGCCGTTCTGTACGGCAAAGCGCCGCCAGGCAGCATTGACCAGGGTGATGACTCCGTCCCTGTTCAGCACCGCGAGATGGGCGGTCAGCGAGTCCAACACGTCATTGAGCAGCGCCTCCTTTTCCCGTAGCGCCTCCTCGGCCACCCGGCGCCACTCGATATCGATCAGTGCGCCGAGCGTGCGGACTGACTCCAGCTCCGCGGGGTGCCACCGCCGGCTGTGCAGCCGTACACTCTGTGACCAGGCGGCGAAGGAGCGGCGCGGACTGAGCCGGCCGTCCGGGTTGCGGGCCATCGCCCGGTCGGGGTTGCCGCCCCAGCTCACCTCGCGTATCTGTTCGCCGCGAAACCAGAGCAGTCGGATGGGCTGGGTGGGGTCCAAGGGAAACGCCGCCACCCCGGCCGCGCTGCCCGCCAGGTCCGCGGTTCCGGGCAGGTGCGCATTCAAGCAGTCGGTGGCGAAGACCTGGGGCTGGCCGTCCTGATGCAGTGTGGCCAATCCCTCGGCGATGGCCAGCACCTGTGGTGGCGCGGGGGTCAGGCCGCCGGTGGTGACTCCCCCGCCGTTGATCAGGGCCACGCCCGTGGCCCCGACCGTGCCCAGCACATCGCTCAGGTGGGGGCCGGCGAGCAGGTCCGCCAGCCGTGTGCCCCCACGCAGGGCCTCGATGACCCGATTGCGGCAGCCCGCGAGCTGTGCCTCGTACTGCCGCGTGCTGATCTCCTGGGCCCGCGCGATCTGGGGCGTGAGGTCCCGTCCCAGCCAGTCGGCGAGTTCGCGCACCGCGTCCGAGACCGGGCGCGGCGCGCCGTGGTGGCAGGCGATCAGGCCCCAGAGTGCCCCGTCGCACAGCAGCGGCACCGTCAGCGAGGCACGCACCCCCATGTTGCGCAGATACTCCAGATGCACCGGCGAGACGCTGCGCAACAGACTGCGGGACAAATCGAGCGGCCGTCCGGTCACCGCATTCACCCCGGGCAGCAGCGGGGATGGCGCATAGTCGACATCGACGATCACGCGTGTATGGCTGATCAGATACAGCCGCCGGGCCTGAGCCGGGATGTCCGAGGCCGGATAGTGCAAGCCGAGATAGGGCTCCAGGTCGGCGCGGCGGGCCTCGGCGACGACCTCCCCATGCCAGTCCTCGTCGAAGCGATAGATCATCACCCGGTCATAACCGGTGAGGCGTTTGAACAGGTCGGTGGCGCTCTGGAGCTTGGCGGGGAGTTCGCGCTGGGCATGGATCACGCTGGAGCCGCGCACCGCCTGGGTCAGCAGGGTGCCGAGTGCGGCCGGTGCGCCCGGCGCGGGCTCCAACTCGAGCACGGTCAGGTCATCGCATTGGTGGACATAGCCGGTGCAGGGGCCGCAGGTTGGTGCTTGCCAGCCGAACGCGGCGGGCGCCCCGGGCAGTTCCTCATACCGGGCCAGGGCCTCGTCAAGCGCGCCGCCCAGTGCCGGCCCCAATGTGGCGGCCAGTTCGCACCCCAGCAGGTCGGCCGCCTTGATGCCCAGCATGGCCTGGGTGTTGGCGCTCGCCTGGGTGATCCGCCGGGCGGGCCCGTGCAACGCCAGCAGGCAGCCGTGGGGCTGAATCGCGCCGGGGATGTGGATCAGCTCGGCCTCACACTGGTTGAGGTCAGGGGGCCGTGGGGCGAGGGTCAGTGCCATGTGAGTGTCCAGGAATGTGTTGGGTCAGGCATACCGGACCCCGTGCCCCGTCGGTCGTTTACCATGAAAGTCGCGCCGGGAGCGCGCTCCAATTCTCCCTCCCCCCTTGTGGGGGAGGGCGGAGTGGGGGAACGGCCAAGGCGCCCGCCACTTTCATCTTGCGGGGTGGTGCGGGCGCCATGGCCGTTGGTGTAGCGTAACCCCGCGCTGCCGCGCTCGCACGGCCGCCCGGGGGCTGTCAGACGCTGCGGTCACCGCGCCCCTCCCGCAAGGCTGCCTGCAACCGGATATTGGACAGGCCCAGCTTGATGGACTCGCTGACCGTGACGGCGAGTGTGCGCAGTTCCTGGCTCTGCCCGTCGGTCAGCGCCGCGTCGGTGCCGACCTGCAGCAGGCCCAGGGTTACCCCGCGCACGTTCAAGGGCACGCAGATTGAACTGGTCGGCGGCCGGTCGGTGAAGTGCCGGCAGGCGAGTTCATCGCGGGACGGGGCCACCTCATGGGGTTGGCCGCGCCGCAGTGCCCAGCAGTCGTACAGCGCGAAGGTTGGGGGCAGTCGCCCGGGGGCGCCCCAGGCGGCGACCCGCCGCAGGTCGGACCCTGGTCCCTTGTTGATCGCCAGGGCGCCGCTAAAGGGTGCAAACAGCTCCGCAGCGTCTTGGGCGATGATGGCATAGGCCTCCTCGCAGGTCTCGCAGGAGAGCAGCAGGTCGTTCATGCGGTTCAACGTGACCATCTGGGCGTCGTGACGCCGCGCCTCGGCCAAGCTGAGGCGCAGCGCCTCATCCAGGCGCCGACGCTCGGTGATGTCGGTGTTGGTGCCGACCAGACGCAGCGGCCGGCCCTGGGCGTCGCGCGCCGTGACCTTGCCGCGTGCCAGGACCCAGCGCCAGCCGCCGTCCTTGGCCAGCAGCCGGTGTTCGCTCTCATAACGCGGCGTCGCGCCGGCAAAATGGGCCTTTATCTCGGCCCAGACCCCTGGCAGGTCGTCGGGATGGACCAGCCGTTCCCAGCCGCGGACGCCGGGCTCGAGCTCGGCCGGGTCATAACCCAGCATCTGCGCCCAGCGCGGGCTGACCGACAGGTCGCCGGTGGTCACATTCCAATCCCAGAAGCCGTCGTTCGCCCCGTCCAGCACCAGCCGCAGGCGCTCCTCACTCGCCCGCAGGGCCTCCGCGGTCAGGGTGCGGGCGGTGATGTCCTCGTGTGCCACCACCAGCCCCGGGTCGGGGCCGTGCAGCGGCAAGACCCGCATCTCGAACCAGCGGGCTTCGGTCGGTGAATCGCAGGGATAGACCAGGCTGAAGGCGCCCTGGACCCGGTCCAGCACCTGTTGAATGCCGTGCAGGGCAGCGGCCGCCTCCACACTGTCCTGGCCGGACAAGACCTGCCGGCACACCTCCAGATAATTCGCCCCCGGCTGGCAGTCGACCCCGCCGCCGTTCTGCTCGGCAAAGCGCCGCCAGGCGGCATTGACCAGGGTAATGACACCGTTGCCGTCCAGGACGGCGAGATTGTCGGTCAGCGAGTCCAATGCGTCATTGAGCAGGGCATCCTTGGCGCGCACGGCCTCCTCGGCCACCCGACGCCACTCGATATCGATGAGAGCGCCGAGCTTGCGGACCGAATCCAGGTCCGCGGGGTGCCACCGCCGGCTGTGCAGGCGCACGCTCTGGGACCAGGCGGCGAAGGAGCGGCGCGGGCTGAGCCGCCCGTCGGGGCCGCGGTCCACCGCCTTGTCGGGGTTGCCGCCCCAGGTCACCTCGCGCAACTGTTCGCCGCGAAACCAGATGAGACGCATGGTCTGCGCCGGGTCCAGGGGAAAGACCGCCACCCCGGCGGCGCTGCCCGCCAGGTCCGCCACGCCGGTCAGGTGTGCGCTCAGCTGATCGGTGGCGAAGAGATCGGTGTGGCCGTCCTGGTGCAGCGCGTCCAGGCCCGCGGTGATCGCCAGTATCTGTGGGGGCTCGGGGGTCCGGCCGCCGGTGATGACCTTCTCGCCCTTGATCAGGGCCACGCCTTCGGCCCCGACCGTGCCCAGGACATCGGCGAGATCCGGCCCCGCGAGCAGGTCCGCCAGGCGTCTGCCGTGGCGCAGCGCCTTGGTGATCCGGGCGCGGCATCGCTTGAGCTGCTCCTCGTGGCGCCGGGCGCTGACCTCCTCCGCCAGGGCGATCTGGGTCGCCAGGTCCTGCCCCAGCCAGTCGGCGAGCTCGCGGACCTCCTCCGAGACCGGGAGCGGTGCGCCGTGGTGACAGGCGATCAGGCCCCAGAGTTGCCCGTCGCGCAGCAGCGAGGTCGTCAGCGTCGCCCTGACCCCCAGGTTGCGCAGATACTCCAGGTGCATTGGCGAGACGGTGCGCAGCACGCTGCGCGAGAGATCGAGCGGCCGCGCGTTCAGCGGATTGACCCCCGGCAGGAGCGGGGACGGGGCATAGTCGATATCGACAATCACCCGCGTATGGTTGATCAGATAGAGGCGCCGCGCCTGGGGCGGGATGTCGGAGGCCGGATAGTGCAGGCCCAGATAGGGCTGGAGATCGGCGCGGCGGGCCTCGGCGACGACCTCGCCGTGCCAGTCCTCATCGAAGCGATAGATCATCACCCGGTCGTAGCCGGTGAGGCGTCGGAACAACTCGGCGGCGCCCTGGAGCTTGGCGGGCAGTTCGGTCTGGGTATGGATCGCGCTGGAGCCCCGCACCGCCTGGGTCAGCAGGGCGCCGAGTGCGGCCGGCGCGGCCGGCGCGGGTTCCAACTCCAGCACCACCAGGTCATCGGATTGGTGGACATAGCCGGTGCAGGCGCCGCCTTGCCCTCGCCAACGCAAGGATGCCGGGATGGCGGGCAGTTCCTCATAGCGCACCTGCGCCTCGCCCACCGCGGCGGCCAGGGCCGGACCCAGCGCCGTGGCCAGTTCGCACCCCAGCAGGTCGGCTGCCGCGTGGCCCAGCAGGGCCTGGCAGTTGGCACTCGCCTGGACGATTCGCAGGCTCGGTCCCTGCAGCGCCAGCAGGCAACCGTGCGGCTGAATCGCACCGGGGATATGGATCGGCTCGGCCTCGCACTGGGTGAGGTCAAGGGGCGGGGGGGCGAGGGTCAGTGTCATGGCAAACTCGGAGGGGGGAACCCGTAGGTCGGGTTAGCGTAGCGTAACCCGACATTCGCATGCGCCGCTGTCGGGTTACGGCGCGCCTGGCGCCCTCGGTGTCGATTGGGTTGGTGCGGCGCGCCTAACCCGACCTACGCCGCAACCGCGACGACCCGGTTGCGCCCGGCCTCCTTGGCCCGATAGAGGGCCGCGTCGGCCCGCTTCAGCACGGCGACGGCGTCCGTCTCCTGCGCCCCGGCGACCGTGACCCCGATGGAGACCGTGATGGCGGGCAGCTCCCTGCCTTCATAGGACAGGCGCGTCTGCATGATCGCCAACCGCACGCCATCCAGGCGCCCGCGGGCGGCCTCGAGGCTGGCGCCGGGCAGGACCAGGGTGAGTTCCTCGCCGCCATAGCGGCAGGCGAGGTCGCCGGCCCGGATGACGCCGTTCAGTAAGGCGCCGACGGCGCGCAGCACCGCATCGCCGGCCTCGTGGCCATAGGCATCATTGAAGCGCTTGAAGTGGTCCAGGTCCAGCATCGCCACGGCCAGCGGCTCGCCCCGGCGGCGGCTCACCTCAATGGCGCGCGGCAGGGCCTCGTCCAGATAGCGGCGGTTGAAGAGCCCCGTGAGCCGATCGTGGGTCGCCTGCTCGCGCAAGGTCTCCTGCAAGCGCAGGTTCGACAGCGCCAGCTTGGCCGCCTCGCTGACCGCGATGGCCAGGGTGCGCAGGTCGCCGAAGGGGGCCGCCGTGAGTGCCTCGCGGGCGCCGACGTGTAACAGTCCGAGCGTTTCACCTCGTACCATCAATGGGATGCACAGATAGGGAAACGGCAGGGGGTCGGCGAAATGCCCGCAGCGGGCGCCCCGGGCGGGGTCCATGACCTCGTGGACCTCCCCGCGGCGTAAGGCCCAGCAGTGACTCAAGGGAAAGGTCGCCGGGAGGACGTCGGGCTCGCCCCAAACCGCCACCACCCGCAGGTCCGGCGCGCCGGCGTCCTCGTCAAACACCGCCAGGGCGCCGGTGAAGCCGGCGAACAGTCGCCCGGCGGCGCGGGCGATGACCGCATAGGCCTCCGCCCGGGTCTCGCAGGACAGCAGCAGTTCGTTCATCCGGTTGAGCGCCACCATCTGGGCGTCGTGGCGTTCGGCTGCGACCAGGCTGACCCGCAGGGCCTCTTCCATGCCGCGGCGTTCGGTGATGTCGGTGTGGGTCCCGGCCATCCGCAGCGGCCGGCCCTGATCGTCGCGGGCCGTGACCTTGCCGCGATGCAGAAACCAGCGCCAGTCGCCCTGCTTGGTCCGCAGGCGATGTTCGACCTCGTAGTGCTTGGTGTGACCCGCGAAATGGGCTTGCAGGGCCGCCTGGGAGCGCGCCTGGTCGTCGGGATGCATCAGCCGTTTCCACGCGCGGATATGCGGCTGGACCTCGGTGAGGTCATAGCCGAGCAGCTCGGCCCAATGGCGACTGAACAGGATCGCGCCGGTGGTCACGTTCCAATCCCAGAAACCGTCGTTGGAGCCGTCCAGCACCAATTGGAGCCGCTCCTCGCTCGCACGCAGGGCATCCTCGGCGACCTTGCGGGCGGTGATGTCGGCAAAGGAGACCACGACCGCCTGCAAGGCCCCGGTGAGGGTATCGTGGATCGGTTCGGTGCCGACCTGAATCCAAGTGAGTCCGCCATCCGGCTTGATGACGCCCATCGTGACATCGCGCTGCGGCAGCCCCGTGCTCAAGGTCACCACCGTTGGCCAGGCATCGCTCGGAAAGGCCGTGCCGTCGGGGCGGATGATTCGCCAGGTGGCGGCGTCGACGGGCCGCTGTCGGAGCGCGTCGGTGCTGAGCCCCAGGATGTGCTCCGCCGCCGGGTTGGCGGCGATCAGTGCGCCGTGGCGGTCATAGACGGCGACCCCCTCGGCCAGGGCCGCCAGGGCCGAGCGGTGGCGTTCCTCGCTGGCGCGCAGGGCGTCCTGCGCCGCCTTCTGCTCGGTGATGTCGTGGACGATCGAATACAGGAGCGGGCGGCCATCCAGCTCCAGCGACCCGGAGTGGACCTCGACATCGCGGAGCGCGCCGCTGGCCAGGCGGTGCCGAAAGTGGAAGAGCCAATGCTCTTCCTGTGCGGCGCGGCGTATTTGCGCGGCGAGTTCCTCCGCGCTGAGTGTATTGATGGCGCCGATCTGCATGGCGCGCAATTGCCCGACCGTGAAGCCATAGTAGTCGGCGGCGGCGGCGTTGGCATCGACGATCGCGCCGGTGGCCGGATCGATCAGCAGCATCACCACCTTGGAGGCGCTGAAGAGGGTGCGGAAGCGCTCCTCGCTGCGGTGCAGCGCGGCCTCGGCGGCCTTGCGCTCGGTAATGTCCAGGACGAAGCCGATCAGACCGCGCAGGGTGCCGTCGGGATAGTGCAGGCTCGCCTTATGAAAGACCACATCGCGCCGTTCGCCGCGCTGGTTCAGAACCTGGGTTTCATAGATCTGGACGCCTGGATGCTGAAACAAGGCCTGATCCCTGGCAAAAAAGATGTCGGCGGTCTCGCGCGGCCAGGCGTCGTAGACCGTCTGGCCGATCAACTCCGACGCGGTGCCGCCGAAGAGCTCGATGAAGGCATGGTTGACGTTCTGATAGCGCCCGGCCGTGTCCTTGTAAAAGACCGGGGTGGGAATGGCCTCCAGCAAGTCCTTCTGGAAGTCGAGGCTGGCCTGAATCGCGGCCTCGGCCCGCTTGCGCTCGGTCTGGTCCTCCAGGAACCAGATGACCCCTTCCTGCGGTTGCCCCGGCGCCAGGGCCTGGGCGCGCATCAGACACCAGAAGCGGGTGCCATCCTTGCGGGCCAGCTCCACCTCGTCGGCAAAGACCTCGCCGCGCGCGATGACCGGATAGGCCCGTTCGCCCAGCGCCAGGAAGGCGGCATGGTCGGGATAGAGGACCTGGGTGGAGACGCCAATCAGCTCCCCGGGGGCATAGCCGCACAGGGACTCGGCGCGGCGGTTGGCGCGCACGAAGCGGCGCTCCCGAACGACGAAGATCCCGACGAAGGCGTTATCCAGCAGCGCCTGGTGTTCCCGCGCCAGGGCCTGGCCCTGCGCCTCGTGGCGAGGCCGCCGGGGCCTTGATTGCTTGGCGTGGTGGTGCGGTTGTTCCATCGGCAAAGCATACACCGGCCCCCCATGCCCGTCAGGGGACAGTCGCTATTGCGGCGTGGGCGCGCCGTCAGCCGACCGGCACCTCGTCGGCGACGATCCGGTTGCGCCCGGCCTCCTTGGCCCGATAGAGGGCCGCGTCGGCCCGGGCCAGCAGCGCGGTGGCGTCAGTCTCCTCGCCCCCGGCGACCGCGACCCCGACGGAAGCGGTGATCGCCGGCAGGTCGCCGCCGCGATAGAGGATGCGCGTTTGCATGATGGCCCGCCGCAGGCCGTCCAGCCGCTCGCGGGCAGCGTCGAGGCTGGTGCCGGGCAGGATCAGGGTCAACTCCTCGCCGCCATAGCGGCAGGCGAGGTCGCCGGCCCGCAAGGACGCGTTCAGCAGGGCGCCGACCGCACGCAACACGGCATCGCCGGCCTCATGGCCGTAGGCGTCGTTGAAGCGTTTGAAGTGGTCCAGGTCCAGCATCGCCACGGCCAGCGGTTCGCCCCGGCGGCGGCTGACCTGGAGCTCGCGCGGCAGGGTCTCGTCCAGGTAGCGGCGGTTGAAGAGCCCCGTGAGCGGATCGCGGATCGCCTGTTCCCGCAGGGTCTCCTGTAAGCGGATGTTGGAGAGTGCCAGCCTGGCCGCCTCGCTGACCGCGATGGCGAGGGTGCGCAGGTCCGCGAACTGGCCCTCGGTGAGCGTCTGGCGGGCGCCGACATGCAACAGCCCGAGCGTCTCACCCCGTACCGTCAAGGGAATGCACAGGGAAGGAAACGGCAGCGGGTCGGCGAAGTGTCCGCAGTGAGAGCCTCGGGTGGGGTCCATCACCTCATGGACCTCGCCGCGGCGCAAGGCCCAGCAGTGACCGCGCGGGAAGGTCGTCGGCAGGATGCTGAGGTCGCCCCAATCGGCCACCACCTGCAGGTCTGCTCCGGCGTCCTCGCCAAAGACCGCCAGCGCCCCGCTGAAGCCGGCGAACAGCTCCCCGGCACTGCGCGCGATGGCCGCGTAGGCTGCCGCGCGGGTCTCGCAAGACAGCAGCCGCTCGTTCATCCGATTGAGTGCCACCATCTGGGCGTCGTGGCGTTCGGCCGCGACCAGGCTGACCCGCAGGGCCGTTTCGATGCGGCGGCGCTCGGTGATGTCGGTGTGGGTGCCGGCCATCCGCACTGGTCGGCCCCGGGCGTCGCGGGCCATCACCTTGCCGCGATGCAGAAACCAGCGCCATTCGCCCTGCTTGGTCCGGATTCGGTGTTCGACCTGGTAGCGCGCGGTGTCACCGGCGAAATGGGCGTGTAGGGCGGCCCGGGAGCGCTGCTGGTCGTCGGGATGCATCAGCTGTTTCCAGATGCGGATATGTGGTTGGACCTCGGTCTGGTCGTAGCCCAGCATTTCCGCCCAGCGTCGGCTGAACAGGATCTCTCCGGTTCTCACATTCCAGTCCCAGAAGCCGTCGCTGGACCCCTCCAGCACCAGTTGCAGGCGCTCCTCGCTGGCGCGCAGTGCGTCCTCGGCCGCCTTCTTATCGGTGATGTCGTGGACGATCGAATACAGGAGCGGGCGGCCATCCAGCTCGAGCGGCCCGGAGTGTACCTCGACGTCGCGAAGGGTGCCGTCGGCCAGGCGGTGCCGAAAGTGGAATAGCCAACGCTGCCCTGCCGCGGCCTGATGGATTTGTGCGGTGATCTCTGTGGCGCTGAGGGTATTGAGTGCGCCGATCGCCATGCCGCGCAGTTGCCCGAGCGTGAACCCATAGTAGGCCGCGGCCGCCGCGTTGGCGTCGACGATCGCGCCGGTGGTCGAATCGATCAGCAGCATCACGACCTTGGCCGCGGCAAAGAGGGTGCGGAAGCGCATCTCACTGCGTTGCAGTGCGGTCTCGGCGGCCTTGCGCTCGGTGATGTCCAGCACCGTCGCCAGCAGCAGGCTGCGGTGGTCGCGGTGAATCAGATCGAGATGGACGGCGACCTCGCAGATTTCGCCATTGGCCCGCCGATGCCGGGCCAGGAACTCGGTCCCCCGATTCGCCCGTCCGGTCTTGAAATCGGCGAAGAGCGCCAAGAGGGCCTCACGCGGCATGTCGGCGTTTTGATCCCAGGCGTGGCGTTGCTTCAAGACCTCGCGGGGATAGCCATAAAATTCGGCAGCGGCCTGATTGGCGTCGACGATGTGCCCGTCGTCCGGATCGATCAGGACTTTGATCACATAACGGCTTTCGATCATGGCACGCCAGAGTCCGGCGGCGTCTTCCAGCGCTTGGCGCGCCTGGGGGAGCTCGGTCGCGTCCTGCGGGACCCAGCCGGAACTCGGCAGCGGGTCAGCCGGTGTCAGGCCCTGGCTCTGCGCCTGCATGCGAGGCCGTCGGGGTCCTGCCTTTTTCATGTGGCGGGGCGGTTGTTCCATCGCCAAAGCATACACCGGAGTCGCGGCCCGCCGCGTTCAACCTGTGTAAAATCTCGTTAACATTTCTGGTGCTTGGGCTCCGGTGCGCGGCGACCATCCAGGCGCAGTGGCGCTATGTGGCCAACGCCAGTGCGCGGCTGGTCTGCCGCCGTCGGTCCGCGTTGCTCAGACCTGGAGCAGATGCCGCGGCCGGATGCCGACGGCCAGCAGGGTTGCGGCATAGACGGCGCCGCCGGTCAGCAGCCACAGACACAACTCCCAGGCCCGCGCGCCGCCGCTCATGGCGAGCCATGCATCGATCGGTCCAGTGCCGAGATACAGGGTCAGGCCCATCAGCAGGTTGGCGCCCAGGCCCTTGGCGAGTAGCGCCATCCAGCCCGGCCGGGGGCGATAGATCGACGCGCGGCGCAGTCCGCGCAGCAGCAGCGCCGCGTTGGCGAGCCCGGAAAGAGTGGTTGCCAATGCGAGCCCCGTATGTCCCATGGGGACCATCAGAATGAGGCTGGCGGCAATATTGATGGCCATGGCGATGACGGCGATCCGCACCGGGACGATCATCTCCTGGCGGGCATAGAAGCCGGGGGCGAGCACCTTGACACCGATGAAGCCGACCAGTCCCAGGGCGTAGGCCATCAGGCTCTGGGCGGTCATGCGGGCGTCCTGCGCGCTGAAGCCTTCGGTCGCACCCCCCGACGTGCCCGAGTAGAACAGGGACGCGATGATCGGGCCGGCCAACACCAAGAGCCCCAGCGCGGCCGGCACCCCGAGCAGCAGCAGCCAGCGCAGCCCCCAATCCAGGGTGTCGGAGAAGGCGGCCGGGTCCTCGGCCGCGTGACGCTGGGACAGCCGGGGCAGGATCACGGTGCCGAGCGCTACACCCAGCAGGCCCATGGGGAACTCCATCAGCCGATCCGAGTAGTAGAGCCAGGAGATGCTCCCGCTGACCAGGAAGGAGGCGAGGATGGTGTTGAGCAGCAGGTTGAGCTGGCCCACCGAGGCGCCGAACAAGGCGGGACCCATGAGACGCACGGTGCGCCGCACCCCGGGGTCTCGCAGCGCGAGCCGCGGGCGGGGCAGGAGCCCCAGACGCGCCAGAAACGGCAGTTGGAAGGCGAGTTGGGCGATCCCCGCGATCAGCACCCCCCAGGCCAGGGCGGTGATCGGCGCCGTCATCCGCGGGGCGAGCCAGAGGGCGCAGCCGATCAGGGTGAGATTGAGCAGGACCGGCGTGAAGGCCGGCACCCCGAAGCGCTCGTAGGTGTTGAGGATGCCGCCGGCGAACGCGGTGAGCGAGATGAACAGGACATAGGGGAAGGTGAGCCGCAGCATCGCCACCGTCAGGTCCCGCTGGTCGGGCGCGTCCGCAAATCCGGGGGCGAAGACCAGCACCAGCAGCGGGGCGGCCAGGATGCCGAGTAGGGTGACCACCAGCAGGACAGCCCCCAGGGTGCCCGCCGTGGCGTCGATGAAGTCCTTGAGTTCTCGCCCGTTGCGTCGCTCCGTATACTCGTTGAGCAGCGGCACGAAGGCCATGGAGAAGGCCCCTTCGGCGAACAGCCGGCGCATCAGGTTGGGGATTTTGAAGGCGACGAAGAAGGCATCAGTGCCCGCGTCCGCCCCGAAGACCCGGGCGATCACCAGATCGCGCACAAAACCCAGCAGGCGCGAGAGCAACGTGTAGCTGCCCACCTTGGCGGTGGACGCGGCGAGGGATGACACGGCGGCGGGACTCCGCAAAAAGGGCGGGAGTATAACGCCTGGCGAGGCTGCCAGCCCGGGACCTGGGGTAGCCGGGTGCGGGCGAAACGGATGGGGCCGCCGGGGCGCACTCATTACGGCTGGGACGCCGGAATCGAGATCCGGTCATGCTCCTGTGCTAACCCGTCTTCGACTATTCGCGCCTATTTTTCACGTAACCCATTGGTTGGCTTGCACCGCAGGGGCAAAGGTCGGCACTACACAGCGATTAGTGTATGGAAGCTTGGTGAGCGGCAGTAATCCTCGGTGGGGGTTGCTCGTGCAGGTGTAGATGCAGCCGGTCGAGCAGCAGTTGCTGGTCGGGTTCCGGCTCGGTG